>JBIIIF010000012.1:0-57067 GCA_044235005.1 Planctomycetaceae bacterium | reverse complement strand
TTTGCAAAGCGACTTAACGCCAGACCCGTGCCACAGCGAGCCCCCGAAGCATGGACCGTGATTAAGCCGGACGAGACCTTTGATTTCATTATCTCGAATCCGCCGTGGGAGAACCGTAAGCCGATCAGCGTGGAGGAGTTTGCTCTCTACGATCCGGACTTTCAGTTGCTGAAATCTCTGGTGACCGGAGCACGCACACGACTGCGACCCGACGGTCGGATGTGGCTTGCTTATGGTTGTGTCACGGCGATCCGCAGAATCCAGGAAGTGGCCGTCGAGCAGCGGTTGAGTTGTACGCTGCTGGATGACCGATCACTCGATTCCCTCCCGGAGGTTTTTCTTCCCGGGATGCTGATCGAGATTCGTGTTCCCGATGCACGCTGAGTCCGCATAATTTCGCCGACAGTCCAGGATCTGTGAAATGCCGCATCTCGCGCCGGATTTGTGTCGCCAGGATTCAGTGTAAACCAGGTTCGGCCGAAATCTGTCCGAAGAATCTGATCATACGCTTTGATTCGTTTTTGCGGATTGTAGACCCCGATTCCGGCGAAGATTCCCAGCGGCGCGGGTTAGTTCTGCCCGATGAAGCAGGGGATTCTCCCCGCGTCTTGGCCGAACGCTGTTGCAGATTGGCAACAAAAGAGTTCTCACGAAAAAACGTGACCTATGCTCACCTCAGAAGCTTTTATCAGGATTCCTCAATATCTGGCTCAGGTTCATGCCCCGACTCTCCTCAAGCATGCGAATCGTTCTGGGACTTGTTAGTCTCACGATCAGTGCATTGCTGGTTGCCGGTCTACTGGGACTAATTCCAAGCGTCGGTACGGCCGCACAGAAAAACCGATCTGCATTCTGCGAAGCGACAGCCGTCAGTTTCATGGCACTCGCGCCGCGAATGAATGAAAAGCAGATCCAGGAAACGTTCGACGCCATTCGCCAGCGAAATCCGGAAGTCGAATCACTGGCCGTGCGAATCGACGAAAGCGGAGAACTGCTGTTTGCCTCCGGAGAACACGAGGCGATCTGGGAAACCCGCGGATCCGTCCCGAATTCATCTCGTGAATTCATTGTGCCCATCACCGCATCGGGTGAACATTGGGGACAATTGGAAGTCCGGTTTCTCGAAGTCGCGGCAGGACCTCTGGGCAATATAATGCGGCCCGAGTTCTCACTTTCGCTGTTTCTGGGCGTTGGCCTGTTCTTTTCGTTCTCGCTGTATCTGCGGCGAGTACTTCGGCAGTTGAATCCTTCGCAGGTGATTCCGTCGCGAGTTCGCGAAGCGCTGGACGCTCTTGCGGAAGGTCTGCTCGTCATTGACACCGACGGGCGCATTGTGCTTGCCAATAGCGCGTTTGCTCAGCATGTTCATCAGGAGGTTGAGATGCTGGTCGGAAAGAACGCCAATCAGATAGGATTTCGCCATCAGAATGAAGCCAGGTTTTCGGAACAGCCCTGGCAAACAACCATTTCCAGCGGGCAGTCATTGCGTGGCGTGATCATGAAGTTCGGCGTCAACGGCACAGAGAGAACATTCTCTGTCAGCTCCGTGCCCATTCATGATGAACGTCAGAAGTGCCGTGGCGTTGTGGCTAGTTTTGAAGACGTTACCGAGCTTGATCGTAAGCAGAAAGAACTTCGCGATGCTCTGAATTCATTGAAGCAGTCAAGCGAAGAAATTCGCCAGCAGAACCGAGAACTGGAATGGCTGGCGACTCGCGACGCTCTGACCGGCTGCGTGAACCGTCGAAGCTTCTTCAAAGACTTTGAATCCATCTGGGCTCAAAAGAAGATGGCGGGCGGTGATTTATCCGCAATGATGGTCGACATCGACCACTTCAAATCGATCAACGACAATCACGGCCATGCGATGGGCGATGAAGTCCTGCGCAAAGTGGCGTCGGTGGTGATGAAGACTGTTGCGGAGTCCGACATCGTCTGTCGCTACGGTGGTGAAGAATTCTCTGTGTTAATGCCGGACACAACTCTGGACGACGCAGAACTGCGGGCTGAACGCATTCGCCTGGCGATTAAATCTCTGCAGATTGGCGAACTAAAAGTCACTGCAAGTCTTGGAGTGTCTTCTTTTGCTCAGAAATCGGACTCCCCTCAGGATCTTCTCGATCAGGCTGACAAGTGTCTGTACGTTGCCAAGAGAAATGGCAGAAATCAGGTCATTCGTTTCGACAAAGCACAAAAGCAGATCTCGCAGCTTGGTGAAACACCAGCGACTGCTCGCAAAGAACCACGCAAACGAGCTGCGGTCACGATTCCTTTCCAGGCCGTCACCGCATTGCTGTCCGCCATGTCGTATCGTGACCAGCCCACAGCGGCTCATAGTCGACGAGTGGCAGACCTTTGCGTTGCGACGGCCGAGGGCTTGCTGTCAATGCGTGAGTGTTACAACCTCGAAATTGCCGCACTCATGCACGACATCGGGAAGATCGGCGTCCCGGATGCGATCCTTCAAAAGCATGGCCGGCTGACCGACGAAGAGTGGGCTGTCATGCGACGCAATCGATATGTCAGCATGCAACTGGTGAAGAATTCATTCGGCTCGGATGTTGTCACGGAAATTATCGAACAGTACTCCGTGCGGTTTGATCTCAGCAATCAGGAAGAACTGAACACCGTCGGAAGCCGACCAAGTGTTGCTTCAAGAGTCCTCGCGATCGCAGATGCTTTTGATTCCATGACTTCCGACGCCGTTTATCGCCGCCACAAATCACGTAGTGAAGCGTTTGAAGAACTGCGACGATGTGCAGGGACACAATTCGACCCTGAACTGGTCGAACGATTTATCTCAGCCGTGCGTCTGCGATCTGGTTCACGTGCAGAAATGCCGGGCGTTTCGACAGACATTGCCCTCGACATTGGCGTGCAGATTGAGCGATTGGTCGCCGCATTGGATGATCAGGATCTCGGCGAACTGCGAACGTTAACCTCCAGAATTCTGACAACAGCTGAGCGGGCGGGGATCGACAGCATGGTCGACGTGTCCGAGCAGTTGCTGGAATCTCTGGAACATGACAAAGACATGATCGGAATCATGCAGGCTGCCAACGAACTGCTGGATCTCTGCCGTCTGACGCAGTTCTCCTTGATTCAGGGTGAGACTCAGCGACTCGTGACGGCGTAGGGGGCACCCAATGAGATGCGCGAGAGATCTGGTCACGGAGCCGACCCATAATAACCAGTCGAAGGCCCGGACCAGCATGCAGATGATTCCCTGAATCTGATCTGTCGGGTGTGGATTCGTTTCAGACTGTCGTATCTGCTGCAAATGAGTTTGACGGCAGAATGCTGATCTCCGCGTCCCGGACTGGAACAATCTGGTCGTCAATTTGCAGGATTGCGGGTTCAGCGTGTTTTGCGTCGATGCCGGACGCTCTTAAGTCCAATTCCGCCGTTTGACTTCTCGTTTCGCTGCTTATTCCCAGCCGCACGCGGGCTGAAGAGTCCCGGCACTTGATGTCTCGAAACGTCACGATCCAGATCTGATCCATTAGCAGAAATCGATCGCCCGGTCGCAATACCAGTATTCTCCCTGTTGTAGGAGAGGTTCGAATCCGATCCGATCCCCACCACGCTTGCAGCAATGTTCGCAGCGAGTCCCAGAATCCATGTTGACTGGAGATTGCTGTGAGTCTGGCCATGATTTTTGCGTCATCCGAGAGTAATCGTTTACCGTCGGGCGACAGGCAACGGCCCATGGAAAAGCCGTCGCCTGTGGCTCGGCGGTAAACGGAAAAACATGATTTTCGATTCAGTCGTCCGGAACGCTTTTCAGGCTCCTGCAATGCTGGCCCTGAGTTGTGCCAGTTCTTCTGCAAGTCGATCTTTTCTCTCTGCGGCATCGAGCTTTCTTTCCAGCTCCATGGCGTCAGGATCTTTGCCGTCCATGCGATCCCACGCTTCACTCAGGGCTTCCTGTCGGTCAACTTTCTCTTCAAGTCGATTGAACTGAGCGAACGCGGACTGTGATGCCGTGCGTTCCATCACATCGTGAATCTTCTGGCTGGATTCGGCACGGGCCAGACGAGCAGTCAACAGCGTCTTCTTCTGTCTTGCCTGACGAATTTTGTCCTCAAGGTCACGCACCGCATCCTGCAGTTTCAGCACATCTGTTTGCTGTCGGCCAAGTTCCTGTTCGAACCGTTCGGCTCGCTGCAAAGCTGACAACTTCTGGTCCAAAGCTGCTCTCGCTGTTGACTCGTCATTGCGTTTGAGAGCCTGGGCGGCACGATCACTCCATTTTGTGACATCAGCTCGTTCTCTCTCTGTCCTTTGCCGCATCTGGATTTCATCGGCAACCGCTTCGGCCACTCGAGATCGCACGCCATCCAGCTCTTCCTCCATATCAATCAGCAACTGATGCAGAGTTTTCTCGGGGTCTTCAATCCGGTCCTTCAATGTGGTCAGATTGGAACGCATAATTAAACTGAACTGAGTAAGCCATTTCATGGTCATGATCCTTTTAGAAACATTGAGTAACAGAAAACAGAAACAAACCGCTTTTCAGAACTCAGCGCGGCTCCGCTGATCACAAATCAAACACCCATCAACACGCATTCCCTATGGGCCCGTACCGCATGCGTTTGTTCATTCCCATGTCGCCAGCGCTGCGGACAGAGTGCGGATGCGAGCAAGAACTCGATCACGATGGTTTTCGCAGATTGCGGCGAGAGCAATTACGGCGACGCCCAGACCAAGTCCGCCGATCCATAGCAAAGACATACGGTCCTCGGTGGCTCGAAAGATCATCCCGGCCAGATCCGCAAGGATAAACGCGGTTCCGGTATACATCAGGGCTCGCAATCGCAGCCCGATGGAAAGCAGAACAACGAAAGTCGACAGCACCAGCAGTGACAACAAATGAACCCAACTGCCACTGAGAATATCGAAGACCGGCGAAACCAGAATGATGAGTGCTCCAACGTATCTCAGCGGATCATGAGAAGCCGATGGCAGCTCCTTCTTCAGGACTTCGATCAGCCCAAGCACTGATAGTCCGATTGGCACCATGTAGAACTGCGGATCGCTGAAGTGCAGGCTTCTCCACAGCAGAACAAATGCCAGATTAGCAACAGCACCGGCCAGCAGCACAAACAGCCGTCTGCGGCTCAGCAGCCACTGATGAAAGTAAATCGCGGCACAGCCAAAGACAGCCAGAGCCTGCAGACCTCGCACATCAGCCCCAGCCATGATGGTTCGCAACAGAGCGAGAACAGAGACCATCATTGGCAGTGAGATACCAACGATTCGCATCGGACGCACGAGGATCGCGGCATGCTGATGGCCTCGAGACTTCTCCGCAATCGTCAAACTGATCGCAGAAATGACCAGCAGCAGAATCTGAGATATCCCTGCCCCGGGTTCGATCAGCCGTTCGACGATCATCCAGCCGCCGCAACCGGCGGTCAATGCAATAGCGTTCCAGACGTAGAATTCCTGCTGACGGCGGATCGCATTCCACAGTTCAAACACCGCTGCCGCCAGAAACGTGGCGACCATCACAGCACTCATCAGGGACGCAGGATAATCGCCGAGGATCGACGTGAAGACCGCAATTCCTCCGCAGACGCGAAGAACCACTTGCCAGACTTCAACCAGGTCCTGCTCAAGTCGTGAACGAAGAAACTCAAAAACAAACACGCTGATGACAAGGACCGGAAAATAAACTCGCAGGATACTCGCATCGGAAGACGAGATCAGCATGGTCATATTTCCCTGTAATCCCATCAATCCGCCGACAAGCAGAAGAGCGTGAACGTTGGAAAGGATGGCAATAATCGTTCGCTGAAGCCCGGACAGTGATTCGCGTTGGATCATGAACAGAACCGGCAGGACCACGACAGGAATCACGCGATATTCATGATTAAAGCTGGTTGTGGAAACAGCCAGTGTGCCCAGCATCCACGCTCGACTGATCATCAAAGCCAACTCGGTCGAAGGCCTCTGCATTCTTGAAAAGAGAATGCTGCAGACCGATGAAGCCGACGCCCAGATGACGAAGATCTGCGTCCACGAAGGATCGCTGACAAGCCCTGCGGTGACGACCAGTGACGAACACATCAGGGGAATCGCAAACGCACTCAGGATGCCGGCCAGTCGACTTCCAATCATGAATGTCGCCACCGTTAGCCACACAATCGTCAGCGTCGTGGCCAGAGGCATCGGCATCGCATTGTGATTCAGGTTGTGATACATCAGCGTCGGCATGTGCATAAGGCCGGCCATCGCAAACATCACGCTCGTGCTAAGCCAGTTAAACGGCACCAATAACGCATCGCAGGCGGTGGTTCGATGCTCTGCCTCTTTCAATGACCGTGATACAAGATCTGACAAACCGATGCCAGATGTCGATGTCGTCAGTCCGGAGCGGTACCATCGTGTTCCTGCGATGGAACCGATTCCCAGCGTCAGTGTGAGGCAGAAATTGATCATGGCCCCGCTGACGTTGGCCTCAACGGCAACAAACACGAACCCGGTCAGCAGCAGAGCCCAGAACACGAAACCGCTCAACAGATTGCGATAGCGGACGGAGTGAACAACAAACGTGGCCAGCGGCAGCAGGCAATGAATCCAGGATACGGAAGAATTGTTAGGATGGACAATGTCCCGGAAAGCGAAAACAATCCAGTAGAGTGCCAAACTGCCGGATAGAAATAGTCCCATGGATTCGCTCAGGTGATCAAGTCGGGACTTCTCGCCGTGAGTTAACCCATCCTGAGGCACTAGCTTCAGTAAACGATCTCCGATGCGAGTGACCGCCAGCACACAGCCGAGTATTCCCAGGCTCAGTGCGACGGACGATGTCGAATTCAGCAGCAAAACGATCATCGGCGTCGAACTGGAGGTGGCCGTAAAGAACGGTACCAGCATCGTGACAGACGCGACGAGTGAAATCAGCGACAGTCGTGCAATGTTGCGATCACGCAGGATAACTCCCAGCAGATACAACGCGACGATATTGACCGCAGAGACCAGAAACAGAGCCTGAGCATTCGTAAACGCCACAACCTGCAGAGCGATTGCGAGGCAGCATGAAAACGTCCTGAGTGGTTCAACCAGATGCTGTGCAATTCGTGTCCTGAAGACGCGATAGAGTGTTGCGATTCCAAGAATAAGCGGAAGATAGGTCAATCCATAAAACGCAAACGGAAGCTTTGGCGTCTGAAGTCCGGCAGCCGCAGCATTTCGCAGAGCCATCGCAGTTTCGCGGAAGAGTGTGGGCGAAAACTGATAGGTCATCACTCCTGTCAGCAACGCAGCCCAGACGAATCCACGATGATTGGTTTCGCGAGCGGCCACAAGCAACATGGCTGTCGCCAAAGCACATGTTGGCACCAGCGCGAATGTCTTTGGGAATCCTGCAAAGGCGAGCCCCAGTCCGGCGGCCATCCAGATCAGACCGACCAGAATTGGCAACACGATGGACCATGGCAGAGGACGAACAAGGTCACCCGTTCTCTGTCGGAACACGTCGGCGACCGTGCGAGCGTTCATCAAAATTGTAGCCGAGACGAGAACACAGCCGAAACCAATCCATTCGACTGACACGCTCACGGCCGTTCGAGTCACCATGAGCATCAGAAACATGCTTCCCAGCAGCAGCGAGGGGAAGAACGCAAAAATGCGAGGCCAGCGATTCTCTTCAGTCAGCCAGAAGATATGGCGGCTCACTTTGATCATTCCGGCACTCATGACAAACCACAGCACCAGCGAAACACTGAATGACAACAGCGGATGAGTCAGCTTCGGCAACGCACCGGCGAGCGAGAGCATTACATACGCAGCAACGAACGTGGTCTGGCGTCCTCGCAATTGATGATCGAAAATTCGAGTGGCCGCAAACAGCAGAAACGCAGCGGCTGGAACTCCCCAGGCGATTGCTTCGGCAACGTTCATCAGACTGCCGGCAAGGCCTGACGAAGTGGCCCAGTTCAGAGCCAGAAAGCACACTGGAAGCAGAAACAAAGTCAGCACATGCAGCACGCGATAGGTGACTTTCAAGCCCAGACGTGTACGACCGACTTCAGCGGCGGCGAAGATCACTCCGGTGTAGGCCAGCACCGTCAGATACTTCAGTCCCGCAGGCCAACTGGAGAACTCACGACTGACCAGCATCAGCGAAGAACCGAAAACAATGGCGGCTCCGATCACCAGCATCCAGCGAATATTCTGCTCGCGAAGAAAACTGTTGATGAATCGTTCCAGTGCTGAAGCAGACTCCCGGGAAGCCTCCCGACCGTCGTTCTCCGGGGTAGGTGGAGCTTCAGGACTCTTCTCATCAAACGCACCTGACACTGACATGTTTTATCTCCTCTGTGAACTCATAAATGGGTTTCACAGAGGGACAAATCAAATGCCGTGCCGTTCAATCACACGAATTGCTGAACGGCGAAACCACTCAAAAAGAGATGTTTTTTTCTGTGTTTCAGGCTTTCTCGGAGTGACCATCACCAACACTGCAGTGCCGGGCATGCAGTATTCCTGCAGTTGGACCACTGCAGGATTTGCTCAGTACGTTGGACATTCCTGTCCGACTGAACTTCCAGGGCATGATTCCTCTAATGGCCGTCTTTCTACAGATCTACTCGCCGTCCTTAATCACGATCGGTTTCCGCAGCCGGGATGCCACGGCTTCAAAGGAGAAGCTGGCTTTGAACCGCTTATCCATGGCCGCGCCGGCTTCGCGAAGAGCATCCAGATCGCGGCGTTCGGGAAGCATTGAACCGACCGCGACGACTCCTTCAGAATTCGGCAGACTGAAAACGTAAGTCTGCGGAAAAGCTC
The DNA here is from genome assembly GCA_044235005.1 of Planctomycetaceae bacterium. Lineage (GTDB taxonomy): Bacteria > Planctomycetota > Planctomycetia > Planctomycetales > Planctomycetaceae > SXXK01. Next base: position 48,271 of record JBIIIF010000012.1, on the reverse strand, counting down.
TGGTGATCGTCTTCAGATCTTCATCAAGTCCTGAGTGAGGATTGATGTTAAAAACAACGCATCCACCTTCGGTCAGCCGACTTTGCAGTTGCTGGTAGAACTGAATTGTTCGCAGTTGCAACGGGACACCAGTCTCATCAGTTTCCGCAGATGGCTTCAGGAATGCGTCCATGTAGATCGTGTCATACTTTGTTTGCGTCTTCTTAAAGTATTCAAACCCATCAGCCACAATCAGCTTCACATTCTTCTGTGGCTTCAGGTTGAAAAAACGTTCAGCCAGTTGCACAACCACCGGGTCGATTTCGACAGCATCCACAGCCACAGTTGGGTCATGCTTTTGCAGAAAATGCACCATCGATCCACCACCGAGCCCTACGATCAGCACTTTGCTCTGTTTGGGTTGCAGCAGGTAGTTGGCAAACATGTGCTGCAGATAGGTGAATTTCAAAACATGAGGAGACTTCAGGTTCATCTGACTCTCCCATGCTTCTTCGCCGTTGTCACGTACAAAGATCATAGTACGCACATAGCCGTTCCGGCGGATGCGAATATGCGAGAACGCCGACTGCACTTCGTGTTCAACAAAACCCGCATCACGGTCATAAGCTTGAACCGGAGCCACGAAAGCGCAGAGAAGAGCAAATGCAGTCAGCAGAGTTATCATCATATTACGTCGCGTCGTCATCTCGCATCCAATCTTTTCGCGCAAACCTGGTATTCGCGACTGCGTTGATTTACCGGTCGAGGGCTTGGAGCAGGTGGCCGTTTTCCGGAGAGCATTCCCCTGTGGACCCCATTTACTGTCCGGCTCCAGCTTGCCTGTTCAAGGCACTGTCAATACATGCCAAATGAACTCGATTGTCCCTGGTCCGTTCGGTTCCTCGACCTGAAGTCTAATTTGATGGTCGAGGCGTGGGAAGTCCTCGTTTTAGCGTTGAAAACGCTGCTCGTACCCTTTTGAAGCGACGAGTCTTCCTGCGGAGTTTCAGTTCGCTCCGCGCAGACGACCCGTGTGGTGCAATGACAAGCAGAAGCCTGCGGTCCATGGGATTATGCGTCAACGAGTGACGCGACAAAAAGCTGGGATTCGGCCGAATGCCAGCTGATAGTTGGTCGCAGGACGTGGAACGTACCCGGTGTTCCATAGTCGCCGCTCCGCATCAGGCGGCGAACGCCTGATGCGGATGCTGAATTAACAGCGGGGACAGAGGTATTCCCTGCACGAATCCATTTGCGATACTCGCAGAATCCGCCGCCAGAAAAACTGGCTCATCGGCTGACAGCTAATGTCCGGGACGAGGTGTCCGTGTCTGAAAGCGGTTATTCAGCAAATCCCAGTCGATCGTCAGACGTCCGCCGGTCGCCGCGTGTTGCCGAGACCAATTCTGCAGTAGCTCCATACATGCTCGATCGATGTAGTCCATCTCATTGACATCAACATGCAGGTCAGCACCGGCCGGGACTTTTTCAAGTCTTGAAGCCAGTTTAGGCAACCTCAGAAACGTGGCGGCACCGACAAGTTTGATCACTGTTTTCGGACCGTCAGTTGCTGGCGAAATATCATCCACTTCAACATCAAGCTGTGAGAAACGTGCCAGCAATTTGACAGCGGATAAAACAATCCCGGTGATGACTCCGGTCAGCAGATCGTCGACGACAATCACAATCATCGTGATCAGGAAAATCGCCGCTTCAATTCGATTCTCTTTCCACAGATGAATAAACCCTTTGAAGTCGATCAGCCGAAAACCAGTGAACACCAGAATCCCCGCGAGAGCCGCTGTGGGAATCAGCCGCAGAACCGGAGCCAGCACCACCGAAAACAGCAGCAGCCATAAGCCGTGCAGAACAGCGGACATTCGAGTTTTTCCGCCCGCCTGAACATTCGCCGCACTACGTACAATCACGCCGGTCATCGGCAGAACTCCGAGACATCCACAGACGATGTTGCCAACACCCTGTGCAGACAATTCCCGATCATAACGAGTTCGCGGTCCTCGGTGCATCTGATCTACAGCCGTCGCACACAGCAGCGTTTCAGCACTGGCGACAATGGCCAGCACCGCTCCGGCGATGAGAAGACTCTTAAGTGGCGATTCTGAGAACGTGTCGGCCGTAGGCATGGTGAGCCCGCTCAACAGGTTTCCGGGAACATCCACATAAAGAATTGGTGCCTGCAGCAACTGACTTGCGGTCGTTGCCACCACGATAGCTAGCAGAGGTGCGGGAATCAGCTTCAGCTTACCCCTCGCCAGGAACTGCCAGACGAAAATCACCAGTACCGCGAGCAATCCGATCTTACCGGCCCAGTCATGGCTCTTGAGGCCAGCCGTCAATGCTTCCAGAGACCGCGCCGCCTCCTTTTGACTACGTGAGACGGCTTCCGTGACATCGCTTTCCAGATCTGCTGACGCGGTCTCAAGCTTCTTCCGAGCGGCAGTGAGTTGTGTGGATAATGTCTCAGCGGCTGTTCCGCCAGCTTTCATGAACGCAGACACTTCAGCCCGCGCCATGATGGCGTCCAGTTCCGCTGCAATGGCCTTCTGCTCATCCTGAAAAGGCTTGAGCGTGAGTGTGACAAGCGTTGGATTCACAGCAGGAGCTTCAACAATGTCTTCCTCCACATCTGAATTCCTGAGCCGATCCAAACTGCGATCGACGTTGCCTCGTAACGTGCGTTGCCGAGTTCCGAGGGCATTTGACATTCGCAGGAGTTCAATCTTGTCATGTCGGATTTCAGGACTGTCCCACATTGGCATCGCCAGTCCAGTCGCCAGACTTTCGGGGATGGCGGCAATGTTCTTCATCGCCGTTTCGCGCGGTCGTTCGTCAACGAGGACATGCAACTGGCCACACAGAATCAGGACTCCAATCCCGGAAAGCATCCCGTGAATAACAGCAGGCGAGACGGCTCGAAACCATTGCCCCAGACGACAGATCCCTGCCACTAACTGTAAGATGCCCGCAAACAGTACAGCCAGACCAAATGCCTGCATGCCATTCTGGCGAATGATCTCACCACAAATGACGGTGAGTCCAGCAGCCGGGCCACTGACCTGCAATGGTGATCCGGCAAATGTACCAACCAGCAGACCGCCCACGATGCCAGTCACAAGTCCTGCGGCAACCGGAGCACCGCTGGCCAAAGCAATCCCCATGCAAAGGGGAAGGGCCACGAGAAACACAACCAGTGACGCCAGCAGATCCTGTTGCCAAACAGCCTGCGAGCTTTCGGGTATGACTTTCTGATCTGTCGAAGACTGACTCATAAATTGACCTTATCTGACGCGATGTGCTATGCGAAGTACAACCAGATGCTTCCGAAATTCAATCGTTACTGCCTGACTTCCGGGCAATTAATTCAGATCAACTGGCAGTTCTCGCCCGGAACCTGACATCCTGTCGCTGACAACCGGTTTTGTGACGTCCGCGTTCCTGGCGACCATCAAACGCTGGGCTCCAAGAATCCTGACCGCATGCGTGGCCTCATCCTTCTCGTCGCTTTTTTCCTGTGATTCTTTCTCCTGCTCAGTCTGCGTCTCTGGCACAATCAAGGCTTCTGGTTGATTGGCACAGCGATCGCGATGATCCATCAGTTCCATAGCCGCATGATGTCTCGAGGCAACTCCTGGTTGCGGCCAAAGACCTCCTCCCAGAACAAGAATGGTCAGGACAGTAACAGCAAAACGTTCCGAAGGACGCGAACGCAGCATCACTGAGGTCTCAAATTTTCGACCGGTAAAGATCCGGAAGTAGGCTCGCAGAATCGCCACACTGTTTAAGGCCGCCGCGACGACAACAGCCAGACCGACCAGAGGATAGACATCCACGGCACCCTCAACCAGTAACTCCATGCCGATGAATCCAATCGTGCCGGGGAAACCGATCGAGGCCAGGCCAGTCAGCAGAAACAAGCCTGCCAGAGTTGGCGTGTGTTCATACATCCCGTGATAACGATTCAGGGTGATTCGTCCGATTCGTGACTCCATGGAACGCAGCGTTAATCCGAAACCGCCCAGGGACAACCCCACTGAAATCCATACACACAAAGCTCCGGTGAGCCCAATCGTCGTGACGATCTCCAGACCGGAAAGGACCAGCGAGGAATGACTGAGAAAGAGATAGCAAAAAAATCGCCGCGCATCGGTCTGAATCGTCGCCATCCCTGCCGCATAAACCGCGGTTGTCAGCGACAACACCGCAATACTCTGCATCGCCCACGCCGGAGCAACCGGGAAGATCAGATGCATGACCGCGTACGCTCCGGTCATCGGTGCGACAAACAGCAAGGCTGTTCCCAGCGTGGCATGCTCAAACAAATCGGCCATCCACGGATGCAGTGGACAGGCCCCGGCACGCAGCAGCACGGCCAGTGTCAAAAGGGATGCCGACAACAACGATGCTCGTGGCTGAGTCCCCGTGAAGTCGACGAGGCTCCAGCCAATCACCAGCAGCAAGATACTCAAGCCCATGTGGATCGAGAAGACTCGCGTTGACGCCCCGCGCCGGTAAAGCTCCAGCCACGGCGGAATCACACTGAGTGACAGCAACAGAATAATTCCCCACGGACTGTGACAACTGAGTGTTCCCAGCGCGATGGCTTCGGAGGCCAGAGTCAGTCCAAACGAAAAACGGCCCAGCTTGGTTCTCAACGTGGAGACCATCGTCATCAGATACAACAACGCCGTCAGCGGCAGCAGCGGGGCATTGAGTTCATCAATGACGAAGATATCTTTGTGGAAAATCCACTGAACCATGTCCCAGTGATCGTGAGCTGCAAATGCGCCGATCATGGCAAAGTCGAGCCATTCTCCGGTGGTGCAGAACAACGTGAGCGAGCCGCAGATGACTGCAATTCTCTGAGATCTCACGGGGTCTTGCAGCAAACCGCAGGCAACAGCACCGAGCAGCGGCAGAAGGATAGAACATTCGAGCCATGGAAAGTGCAGTTCCGGGATCATGAATCTGCTCCTGCTTTCTCATTCGCGCTGTCGCTGCTGCTTTTTGATTGACCGGACAGCCATGCTGTCCAGCGTTTCTCCATCCGATCAGACCAACTGAAGACCAGAACGAATGGTCGGACGATGTACTCATCCAGCAGGGAGTCAAGATTCCCGCGATCAAATGCAAATCGATAGAGTCGTGAACGCATCGTTGGAGAGACCGCTCCTCCTCGTGCTTCCGGCAGGTAGGCTCCGATGGCATTGATCATGGCGTTGTAATCCCGCAACAAAGACGGAGCGCGGATGAGCTGCAGAGTTCGCAGGCACGCATGGCCAATGATATGAATCAGCGCGATGTATCGCAGACCAAAACCGATCTCCACAACGATGATGCTGACCTGTGTCAGAGATGAAAAGGCCAGACTGCTTTTGATGTCCGTCTGTACGCGGGCCACCATCGTGGCGTAAATCATCGTGATCAAGCCCAGCAGAATCACCAGAATTCGCAGTGTCAGCGATTCATCCAGCAGTGAACTGACTCGCAGCAGCAGGAAGGCCCCAAGATGCACCGACAACGCGCCGTAAAATACCGCGCTGCTGGGAGTAGGCCCTTCCATGGCTCGGGGAAGCCATCCGGAAAATGGCACAAGAGCGGACTTCCCGGCTGCAGCAAACAGCAACAGGCAACCAACAAAAAGTGCTGAGCCTTCCGACAAAACGGCGGCCCCGTTCGGCCAGTCACCCTGACCGGCGATTCCGTCGAAGTCTCCTGAGCCGGAAAGATGATGCAGGGTCAATGCGGCCACCAGAAATGCAGCATCAGCGATACGATAGACCGCCCAGACTCGCAGGCCATTGGCGACCGGGGCCGGTCGATCATGAAAAAATGCGACCAGCAATGCGGACGAAAGTCCAACCAGCTCCCAGCCAAAGAAGAGAGTCTCAATCGTTCCGGCAACGGACGAAAGGATCATGCCCAACTGGAAGAACGAGAAGTAGATAAAGAAGCGATGAAAGCCTTCATCCCGATGCAGATAACGACTCGCAAAGGCGGCAATGACTCCGCACAACACAAACGTCATGATGACAAACGGAACGCTCAGACGATCGAACAGGAACTTCAGTCGAAAATGAAAGTGATTCGCATGAGACTCCTCTGACGCTGCTGCCGAATGAGTGGCTTGATCTCCTGATGCGTCTTCCCCTGAAGCCACGTGGTCAGAAGCCTTGCTGTCAGTTCCGTTATTCTCCGACGATTTGTTGTCTGAGATTCCTTTCAAGGCCCCGGAATCATCCGCAGATTTCTCCTTGTGCTCTGAAGGGGCCTGCTCTGAAGGGGCCTGCTCTGAAGGGGCCTGCTCTGAAGGGGCCTGCTTTGTAAGATCGTGTGCATGAGAACCGGAGATTCTGACCCAATCACCCATCACAACAGAAACGTTGCGTTCGTTCGTGGCCAGCATAACGGCCAGAATGAACAAAGCCGAGATCAGACCAAGGACCGTCGATGCCTCGGTGAACCTCGCCATGTTTCGTTCCGTCAGAGGAATTCGAAACAACGTTGCGACTCCGAACACAGCGAGGAGCAGCAGCGGAGCAGCAACAACAATGATTCCGGCGATTGTGAGCATAGCAGAGTGGCAGCAAGTAATGTGTCGGGCGAATTGAACAGTGGCGAGCAGAAGAAATACGAAGCGTGGCTTGTATCTTCCTTAAGGCGGGGTTGAGTAAGTTTTACGAAGAGGCCTCCGGTATACCGCCCGCACTGCGAATCAGCGCGAAGTTCAGATGATCTCGCCAGCCTCGATACCACTCGAGAGACGAATCGGCAGACGCAAGTTCGGTCGAGGTGACCAGGTAGTCTTCGAATCTCCCATCAATGAATCGCCGGATCTTTGAGGAATCCGGATCAAGCACAGCCAACTGCGCCCAGCCGTTGCGACAGATCCGACCCACGGTGGGATTCTCGTCCATAATCTGCAGCATCGCTTCCGGAGTTGTCTCCACAACGAACAACAGTCGCACGGGTTCATGGATGTCAACACCCTGCCACGGAAGCCCTGGCCGCAGATCACTGGCCGCTCCATCCATCACTCCCAGCAGCGAAGTGACATTGTGCGGAAGCTTTGTGCCCGAACCCCAGCCACGACTGTCAATCGCCGACAGAGTGTAAAGCATATTGATGCCTTCACAGACCGGGATCACAGCGCCCAGAATTCGAGCAAGGATCATGTTGGTCGGTGTATCCTGCGACTTGTCATAGGACATCAGGAATGATCGCCGATCCAGATACAATCCTCGAATACGACTACGACGACCGACAAAACACATTGCATTGGTGCAATTACCGTACTCCGGCCGAGTCTGTGCCAGATCCTCCGTACGTTCCTGGACATGCAGCAGCGCTTCAGGAGCCGTCAGATCCAGTGGTGCCGATTCAAAGCGGCGACATCGCTCATGAGCATTCCGTTCAGCAACGCGACTAAACAGATCTCGCGCCAGTCGCAATGATCGCACATGAGATGTCGGCAGCAGTTCCAGGTCGAAGAAGGTGATCTCCTCCGAGCCGGTATTGTGCAGGCCTCCGATGAAATAAGTCTCTTCCGGAATCTCCAGTCCGCGTTCCTTCAATTGTCGTCGTACGCGAACATCATTCAGCATCGCCGCCAGGGCTCGTGCATTCGCACCCCCGGCGCTGCCGGAACAGGCACCGCAGTGATAGGCCGACTCATGAGGATTATTGAGGCAATTGGAACCATGGCCCAGAAACATGACCAGTCGAGCAAAATTGGAGATCAGCCCGATGTCTCGCAAAGATCTCTCGGAGATGTTGACCATTTCCGAAAGTGTGAAGCCGATTCCTTCGTCATCGGGACCGGCTGGGGTTCCTTCCGCTCGCTCCAGGCGGAGTCGAGTCACCGCTGGTGGTGCCACGAATCGTCGGGCCGTTCGGTGCATTTTGGCTGCGAATCGAGGAAACAGAATTCGTCCCAGCAAAGGAACAGTGGCCAACGGGCCCAGCAGCGCGGTTAAAAGAGCTCCTCGCAGAGAACTCCGAGTGCCCGTATCGAACTGGTGAGAAGCCGTTCCCAGCAGGCGCCGTGCGGTCGCTCGCTGACGATGCGAATCTTCCAGAGCATAAACGACGTCTTCCACGATCCAGTTCTTCGGCATCACAACAACAGGACATAGCGCCGTAAAGTGTGCTTCTGCCGCGCCTCGATAGTACATGGGCACACAGAAGAATCCGGCGTTGCCAAACGTCTCCACGTCCGGGGCCACTTCTTCCAGATGACGCCGAAAAGATTCTTCGCGGGCATCAATGCAGGTCACGATCTGCAGTTGAGCCGTCTCGGGCTTTGTCGGCGGCCTGTCAACGCGAATCGATACGGCATCAAGGGCTCGATGGACCAACTGACGTTCGAATGCAAAATGAAAAACGCGACGACGTTCAAAGCTGGAAAAACGATCGACTTCAGTAATCAATTCTGACCAGGCGGTTGGCGATAACTCGGCAAGAGTTTGCGGGGACCAGCCATGGATCTGAGCCAGTTGAAGAATCAGGTAGGATCTTTGATCGTCCGTCGAGTTGCCATTGGCCGCATGCAGTGACGCTCGCAACGTTGTGCGAAGTTCGTTCAATGGCCTGCGAAAGTCCATGACTTCTCGAGAAACGCTGACCGCCGCCAGACGGTCCAGCAACAGTCTGATGGCCACGAACTCGATCAGTGTCCCAGGAGGTGAATAACGATAAACCCGGTCCGGTCGTATCTCTGTCTGCCAGATCATCCCCGCCCAGCCGCGCAGGGCGAGCAGAGAATTCCTGAGATACTCATGGCGTTCACTGTCTTCAACTCCAAGCTGCCGAAGCGAATCCGCAATACACTGCAGCGGCGATATGTGGCCCGACTGCAGTTTCTCAAGCTCTGCAGCCAGCGGTCGCATCCAGCGTCGGTGCCCAAAAACACCCGATTGAAACAGTGCGCAGAATGAGGCAAGAAATCCGGCGTCGCGATCCGGAAGTCGCCACTCCGCATAACCCTGATCCAGATACGCAGCGCAGAAGCGGATCAGAACTTCATGCACAAGAATGTCGGTGTCTTCTCGAATTGCATCCAGCAGCAGGTCACGATGCCGCACTTCCCGGTGCATGGTTCTGCGAGGTGCCGGCGTGGCGGTGATTCGCTGTAGAATAATCTTCCAGAGTAAGTCGAGCGAAACCTGCTCCCACGTTTCGTCTGACCATCGTTCGATATTGCTGCGACCAAACTTCGAGATGACAGTCTGAACGATCTCGGAAATCTCCGGATGATCGGTCGTCGGACTCGGCTCACCCGGCGATCTCAAGTCACGCATAATCCAGTGCTGAGTCTGTTCCAGCAGACGATCACGAACCTCGTGAGTCATCTCCGTCCGAAACCGTCTTAGTGCATCGGATTCCGCAATCGTCCACCGCAATTCATTCTGGTTCCCTGGCGTCACCGAGTGTTGCAACATACTCAAACGCAGATCAATCCGTCCGACAATTCCGGCGCTGCGAGCGTCCACGTGCCCGGGATTCTCCTCACGCAGGATCTCCCGCAGATCGTCGACCGTAATCCGGCCTCGCGCCATTTTCTGGCGGTAACGATTCTCAGACAGAAATGGTTCGCAACCGTAAATCTGAGAGACCTGCCGCAGCGCATCCACGAATGGCTGGTCTTCCATACCCTGCAGCGGATTCAAAAAAGCGAACGCTGTAATCGGCCCCTGCAGAGGCAACAAGTCGGCAATAGCGAGAAGCTGATTGCGAATGCAGGCCAGCTCAGGAGGAGTCTCATTGACCGGGACATCGGCGGCGGCAACTGTCGACACGGGATCCCTTTCCGGGAAAGTCGAACTCTGAATCTGTGCAGCACACGGAAAATCTTTCCAACGCGCAGGCACGTTTCAATCAGCAAGGCTCATGCCGTACTCATTTAGGCAAATGCCATCAGCACAGCGCAACGATCAGGACTCAGGAATCGACTCATCGTTGAAGAGCGCACAGCAGCACGTGTCACGAATGCGACTTTCGTCGGCCAGAGTGACAACGATTGAACAGCAAGTTCAGCAGGCTGGAGGCGGTCGACAGCCCTGCGGATCAACGGCCGCGAAGTGAACCGAGTAACTCCAGTTCAGGGGCAGATGGCCGTCTGGCTGGGAGCGGTGCTCAAAGAAGGCAACCCCGTGAAAGAACAATTCGGGTTCTTCCAGTTCTCCTTCACTGGCGGTCAGGAGTTCTTCTGCATTGGACGCAAACCAGGCGTGCGCGGAATCTTCATTAGAGTCCGCGCAATGGTGACACAATCCCGGCGGGATAAAGAGCACTAAGCCGGTCAGGATTATGTAAAGATTCCCCATGACTCTAGTGTCCCACATTACCGGCCTCTGTCAAGGTGGATCTACCGGGGATTAGGCTGAGAGTTCTGCACGGAAAAAAGCCTGATCGCCGTTAAAGGAGACAAAATCGACCGGGAGTGTCCGGTGTTCGGTCAGGTTTTTCTGATCTCGCCAAATCTATCGAAGCCATGTCTCCAGATGTTCGGCCACGAATTGGTCGTCGTTGAGATGGGGATAGGTTCGATAGACGCGATCAATTTCCTGAGCCTGTCCGGGACTTAATCCCTCGCCTTCATCAAGACACCAGATGCCCTGCAGTAAACCCTGGCGACGCAACACTTCGTGAATACCCGCGATGCAACCGTGAAAACTGTTGGCCGAGTCGAAGAAGGCCGCATTACAGTCAGTCACTTCAACCCCGAGTTGCAGAAGTTCGGGGGACGCCGCTTCAGCTTGACATCGCTGCAACAGTTCGACGGCTGACTTCGTCCAGACAGACCAATGGCCCAATAGTCCACCGGTGAAGCGAAGTTGTCGAGTTCCAAATCGCCACGGTGTGGCCAGATCGGCCACAATGTTGTCATCGTTGCCTGTGTAGAGTGCAATGTCATCTCGGCCCGATTCCGCAACAGCACGGATGACATCCAGTGTCTGATAACGATTGAAAGCCGCGATCTTAATGGCCACGATCGCTTCAATTTCAACGAATCGTCGCCAGAAGGAATAGGGAAGTACTCGTCCGCCAACAGCAGTCTGCAGATAGAAACCAACGATCGGAATAACACTGCCAACCGACTTCACATGCGAAATCAATTCGTCTTCCGTTGCCTGAGGCAGTGCGGCAAGGCTGAGCAGTCCGCAATGATAACCCAGCCGCGAAAGAGTCTCGGCTTCCTGTACGGCCTGAACAGTCCGGCCGCAGATTCCGCCTATTCGCACAACGGGACGAACGGCTCGGTCCATCTCTTCGGCCGCAAGAGTCAGCACATCCTCGAACAGGCCAAACCGAGGATCCCGGATTGCAAACTGAGTCGTGTGAACTCCGACTGCCAGTCCGCCTGCTCCGGCGGCCAGATAATATCTCGACAAAGCCCGCTGATATCGTGCGTCCAGACGACGATTCTCCGTGACCGCCAACGGATGGGCGGGAATGACCAGTCCTTTTTGCAACGCCGAGCGAAAATCAAAACTTGCCATCGTGAGACTCGAAATGAGTTGGTTTGCCGAGTGATACGCCACCTTCTCTGACCCAGTCTGCAGTGGCCGTCATCATCTGCTCCAGCGAAACCGTAACATCCCCCAGCAGTTCGAAAGATTGAGCAGCATTGTTCAGCCACGCAAGTTCGGCTTCCTGGCCGGTGATGTTCGGAGATCGTTCAAGCAGTCGACCGAACTGTTCTGCCAACCAGCGAACGGAGAGACATTCGCGGCCAGTCACATTCAAAATCTTTGGAGGACACTGTGTTAGAGCCAGACTCTGCAGTGCTCGCGCATTGGCATCGCCCTGCCAGATGACGTTCACATGTCCCATCGTGACGTCGATCGGTTTGCCCTGCCAGACCTTTGACGCAACATCGTAGAGCACTCCGTATCGCAGATCGATGGCATAGTTCAGGCGAAACATCAATGTCGGAGTCCCGCAGGCTTTGGCAAAATGCGAGAAGACTCGTTCACGTGCGATACACGAATAAGCATACTCGCCCGGCGGTGCCAGCGCATCATCTTCCTTCGATCCGCCACTCGCAACAGACGTCAATGCGTAAACGCAGCCTGTGGAAAACACAACGGTGCGTGATCCTGCATATCGTTCTGCGACGATCGACGGCAGCACGCTGTTCATCATCCATGTCAGTTCCGGAGCATCACTGGTCCCAAACTTGTGTCCTGCCATGTAGATGACGTTCGGCGCGTCGGGCAATTTTGCAACGGCTTCTTGATTCAGCAGATCGCAGGAGATTGTCTGTACGCCATGAGCCTCAAGCTCTGCGCGGGCACTGCTGGAGGAGTACCTTGAAACCGCAAATACGTTGCGTTCAGCCGGCAGCGATCGTCGAGCCATCCGTGCCAGCGTCGGCCCCATTTTTCCGCCTGCTCCCAATACGATCAGATCACCATCAAGCTGCCGCAGAGCTTCGATCGTCCGCTCCGTTGGTCGGCTCAGCCATTCATCCAGTTCTAAAGGGGACATTCTACTTTTCCAATCTCAGCCATTCATTTGACCGAAAACCTGATCTGTCTTACTGGGCTTCCTGATGTCTCCAGTGGCTCCAGTGGGAACAATGTCGGATATTAACAGCTCCCTCAGGAAACGCCTCTTCGAGCATGATCGTTGCCCGTGAGTTTCCTTGATGCATCCGATGAACCTTGCTCTGCAGACCTCTGTTTATCTGATCGCGAATCGCTTCGAGCAACCCTTCTGGTGCTCTGATCAAGTCAACTTGGCAGTCTGTCGCACCAGTTGGCCACAGGCTGCAGAGATATCATTGCCCAGCGAATAGCGAGTTGTGACTTTAAGTCCGGCTTTCTTCAATGCATCGGAGAACTGCCGAATCACATCTGGCGAGCTTCCCTGCAGATCCGGCGCGTCGTCGATGGGGTTGAATGGTATCAGATTGATGTGAACGTTCAGGTCGCGACTCCACGATGCCAACTCCATCGCCTGATTCGTCGAATCATTGACGCCAGCCAGCATCAGGTATTCCAGCATCAAGGGTCTCATCTGCAGGCGGTTAATCTCCATGATGGCTCGTTTCAACTCCGGAAGTCGATACTTTCGTGCCAGCGGAATAATGGACTGACGTACTTCCTGATCGACACTGTGCAGACTGAACGCCAGATTCACGTCGGGAAATCGCTCCGCACATCGAATCATGGACTCCGGGATGCCGACGGTCGAAATCAGGAGACTTCCCGGGGAACGAGCAAACAGGCGAGAATCAGTGAGACACTCAACCACCTCGAACAGATTCTGTTCGTTGTGAAACGGTTCCCCCATCCCCATAAACACGATGTTATTCAGTAGTCGTTGCTCTGTGGCCAGAATTTGCCCAGCCTGCACGATCTGATCCAGGATCTGAGCAACGGTCAGGTTCTGAACAACGCTCATGTGGCCAGTCGCACAGAATTTACAGGCCACTGCACAGCCCACCTGACTGGAAACACACAGAGTTGTTCGTCCCGTGGCAATCCGGAGAATCACAGTTTCGATCTGCAGCCCGGCTTCCGTTCGGAACAGCAGTTTTGTTGACCCATCGATCTGAGAATCGTAACGCTGTAGCAATTCCAGACAGTGCAGCTTGAGATGATGTGATTCGGGGAAGTCCTTCAACGCAACGAGGTCCGGCAGGAATCGTTTGAGCAATCGATTGCGGAGACGGCGAATCACTCCATGACTGAGACGCAGATCCAGTCGCAGTGATTCTGTGGCCGCGTTGTCAAACAATAGAGTCATTTCGAGTCCGCAATCGGAGTCTGGAAAGAGTCCCGAGTAAACGACAGGTTTGAATAAAATGGAGACTCAATCGGTGAGCCTGCGCTCGCTAAAGCTCACCTGTCCAAAGAAGAACGTTGAAAATTGTAGACAGGGTGTGACAAGTTCGCGCCAGCGAATGCAGGCACACCACTGACGATCTACTTCAACGCTGAAACCACGGCTGCTCCAGTGAGATCTCTGGGATGAGGATCAACTGCTCGTCCTGGCAACGAAGTCAGCACGACGCAGATCGTCTCCGTGCTGCGATCGGCCCACGCCAGAGTTCCTGTTGAGCCAGTATGGCCGAATGTTTCAGCCGAGCATCCTCGACTTCCTGCCGCTGCTCCCACATTGAAGCCGAGTCCTCGCGGAGTCAGTTCTGCGGCATTGTGATTGCGAACCATCATTCTTGCGGTTTCAGGCTTGAGCACTCGCCCTTGTTCATGCAGGAACTCTGCAAGAAATCGGCCGACATCAATCGCCGATGCATGAGTTCCACCCCACGGCGCGCCAAGACCACGCCAGTATGGACTGTTCCAGTCCCATTCTTTTGCAGTTGGGTCGCCTGCTCCGGCTTCCGGCGCGGCGAATTCCGTTTGACACGGCACGAAATCGCTCAGTTGAAATCTCCCCAACCCTTGTGCGGAATGCTGCATTTGCAGCGGAGCAAACACGGTCTTCTCAACGAGGTCACGAATGTTGGTGCCGCTGATGAGCTCAGCCACATGAGTCGCCAGAAGAATCGCCATGCTGGAGTAGCTATAACGAGTTCGCGGTGCAAACAGCAACGGCGTCTGGATCGCTCGATCGACAAACTGATTCAGGTCTGCATGGCCCCTCCGCAGAGCATCATTCTCCGGAAGTTGATCGGGAAGGCCTGAGACATGAGTCATCAAGTCTTCCATTGTGATTCGTTCGCGACCATCGCCAGTCAACTTCGGAAGAAATTTCTTCGCGGGATCATCAAGCTTAAACTCACCCTGATCAAACAGAGTCATCAACGTGGTTACGCAGATCGGTTTCGAAATCGACCCCAGTAAAAACATTGAGTCACTGGATTTTGCCGCTCCGAAGTACCTCGAAAAGGATTCGTCTTTTCGAACCACATGCAGCACCGCCGCTGAAACCTGCCCGCCCGACGTGGCCTTGTCCAGCACCTCACCGGCGGCTTCAAACTGTTCAGAGCGGACAGCTCCCAGAAGCGGCGTTACAAGGCTGGCGGCAACACCGGTCGAAAGAAAGTCACGTCGATTCATGCTGGTTACCAGAGTTATTCTTTGAACGTGATGAATTGCGGACGAGTGTTCGCAGGATACTTCACTGGGGCCATTGCCTCAGTTTTGATTCCGCATTCACTTATGGCGCGAAACCATGGTCATTATTGCGCTGAACTTGTTGCTCGTGAAAGTTTTGGGCACCGGGCATTTTGCGTTAAAAAAAGGTTCGAGATAACATCCACGAATGGTGTGCCTGCGTTCGCAAGGGCGAACTTGTCACACCCTACGAATTCCCACGCTGTTCTATGGCTTTCGCTAAGCCGGTCAATTTGCCGTAGTGATCACCAACGCTTCGGCAGCTCCAAGTTTCATATACACGTCGATGCAGAACTGCAGCGACGTTGACGCAGCATCCCGGGACAGCGAACTTCCCGATGCGCTCACGGGATTCTCGATCGTCACAGATCGTGGGGCAATCATGGCCGCGATATGGCCAATATCACCCACATCTCTGAGCAGGCCGGGAACCAGCAAACCCAGACGAGGGCCATTCTGCTTTTTGTCGTCAACAAATGTCCCGAGTGAATTCTGGATGACTACCTGCGAGACGCGATCGTCAATTGCCGCGGCTGTAAGAGCAATCGTGCCTGAAGATCCCTGGCCCATGATCAGAATTTCGTTCGGCCGCGAGCCAATGTGTTTTTCCAGAGCATCCAAAGTTTGAAAGACATCCATTGTCCATTGGCCCAGCAGCGGGCGACCAATCCACAGGGACCATTCTGCGGAATTATGATCAGGAGCGTTGCCAATCCGATCCCCCGCGACAGCATATTTTCCCGTCGCCCGCAGTTCCGGAGCAACAATTCCATAACCCT
This sequence comes from Planctomycetaceae bacterium, assembly GCA_044235005.1. Classification (GTDB taxonomy): domain Bacteria; phylum Planctomycetota; class Planctomycetia; order Planctomycetales; family Planctomycetaceae; genus SXXK01. The sequence continues at coordinate 32,406 of JBIIIF010000012.1, read as the reverse complement.
CCTGGCGGAGCTTCTGAGCCTGTTCACTGTTGAATACTTTCTCAGAACCTTCATCAACGTTAAGCAGAACAGCCAGCTTCTGACCGTCTGACTTTTCCGTTAACACTGTGTCGCATCGGGCGGACATTTCGAGGCCGGGTTCCGTCTCATAAACAAGCTCGATGAATTTTTCATCAGGGCTTTTTGTCGCCTTCACTTCAACCGGAGATGTCGTCGCCTTGATGTTCAACGTTCTGGAGAGTTGATCCACAGTCCGCTCACGCAGGGCCTCTCTATCGTCAGCAGTTTTCGATTCGGCCAATGCGGCCAAATACGGTGCATCATGGTCTGCCCCGCGGCTTTTCAGCAGTTGTCGAGCTTCCTCGGCAAAGAATCGCGGGATCGTGACATAATCATCAGGACGACTGTCGCCCGGAAAACATCGCAGGACTTCCGGCTCTTCCGGTTTGATTTCCGGCTCTGGAATCGGGCTGCCATCGCCTTCACCTTTCAGATGTTTGGTCATCCAGCCGTACATCGCTTCTCGCATCGGCTCATTGTAGTGATGAGGCGATTCGATAATCGTATGCTTGACGGCAGACGGGCCTTCCAGTGAAGTCAGAGCCGCGATCTCACGGGCTCGACTGATTGAGATGCGAGCCTGATCGACCGAGAACTGAAACGCATCCTGAGTCGCACTCGTGACCATCAGTCCGCGATTGGCCGCCAGTCCCAGAACATGACCTTCTTCGTGACGCTGAAGAATGCCGGGAACCACTTCGCACATACAACACGCTGCGCTCAGATAGGCCTGATAGTTGCCAACGGAACAGGTCGGCACGACACAGCGAAACCGTTCATCGTACGCACCTGCATACATCGACTGATTACCACCGCCGCTGGCTCCTGTGACGCCCAGACGGTCCGGATCAACTTCCGGACGGGACTGGAGATAGTCGACAGCTCGCATGTTCTCGTAGACCTGGATACCGGACAGCGGCCGACCCAGCAGGAGCAGCGATGCCCCCGTCATTTCTCCATGATATTCACCCAGTGCTTCTCCGATCGCACGTTCACCGGCCCCAAAAGCGTCCACGCACAGAACAAAGAAACCCAGTTTGGCCAACCCGATGCAACGCGACTGCACGACAGGATCCTGCTTCGCTCCGGCCCAGTGACCATGGACACAAAGCACTGCGGGAAAAGTCTGTCCCGGTTTTCCATCGGGAATATAGGCATTGGCCGTCATCCAGACTCCCGGCATCGTCTGAAAGACAATCTTTTCGACACGATAGCCGTCGCGGACAATCTCCCCTAGCTTACGAGGTTCCAGCGGGCAGGGCTCCGCGGGAAAGCCGCCCCACGCTTTCAACAGCAGATCGCGAAGATCTGATCGCGTCTTCTGCCAGTCTTCCAGTGTCGCCGGGGCATTGTCGTTGGCACGCATAATCGCGGCCTGCTGTTTCACAAAGACGTTAAATCGCTTTGCGGGCTCAACCTGACTCTGCTCTACCTGGCTTTGCTCGGTTTGAGCTGAGACGGGCAGCGGCTGCACTAATGTCATCGCAAGGCACGCAATCGCGATTCGCATTTCGACTTCTCCGGATTTCGATAAGTTGGTCGCTCAGTTTATTCCTCTGAAGACGAAGCCTTGAGCGAGTTCCCAGGAGCAAAAATGGCAAGGGTATCCTGAGCGCGGTCCCAATTGAGGCCATGATCTGAATGATAAAACCCGCGAACACGCGACCTCAATTTCTCCCGCCCGAAGGATAACGTGGCCGGATCCTGTTCAGCAAACGACGAGCGGAACAGAGAATCCCTCGATTGTGCGAGTGTCAACTGTATTTACGGACAGTGTCGCTGTGTGAGTTTTTTTCGGGATTGCGGAATTCCCCGGAGGCCGCTTGAGAAAACTCCTGCCGCCCCGTTTTCGTAGAAGTGGACACATGGTTCGGCAACTGCGTTTCGGATTGATAAGATGGGGCCGACGGAATTTTCAGGCAACAGAGAAGAATTGAATTTCAGGCATGCTCAAAAAAGAACAAATGCGGCGCTGGCTGACTGAGCGGCTGCAGACTCAAAAACAGCTTGTGATGGCGGCGATGGCGGGAATGGCTGTCATCGGCACGATTGCCACGTTGATCGAGTTTTTCGTTTTTCTCATCATCATCAACTATGGTTTCATCGAAAGCAGCGTTTTGTCCATCCTTGTAACGCTGATGATTATGGCGGCGATTCAGTACTTCACTCTGTTGTGGATGCCAAAACAACTGGCTGACATCGACCATGAATCGGTCTCCGGCGATGAGGTGACAATCGTCAAATCCGCGGCCACCATGACTGCCGCATGGACCTATGCTTTTGGTAGTCTGGAGTCCGACCGGACGTGGGTCGAGATTCTCCTGGGATTGCTCTCACTGCCACAACGGATGATCGCCGCCGCATGGTTTTCATGGCAGCGAAAAGGTGAAATCGAAGCGGTCGAAATTGCCCCGTGCGCTCTGATCCTGCGTCTGCTTCATAAAGAGGCTGAACGCGTGGATCTCAGGAAGATCATGGAAGAGGTCGAAGTTGCCGATCTTGCGCAAACTTTACGTCAGGTCTCGCTGATCGACGGCGTTGTGTTCCTGACAAGGAACTCCGTGGGGCTCAGCCTTGCCAATCGACTCGTTGATGATATCGAAGCATGGCGAAAGAAGAATTCAGAACCTCAATAGTACGATGAGGAAGTTTGAGTTTGGCCGGGAGCAGGAAGCAACAACTCAGTGAGTTGCTTGCAGGTCTTCTCTGGTATCGATTTGACGTTCGCGTCGTTTCCACCAATACGGGAACTCAGGCTCTGAGATATCAATCCGGAATCGTACGGACTCAGGAACCTGCGCTAAAAGACTCTCAATCACCGCTCGCTGAAATCGATCCTCGGGATACATGGGCGACTTAGTCTGCTCCAGAGACCAGCGGTCCAGCTTGATCACGCACCATTCACTCAGCGGTGCAGGATCTGCGATGAAGCTCTGCACGGTGTCAGGCAGGAGCTTGTGGTCAGCTTCGTGAACTGACAGGATCCATGTTTCCGGACGACTGGAATAGAGCTGCCAGGAAGGCCAGTTGTCGGCGACGCCAAAAAGGCCTGATACGGGAAACAGCCATACCATGGCCAAAATAATTCTCTGACGCCGCGAGTAAGGCTGGTCATTGGCCTGCACAATTTGATTCAGGGGAAAAAGAATCGGAACCAGGCAAAGGAAACACAGATTCCACAACAGAACTCCCGCATGATGATTTAAACCCAGTGGCCCAAGTGCCAGCAGCAGCGAACTATGCAGCAGGATTGCTCCCAAACAGCCCCAACGTTGTGTTCTCGGGAAAATTAACAGGAGGCCTGTCATAAACTCCCCCAGTGTCATCAGGTGGCACAGATTTGCGATCTGAGCAGGTGTCCGTTCCCATCCCGATTGGCCCGCCAATTCCAGCAACTGACGCACAATGATTCCGGAGATGCCCTGTTCTGGTGTCAGGGAGATTCTTGACAGCGCAGAGCAGACATATACGGCAGCGACGGTATGTCTCATCGCCAATAGCAGATCTTTTCGCGGCAGCACGAGCAGCCACGCCAGATTCAGCATCGTCAGCCAATGCCACGACTGAAGGCGATGCTGATTTGAGGAGACTAATATCACACTGCAGACAAGCGCTGTGACCCTTGCTGACGTGAGAAATTGTGAGCGATCTCTTGCCGGAAGCGAAACGATGACCGTGCAGGCCATCATCAGGCAAACCGTAGCGAGTTGATCGATCACTGGAGGAAGCTCAACCACCAGTGGGACCTGAGGAAACGCCGTCGCGCCCCACCAAAGCGGCAGCGTTGCAACGATCAGGATCACCTCAAAAACAGCCAGACATTTGATGGCGAGAACAGCTCGCGAATCCGAGTTGTTTGTCAGATCATTCCCATGAACTAAACTGGACCGGTTGTTCACAGACATCCTCGACTGACGTTACGTTGATCAATAAGAATCACGAGCAATCGCATTTCGCTTTGTGTTCTGAATTTCCCTGCTTACTGAGGCACTTTATCGCATGAAGACTCTGCTTGTCACCGGAACAGACACGAACGTCGGTAAGACGTGGGTGACATCGCTTTTGGTTCGCGAGTTCCGGCGATGTGGAATCAACACCGGAGCTTATAAGCCCGTGTGCAGCGGTGCAGAGAAGAACTCTGAGGGTGACGTTGTCTGGGCTGATATTGAAGCCCTGCGAGCGGCCTGCGGGACCGAGCCAGAAATTGATTTCGTCTGTCCTCAGCGATTTCATGCGGCGGTTGCGCCGAATATCGCAGCGCGGATGGAGAATCGGTGCGTTGAGAGTCAACTCCTGATCGACGGTGTGGCTCGCTGGAGTTCTCACGTCGACCAATTGGTCATTGAGGGCGCCGGGGGGATTTTTTGTCCTCTGTCAGATGAGCTGACTGTGATGGACGTCGCTGTCCAACTCAACACCCCAGCGATTGTTGTCGCGGCCAATCGTCTGGGCGTCATCAATCATACGCGTCTGACAGTTGAAGCTCTGCGAACGCACGGTGTTAACGTTGTCGCCGTTGTGCTGAACGAGATGAGTTCGGCCGTTCAGGAGAGCGCAGATCCTTCCCTACCCACGAACGCGGCGCAGATCAGACATTGGCTGCCGAAAATTCCACTGTTCCATTGTCCGTGGCGAGGGACAGAAATCACATCAGTTTCAGAAACCTCCAGTCTGATGGATCTTCTGAAATGACTTCCCCCGGTAACCTGCTGAAGTGGACTCTTCTGGCCAGTCTCCTTGGAATTCTGACGGGATCGGCATGCGCTTTATTTCTTTGGCTCCTGGGACATTGTTCGAGGATCCAGGCGGAGAACTCCTGGCTCCTTTGGCTGTTGCCCGTGGCCGGCGTTTTGATCGGATATGTGTACTCCACGATCGGGAAGTCGACCGAGGCAGGAAACAATCTGATCCTGAATGAGATTCATGAACCCGGCAACGGAGTTCCATTGCGAATGGTTCCGCTGGTGCTGTTGAGCACTCTGGTGACTCATTTGTTCGGTGGTTCTGCAGGCCGCGAAGGAACCGCTGTGCAGATGGGTGGTAGTCTGGCCGCGGGCCTGTCGCGAATGATTCCGAGAATGAGCATCGAAGACACAAAGATTCTGCTCACGGCCGGAATTGCCTCGGGGTTTGCCGGAGTCTTCGGAACTCCCGTAGCGGGGATGATCTTCGCCATGGAAGTGCTGATGGTTGGGCGTCTGAATTCGACTAGTATCGTTCCTTGCCTGATCGCAGCGATCGTCGGAGATCAAACCTGTCTCGCGTGGGGGATCGGGCATACTCATTATTCGATCGCTTCGTTGCTCCCGGTGGGATCTGCTTCGCATCTGGCCCCTGTTGATGGTCGGCTGCTGCTGTGCACGGTGTTCGCGGGAGTGGCCTTTGGTCTGGCCAGCCTGATGTTTTCAGAAGGATCACATTCCCTGAGCCAACAATTCAGGAAACGCATCCCCAACCCATTGTTGCGACCGTTCACCGGTGGCGTGTTTGTGATCATCCTGTTTCTGATCGCCGGGACAGACGACTATCTGGGGCTTGGCGTGACGGCGGCCGATGAGCAATCTGTCACCATCGCCAGAGCGTTTCAATCGGGTGGCGCGGAGACGTGGAGCTGGCTCTGGAAGCTGGTGTTTACCGTGGTCACGCTGAGCAGTGGCTTCAAGGGCGGTGAAGTCACGCCGCTGTTTTTTATCGGAGCAACGCTTGGAAACACCTTGTCTTCGCTTCTGGGAGTTCCAGCTGACCTGTTTGCTGCCCTCGGATTTGTTGCTGTCTTCGCGGCCGCTACGAATTGCCCATTGGCCAGCACTGTGATGGCAGTCGAACTCTTTGGCGGAGAATTCCTGCTCTATATCACGGTGACGTGTCTCGTCGCCTGCTTTGTCAGCGGACGCTCAAGCATCTATACCGCTCAGAGGCATTAAAAAATCTTATCTGTAGTGCCGACTTTACAGGCCTTTGCGGGCAAATCCCCGTAGCAAGGCTGGCTGGAGCCAGCACTACAAGCCGTGTCGCAACTAAGGATTGGATTCGAAACAACATTTGCAAATGGTGTGCCTGCGTTCGCCAAGGCGAACTTGTCACACCCTAAAATTACAACATTCTTCTGTAGGGTGTGACAAGTGAGCCACAGCGAACGCAGGCACACCTATTGAACTGTTCCGAAATCAACAGCCCCCGGACTCCCGGATCCATCAGGATTTCGCCCGACTCTGTTCCAGCTTTAGTTTGTACCACTCCATCGTCGATTTCAAACCTTCCGCCAGCCGCACCTGCGGTTCCCAGCCCAGCAAAGTTCTTGCTCTGGTGATATCCGGGCAGCGTTTCCTGGGATCGTCTTTCGGCAGAGGCATGTGAATCACTTTGGAGCGACTGCCGGTGACTTTGATGACCGCTTCAGCCAGTTCCAGCATTGTGTTCTCAACGGGGTTACCGATGTTGATTGGCCCCGTATGCTCATCCTGATCCATCAGCTTCATCATTCCCGCAATCAGATCGTCGCAGTAGCAGAACGAACGAGTCTGCAGGCCATCGCCGTAAACTGTCAGATCTTCGCCTTTGAGCGCCTGCATGATGAAATTCGAGACAACTCGACCGTCATCCGGCGCCATGCGAGGACCATAGGTGTTGAAGATTCGGATGATGCGTATCTCAGTCCCGTGCTCCTGATGATAATTCATCATCAGAGATTCTGCGATGCGTTTGCCTTCGTCATAACAGCTGCGAGGACCAATCGGGTTGACATGGCCCCAATAGTCTTCAGTCTGAGGATGAACCAGCGGATCGCCGTACACCTCGGACGTGGACGCATGCAGAACTCTCGCGCCGCAACGCTTGGCGAGTCCCATGATGTTGACCATTCCCACCGTCGATGTTTTGATCGTCTTGATGGGGTTGTACTGGTAAGCTTCGGGAGAGGCCGGGCAGGCCAGATTAAAGATGCGATCCGCTTCAACATAAAGTGGATGCACAATATCGTGGCGAATCAGCTCAAAGCGAGGATGCCCGATCAGGTGCCGGACGTTCTCTTTCGATCCCGTGAAGAAATTGTCCACGCAGATCACATCGTCGCCACGTTCGATCAGGCGATCACAAAGGTGACTTCCCAGAAACCCAGCACCACCAGTAACAAGGACAGTTGTCATAATTTGAAAACCTAAATTCGTTGAGATTCCGCGAGACCGATAGCTCGGTCCATGCGACGTACCACGCATTCGCGTCCGAGAAGTTCCAGAGATTTAAACAAGTCCGCTCCCTGAGCTTTCCCGGTCACACACAGCCGAAGTGCTGGAAATACGTCGCCCACTTTGACCTGCTTCTCAGCAGCAAATCCCTGCAGAAGATCATGAATCGGCCCGGCAACAAAGTTTGTCAAATTGCTGAACCGCTTCTGAAGATCACGCAGCAGGTCAATCGCGTTCTCCGGTTTCACAACACGCTTTTGAAAGTTCTTGTCATCAATCTTCAGGTCTTCGTCAACAACAAAAAACTCATCCAACTGAAAGATATCGCCAAACACACGCAGGCGGTCACCAGCGAGCTCGATCACACTGGCCACGCGATCACGCGTTGAGGCATCAGCTTCATCATCAATCAGGCCTGCCTTCTTGAGAAACGGCAGACATCCTTCAAGCTTCTCGCCGGCAGGCAGTTGACTCATCCAGTGAGCCTGGAAGTTCAGCAGTTTGTCCGGATCCAGTCCCGCCGCACTTTTGATGACTCGTTCGAGCGTAAACTTCTGCTGCATCTCATCCAGCGAGAAGAACTCGGTCTGATCATCCAGCGACCAGCCCAGCCGCACGAGTGCATTCAGTACCCCGGCTGGCAGAAAACCAACCTGTTGATAATACGCCACCATCACCGGCGATAATGCGTCAGATTTTGGATCGATACCAATGCGACTCAGGACCTGATCGCCCAATTCGAACAGCTTCTGAAACTGCGGATTGGTACGATACTTGTCGATCTTTCGCTTGCTCATTTTCTCTTTGCCGCCCGGTGAGGCAACGTAAGGAATATGAGCCCACTCGGGAGTCTTATTCCCGAGTGCTCGATGAATCAACACCTGAATCGGCGTGTTCGGCAAATGCTCCTCAGCACGGATCACATGAGTAATCTCCAATGCGGCATCGTCGACAACAGTGGCGAAGTTGTAGAGCGGTGAGCCATCACTTCGCGCCACCACGGGATCCGGCATCAGGCTGCAATCCCATTCGACGCGACCACGGACATGGTCGTCGATCACGACCTTGTCGCCGCGAGGAACCAGCAAACGAACAACAAATGCTTTTCCTTCCGCAATTCGCTGCAGAACTTCATCGTTGCTTAGTGAAAGCGAAGCGCGGCTGCTGATGTAAACTCGTTTCTCTTTCTCCGCTGCTTCTCGCTGAGCCTGAGTTTCTTCAGGTGTCTCGAAATCTCGATAAGCGCGGCCAGCGTCGAGAAGTTTCTTCAGGGCTGCGTCGTAGGAGGTACGTCGCTGGGATTGAAAATACGGAGCATACGGACCACCGACTTCCGGGCCTTCATCCCATTCGAGCCCCAGCCAGCGAAACGCATCCAGAATCGGGCCCAGAGCGGCATCGATATTTCGCTGCTGATCCGTGTCGTCGATGCGAAGAATAAACTGGCCACGGTTTTTGCGAGCCCACAACCAGCAAAACAAAGCCGTCCGCATTCCGCCGATGTGCATGTATCCGGTCGGGCTGGGAGCAAAACGAGTTCGAACAGACATGTCAGGATTTCAGTCGAGAATAAGTGACTCAAACATTTACAAAACGGTGCCCCTCACCAGTCGAACCTCATGCGGCTGAAACAGCGTCAGGAATTTCGGGACGGGGCCTGGTCTGACCAAAGAATTTTCAGGATACCAGTTCGTGGATGAAATCGTAACGGGACTGGTACGGTCATCAAATGCCAAGTCTCATTCGGGGTCGCCGGATTCCATCATCTCAGCAGGACTTCTCAGAGTTGGCCGCAGAACAGCAACTTCAGCCACCATCGCTTTCGTTTGGCGTGGACTTTCTTTGACACGGTGTCCCCGGCATTGTTCAGCGGCGATTTTTTTGGAAAGAAATCCTCAGAATCCTTCCGCCAACGCGAAACCAGCGGGCCTATGCTACGGAGTTCTGGTGCCAAAGTGACTGAGTGGGGTTGCGCGAATGTCGGCCAGTTCAATCATAAGTCTATTGCCCTGGAAAAGACCAGGGGCTCGGCAGCCTCTGCTGCCGGGCGAGCCTCCGACGGATTGCGCGTTGCTTGTTCAACTCTTAGCCGGCGATGAGTCGGCGTTTGCCAGCTTAATGGAACGACATCAGGGTCTGGTGGTGTCTGTCTGCCAAAGAATTCTTCGTGAAGCAGCCGATGCCAGGGATGCTTTTCAGGTGACCCTTCTGGCCCTGGCTCGAAAGGCCCGGCCGCTCAGGATTTCTTTCTCAGTCATGTGGACAAAATGATGGTTACAAAATGATGAAGAGCAACGCATGACGGCGCGTCTGACTGTGTTTTATCATTTTGTCTTTTATCATTTTGTCCCTAAAGAACAGTGATTGGCACGGGTGCGGGAGTGTGACGCAGAGTTGACTGGCCAGGACCACCTCAGGTCTTCACCGAGGCTCAGTGATCTTTTCTCCAAACCAATTCACATCCTCTGATGGTTTCCCGACAATTTCAGAATCCGCCCGTGGCTACCAGTTGCGATTGGGCCCCCGCACGACCCTGCGTCGATGGAGCCCTGGTTTGGAAACTACCAGCGAACTCAACGCCATAACCCGGCCCCCTTCGGCTTCACGCAGATGGTGCCACGGTTTGACAACTATTTGGTCGCGTGTCGCCCCCGTGTCGCTGGCAATCCCGGGACCGAATTAACGATAGAAGGCTGTGTGATTACAAGACGTGTCCTGAAAAGATGTGGGTAAATATGAGAGTGAGGCTCCTGCCGAACCACCGCACTGCGGAAACGCACGGCTCGGCAGGAGCCTCGCCCTCCCGGAATTGCACTTCGTTGCGATCTCCCGAAATCTGCGACTGCACCCCGACCGATATGCGGAAACTGGACGCTGTTGTTGAATTAGCAGACTCGGTAAACTGGTGGCCAAACACCATCCCGAAGGTTGCGTCTGTGATTGTTGGCCGACTGGGCTTCAGGAGTGGCAATGATTTGTTGTCTGATTTGAATCGTCAGGTTTGTTTGTTCGAAATGGGCAGTCTCTGAAATGCGTGGTCCAGGATCAAAACCCAGTCTTCTGTTTCAGTTGGTGATCCCGGCGACAGCAGTTTTTGTAATCACCATTTTGTCTTTGATTGCTGTTGTCTTTAGTGATCCTCGCGCACCAGTGGCCCAGTGGCTGAATCAGCACGGGAACAAGTTGCTGGTCGGTGAGTTTGTCGTTGTGATTATCCTGAGCATTCTGGCGATGGCAGTGGATCGCATACAGACCCTGCGTCAGATCAAACAGGATAGCCTCCAGCAGACAGTCAACTCAGTGACAAGTGGAGAAGCGGCCTCCGTCGACAAATGATTAAGGGCCAGGGGAATCAGCACCGACCATTGAATGTTGAAACAAAGAAAGCTCGTCCGATGAGATTGTCGGACGAGCTTTTCTTTTTGGAGAGGGGAAGGACGCGATTCAGACACTGCGACAGAGGGAGATTGAGAGAGAAGTCGCAGGGATCAGTAATCACGCTCGACCAGATCAGATATTCTCTTCGCGTTTCTTTTTCTTCTTTGAGTCTTCGCCGTTCTTATCCTTCTTCTTCATCTGCTGCTTCAGGCGTTCGGCCTGGGTCTTCTCTTCCTTTTCAGCCTTTTCAATCACCGCGGTCAGTTCGGCCAGAGACTCCTTCACCGGCTCCTGCTGGAAAGATGAGCCCGCTGTCCTGGCTCCGCAACCTTCGATCGCCGGGATGCTGTAGCTCTGGTCCAGACTGCGGATCGCAAAGGCGACGTCCTGCAGTTCTTCATTGACAGCCTTCGCGACCACGGTCAGACCGGTGGTCAGGCCCACAACCGCGACAGTCCCTACCACGACAGCTTCGGCTGACAGCAGGACTCCAGCTTCATCGCGCCACAGCTTAGCAAGCAGATTCATCTCTCAATCTCCCCAAAGTTATATGATTTAACGACTTAAGACCGGCCAAGTTCTCTCGACAGGCACGGTCCGTCTGAAACGACTTTGAGGATTGTGACGATTAATTTACACTTATCGCAATGTTAATATGGGTGAAATGAACAGAATGAAAAGATTTGTTTACATTTGGAAACATCAGCTGTTTTTCTGGCTCTGCGCGAAAGGATGTGCGCAACATGAAACGGAGCCAATGAGACGGTGGGGCGGCTGGAAGGCATCAGTTTCAACCGCTAATGAACACTAATGAATGCTGATAAACGGCACAAAAGGGCCGCAAAACAATCGAATCATCAGCGGAGGACTCTAAAGCCATCACTGCTCAGGGAGAGCCTGCGATAAGATCAACTATCAGCGTTCATTAGCGGTAAAAAAGAAACGCAGCACCAGCCTGGCTGCGGATTCTTCAACCGGCATCCAGCGACTACAGAGCCTTCATCATCGCGGCCACTTTGTCTTCAAACAGTTTCTGCCATTCCGGACCAACCAGGCAATCGCAATCTTCCTGAGCATACCCGGTGTTCAACCGCTGAGCAGCCGTCGGGGTGTAGAAGATGTAGCCGTTCGTGTACCCAGCCACGAATGTGAACCGATGGGGAGAAGCCTGCTTGATATTAAGCCCGACCTGGACGGTTAATTCGCCCGGAAACGTCATCAACACAAAGTCGCCGACTCGAAGCCCACCGACTTCGACATCGAGCGTGTCGGATCCGGCCGCTTCGTTCTCTGCAAGATGCTTTTTCAGAAGTGCCAGATTGACGTTCAGCTTCGTTAACTGCTCCATCGTCTGGATGTTTCGCAGATACGCATCCATGTTGGCGGTGTTTTCCGCGTCCATTTTCACGAGGTCTTCGCGACCGTTTGCTTTCTCCAGCAGATAGCGGTGTGAGTAGTACGAAGGATACTCGGGAGACACCTTGTACTGCACATACAGCGGAAGAAAGGTCTTGAAGTTCAGGCTTGTCCCACCCAGTGACTTCAGCAATCTGGCCTGCTCGGCTTCAATCGCCGCAATCCGCTGCTGCATATCCTTCGCGCGAGGCAACGCGAGGGATTCGTTCATGACCTTCAGTTGAGCAGTCTCCGACATTTCGATGGTCTTGAGTCCTCGCATCACATTCAGGCCCAGCATCGTTCCGAAGGGCTCGGAATCCCGAGGATTGTGGACATCCTTGTAAACAACCGGATTGATATCTCCCGCACAGCCCTGAATGAAGAACGCCATCACGTCGCTGCCAAAATTTTCTTCCACCACGCGGGACGCATGAGCTGGGAAGTCGGCGGTATTCAGCTTGTTTGGGGCTCCCTGAATCGGGTGGCAGGCGAAATTGTAAACAACGGCCAGCGGGGTCCCATCTTTGCGATCCAGTCGCAGCAGACCAATCTCCGGATCGACAGGGCCAATTGAGGCGACGTCTTCATCTCGAGGCATCGAATAAGCATGCCGCACGTCGGCTTCGCTGCCGTCTTTGAGCAGCAGACGGCGGTTCTCCATGATGCGAACTTCCTGACTGATCCCGGTTCCCGCAGTGACAGGCACCAGATTCTTCCAAGCCTCCTGCACGGCCTTGACGGTCTTCTGGTCGACATCGGCACAGACGGTTCCATGACAGTGGCTGGCGTTGACGAACACATTCATCGGAGGAATCTTCAGTGAGGCTTCCAGTTCCTTGCGAACCTTTCCGAGATAGTCGTCTTTGATATAGCCAATGCCGCCAATCGATACCGCATCAACAGTAATCACGACAGCAACAGAGTCATCCTGCTTCAGCACAAGAGCTTTCGCAAACAGGGGATCGTTGGCCGGAAGAGTCGGCTCGGAAATATCCACCTTTGCCACTCCTGCCAAAAGCTCTCCCGCTTCCACGGTCGGCATCGTCCACGTCGACACCGTGAACATCAACAGCATCACTCGAAGACCGTTTCGCAACACACAAACCAAAGGCTCATTCAAAGTGTTCATCTCTCAACTCTCCCGAAAACCGTGCGTCGCCAACTGACCACGAACCAAGAACCAGGCACTAACGCAGCGGCAAAGAAATAAGATACCAGCTCGGCGAGCGGCCCGGTGTGAACCGGCCGGCAGAACGGCATACCGGTCGGCTAACGCCAATCGCTCGCCATGAGTTTGCGGGTAGGTTATTTGTTCGCTGGTGCCTAAGAACAAGGAACCAATCACTTTACATCTACCAATCTCCAACACTGCCGTCCGAATTGAAGACTCGCTGTAACAATTCCTGTTGGAACGGATGTTTGCGAACTTCATCTTCGTTGATCGAAATGCCAAGCCCTGGTCGAGTATTCGGGCGCACGATGCGTCCTTTTTTCTCGACCACAAATCCCTGATCGACAACATCCTGTCGCCATGGCACATCTTCGTGCACGGTTTCACAGATGATGTAGCTGGGTTGTGAGAATCCGAATTCCAAAGAAGCCGCAGTGCTCACCGGGCCCTGTGGATTATGCGGTGCCAACGACAATCGATGCGCCTCAACGAGAGCTGCGATTCGCCGTGCTTCGCTCAGGCCACCGCAATGAGTGATATCGAGCTGGCACACCGCACAGGCTCGAGCTGCAAAGAGATCTCGAAACGCCGCCAGACTTGTGACACGTTCGCCCGTCGCGATCGGCGTTGTCACAGCCGCAGCGATCGCAGCCAGCCCTTCAACACTTTCCGGCCAGCACGGTTCTTCAAAGAAGTAGAGACCGTACGGTTCCAGAGCTTTCGCGAACTGCAATCCCATCGCCGGAGATGGACGTGCGTGACAGTCAACCATGATGTCGATCGATTCACCGACGGCTTCTCGCATCGCCGCAACGGCTTTCTCGGCCGTTCGGATTGGCTTGAGTCCTTCCAATGGCAACGTTGGAGGAACGGCCATTGACTTAAACGCGGTAAAGCCATCCTCAACTGCTTTTCTGGCGAGGTCCGCGAACCGATTAGCGTCCTCGGTGGACGTCTCATAAAAATCTTCCATCTTACCACCGCCCAGATGGCAATAGGTTCGTACGTGATCGCGAACAGGACCGCCCCACAGTTTCGAGCAGGGCATATTCGCGACCTTGCCGAGAATATCCCACAGTGCCAGATCAATACCGGCGATCGCAGTGGCTCGTACGATGCCATTACCGTGCCAGAAGTGCTGACGATGCATCATCTGCCAGAGATGTTCGACGCGTGTCGGATCTTCACCAATCAGCAATTGCGAGATATCTTCGATTGCAGCGACAACACTGCGCGTATGCCATTCCAGAGTCGCCTCGCCCCAGCCGAACAAACCATCCTGGTCTGTCATGACTTTGACAAAGATCCAGTTCCGCATGCGAGCGTTACAGACGAGGGTTTCGATCCGGGTAATCTTCATGGGATCAGCAAACTTCCCGATAGAGAATAATGGTGTGAATGAAGAGGCAGGCTGAGACGGCAGTGCTCCGAAGGATAGCCTGCCGGTGTACTCAGGAACAAGCGGCCGGGGATTTCAGAACGGCTCAGGGAACACCTGATCACGCGCGTGAGACGACAGATCGCAGTCGCTCCAGATCAGACATTTCAGATTTGAAATTTGAAATCTGAAGTGTCAACTCGCCATCAACGGGCGAGTCTCAGGCCTTTTGCACAAGTTCCATAGTGACTTCCATGCCTTTGCTGGTTGGCATGCCGGAGCCGTGGGTATCCCCAACCATTAAACGGCTGGAGATATCGCCGTAAGCGATGAACAACAAGCCTTCGGGCAACTCGTCTTTCTTGGCGGCCACGATACAAACTTCGACGGTCTGTCCTTCTTCACCTGTCAATCGAACACAATCGCCGTCGGACAAACCAAGCCGAGCCATGTCGCCAGGAGCGACCTGCAGGGCTCGAATTTCTTTCTGGTATTTGTCCTGAAACTTGCCCTCACTGATGCCGCAGCCCTGATCAGTGGTCCGGCCGGGAATAAGTACAAAGGTTTCAGTCATGCCAGTTACTTCAGCAAAAGGAGGTTCAGATAAGACTCGACACTAAAACAGCACAGTCTGCTTTAGAACAGTTTGACAGAATTTCTCGACCTTCGCCAACGCGGACACCTCTGTTCTGCGTTCCATTTGGCCACGAGGCCTCTCCCTGTGAACTGCTTGTCGAAAGGTGTGTGCCGGGCCTATGCTGTATGAACGAAAAGCACCATGCTGATTCAACAATAGAAAGCCCGTCGGATGAAAACAGCTCTCCTTGCCGCGGTGTTTGCGATCTTCGTGTCGCAAGTCGCAAATGCTCAACCGATGACGGTTTTGTCATGGAATATTCGGTACAACAATCCCGGTGATGGAGCTAACGCGTGGACTCATCGGAAAGACTGGGTCGCTGAAATCATCTCGGACAACAAGATCGACGTCGCCGGTTTTCAGGAAGTGTTGATCGGACAATTCGAAGACTTGAAACAACGTCTGCCGGATATGGAGGCTTATGGCGTGGGACGCGATGACGGGAAAGTCGCTGGTGAGTTTTCGCCGGTGTTCTTTCGTCGCGACCGTTTCGAGCTGATCGAAAAGTCCACGTTCTGGCTTTCTCCGACACCCGACGAGCCTGGCACTAAAGGCTGGGATGCTGCTCTGCCACGAATTGCGAGCTGGCTGAAGTTGAAAGACCGTCAGTCAGGATCTGTTTTCTATGTTGTGAATACTCATTTCGATCACAAGGGTTCGCAGGCACGCACTGAAAGTGCGGCGTTGATCGTGAGCCGAGTTCGAAGTCAGTTTTCGGAACATCCGGTTGTCCTTACAGGAGATTTTAATACCACTCCGGGTACGCCGCCCTATCAGACTCTGATCAATGCCGATCCCGCTGGCCCTTTGGTGCTCAATGACACGTTTCAACATTCCATTTTTGAGCCCGAAGGTCCCAACTCAACGTGGAATGGTTTTAAGGCCATTGTTCCGGACCAGCGAATAGACTTCATCTTCACGAGCGCCTCGGTCAAGGTTCAGACTCTTCGCATTCTTACGGATCAACGCGAAGGGCGGTTTCCATCGGACCATCTTCCTGTGGTGAGTGAAATCGAACTGCTGCGGCAGTAAAGAAATCACTGGACATCTGCCGTCCGGTCGATGCGGCTTGTGGAGCATTTCAGGCCATGAGAGTCTTGAGGGCTGTGATTGGTTTTGTGGCGATATTGCTCAGTCTGCTTTTTGCATTCGATGCTCTCTTGCTTCTAAACTCCTCGGATGTTTTCAGGCTCTCGATTTTCTCGGTCTTCTCCATCGTGTTCGGTTATTTCGGCCTGCGCTGGACTCGTGCCTGAGATGCGGTCGCTCTGGTGCAAGCCGCTCGGAGATCTACAATGGGACTTCAGGCAGAAACAATCTTGGTTTGTGGAGCAGACTCTTTAACATGTCTCAGAGTTCGAAAGAAGCGTTTGGCGTGCGAGTGACCAAGGATACCCTGGTCTTCAGCGCGGCTCATTTTATTACCTTTAATGGCACCATCTGTGAGCGAATTCACGGACACAATTGGCGCGTGGAGGCGGCGATCGAAGGGCCACTGGACGAGAATCATTACGTCTTTGACTTTATCGCGCTGCGTGACGGTTTGCAGGCTCTGGTGCATGAACTGGATCACAGAGTTCTGTTGCCGGATCGGCATCCTGCGATTCAGGTCATTACGTCCGACGATGGACGTGAAGTGACAGCACGATTCGAGAATCGACGCTGGGTATTCCCGGCCGAGGATTGTTGCATCCTTCCCATTGCAAACACGACAGCGGAACTGATTTCCCGCTGGATCGGACAATCGTTAATCTCCCGTCTGAAGCTTGATCAGCAGCACGGTTTGGCTCGACTGCGAGTCAGCGTCGAGGAAAACTTTGGCCAATGGGCGGACTGCTGGCTGAATCTTCAATAGTGGCTGCCGTTTGTTTTGTTGCTTGTTCTTCTGCTTAAATTCGAGTTCTCTCATGTCTGACGCTCCCAATATTATCAACACCAACATGGAAACGTTCCGCGAGGACGTCATTCAGCAGTCGATGATTCGGCCGGTTGTAGTCGATTTCTGGGCGGAGTGGTGTGGTCCCTGTCGTCAGTTGATTCCATTGCTGGAGAAGTTGACCAACGAGGCCAACGGCGCTTTCTGTCTCGTGAAAGTCAACGTTGATGAATGTCCTGAAATCGCCGGTGCGTTTGGAGTGCAATCAATTCCTTTTGTTGTGGCCATGGTTGAAGGCCAGCCGGCCAGTCACTTTGCCGGCGTACAGACAGAACCTCAGCTACGGGAGTGGCTGAAAGGCTTTATGCCATCAGCCTCGATGGAGGCGTTTACGCAGGGCCAGCAGCATGAGACGGATGGTTCAGTGGAACTGGCGGAAGCCAGCTATCGGAAAGCGTCAGAACTGGAGCCGGACATTGCGGAGTTCCGGATTGCTCACGCGCGAGTTCTCATCGAACTGAATCGTGATCAGGAGAGCCGCGAAATCCTCGACGAACTCAACAAGCGTGGCTTTCTCGAGCCAGAAGCTCAGGCACTCGTTGAACAACTCGAAATGCGCAGTCAGGTTGAAGAATCCGGGGGCGTCAGTGAAGCCAAGAAAGCTCTGGAAGCCAATCCTGACGATTTGACGCTGCAGTTAAAGCTTGCGGAAGCTCTGGGAGCCGACAGCCGTTTTGAAGAAGCTTGTACGATGTTACTGGAGATCGTGAAAGCCGATCGATCCGGAGTGGGAGTCGCGGCCAAAGAAGCGATGGTTGGACTGCTCACCGTGATGGGCTCCAAATCCAGACTCGCTGCCGATTTCCGCCGCAAACTTGCGACTGCGTTTTACTAAGAGTCGAAGGTACCGGCTGGTTCACACCGGCCGCTCGCCTGATTGGTAGGTTATTTGCCAGCCGCTGCCTTAAGTCCTCCCGTGGAGATCCTTCGCTGTTTCATTGGCTTCGTCTGGGGTCGCGCACTTCATTTCGCGCGGAGCCAGAAATTATTCGGTATTGGTGTCCCTGTGCATTCGTTTGTCGACAGGAGATCGTGCAGAATCTGTGCAATAATCCCGACTTCTGTTGGCACTACGAACGAAATCATGTGAACCCCAAAAAGGTGAACGCAGAGAGGCCGTTGGAAAAGCCGTGCTCGTGGCGTGAACCGGTCCAAATCTCAAGTGCAGTTGCAGTCTTCACTTGAGACCTCGAACTCGGAAGACGACAATGCAGGTCCCTCCTGCAGCCGTTTTTCTCTGTTCGATTTTCAAGGGTCGGCTGACGTGAATTTCTCCTCACAACGACTGCACCGTATGAGTCTCCTCAATCGTAAGAGTGTCCTCATTCGTCCGCTGAATCAGCGCCTGCCGGGCTTCTTCTTGTTTTCGAGCCTCGCCGCGATGGTTTTGCTTGCGTGGCCGGCTTTCGTTCAGGCAGATGATTCCGAGCAGTTCTTTGAATCACAGATTCGCCCACTAATCATCGAAAAATGCCTCGAATGTCATAACGCCGAAAAACAATCGGGCGGGCTACGTCTGGATTCGCGGGACAATATCCTGAAAGGTGGAGATTCCGGAGCGGCGATGATTCCCGGTGATCCCGCTGGAAGTCGGCTCATCCAGGCAATTCGCTACGACGGCGATCTGCAGATGCCGCCCGAGAATGCACTGAGCGATGAGCAGAAGAAACTGTTGACCCACTGGATTGAACTGGGAGCTCCATGGCCGGCAGATTCAAAACCAATGCTGGCTCGGAACACGGACCTGTCCAAAACGCACTGGGCCTTTCGGCCGGTTCAACATGTCGAACCGCCGCAAATTGCAGACAGCCCGGAAATGGTACGCACTCCTGTCGACTCATTTTTGCTCGCGAAGCTGCAAACCGCAGGGCTGGCAATGTCCCCGGAGACTGATCGTCGCACTTTGATTCGCCGAGCGTCGTATGCGTTAACGGGACTGCCACCGTCAGTTCAGGATGTCGAACAATTTGTCTCAGACGAAAGCCCGGACGCCTACGAAAAACTCATAGATCGACTTCTGGCTTCACCGGCGCATGGTGAGCAATGGGCTCGGCACTGGCTGGATGTTGCTCGTTACTCTGACACCAAAGGTTATGTCTACGCTCGCGAAGAACGCTTCTGGGTTCATGCATGGAATTACCGTGACTGGGTCGTGAATGCTCTGAATTCTGACATGCCGTATGATCGGTTTCTGTTGCTGCAAATTGCGGCCGATCAGGTTCCGGATCGCTCCGATAATGATCTGGCGGCGATGGGATTTCTGACCATTGGCCGACGATTCCAGGGCGTGCGTCGCGACATCATTGATGATCGAATCGACGTTGTTTGCCGAGGTACGATGTCGTTAACCGTCGGATGTGCGCGATGTCACGATCACAAGTATGACCCGATTCCGACGGCCGATTACTACTCTCTTTACGGAGTCTTTGACAGTTCGCGAGAAGAGCTGGTCGCATTGCCTCCGACCGCAGCCGTGGATGAAACTTTTGCCAAAGAGCATGCCGCGCGATTGGCCACGATGGAGCAGACTCGCAAAGAACGTCGAGCAATCACAGAGGCTCGCATTCGTTCGCGGATCGGCGATTATTTGCAGGCTCAACTGGAGCTGGGAAAGTATCCCGAAGAAGGCTTTGACCAGATTCTGGCCGTGACGGATCTGCTTCCCTCGTTCGTTCATCGCTGGCGAGACTATCTGCGAGATACCGAAAAGTCAGGAGATCCGGTCTTTGCGGCATGGCACGCGTATCGACGAATTCCGGCCGAAGAGTTTGCGCAGCGAGCAGCCTCCGAAACCGACGCTCTGAAACAGTTGGACGGCAGTCGTTTGAATTCTCTCGTGGCCGCGGCCTTCTTAACACCGCCGGGAACTTTCGCCGAAGTTGTGCAGCGTTATGCGGCTGTCTTTCAGCAGTGCGAGACACAGTGGCAGGCTGAACTCAATGCGGCCAAAACAGCGAACCTGCCACTTCCCGAACGATTCGCTGACCCGGCCGATGAACAACTGCGCGAGGTGCTTTATTCCCCGGGCCGGCCATGTTCGGTGCCGGACGAACCGATCGTCAGCACCGAGTATGATTTTGATTCCGGGACCTGCAACGAATTGTGGAAGCTGCAGGTCGAGATGGATCGTGCGATTCTGAACGCGGCTTCTCAACCGCGTTTTGCTGTGACGATGCGTGATCGAGATTTTCCGGTGAATCCGCGAGTCTTCAAGCGTGGCAATCCGGCGAACAAAGGCGAAGATGTTCCGCGTCAATTCCTGAAGCTTCTCAGCGGACCAGATCGAAAGCCGTTTGAGCAGGGCAGCGGCCGACTGGAGCTCGCGCAGGCGATTATCGATCCCGCCAATCCACTGACCGCGCGAGTCATCGTGAATCGAGTCTGGGCGCATCACTTTGGAACGGGGCTGGTTGCAACGCCGGGCGATTTTGGCGTTCGAGCGGAGCCGCCTTCTCATCCGGAACTACTGGACTGGCTGACAGAGAAGTTTATCGCCGATGGTTGGAGCCTGAAGAAACTTCATCGCTTGATCGTGACTTCGGCCGCGTTTCGTCAAAGCTCGTTCGGACCAACGGAACCTGCCCAGCTTTCTAAGGCAATGACCATTGATCCGTCCAATCGTCTGCTTTGGCACATGAATGCTCATCGTCTCTCCTTTGAAGAGATGCGAGATTCAATGCTGGCAACGTCTGGTGAACTGGATGCTCGTCAGGGCGGCAAGCCGACCGAATTGTTCAAGCCACCTTTTCCCGTGCGAAGAACAATCTACGGTCTGGTTGATCGCCAGTTTCTGCCCGGCACGCTGCGAATGTTCGACTTTGCGAATCCGGATCTTCATATTCCTCAACGCAGTGAAACGACTGTTCCGCAGCAATCATTGTTCCTGATGAATCATCCGATTGTGCTGGAGCGAGCCAAAGCGCTGGCGAAGACTGTGGCCGAGGTTTCCGATCCTGCTGAGCAAATTCGTCAGCTCTATCTGCGAACGCTTCAGCGGCCGCCGTCGCCGGCGCAGCTTGAGGACGCTCTGCAGCTTGTGCGTGAAGAATCTCCGGAAGCTGAAAAGCCCATGCTGACAGCGGCCGACTGGACTTATGGTTACGGCGCGATTGATGAGACGACTCAGAAGATCACTTCGTTTACACCGCTGCCGCATTTCAGTGGCAGCGCGTGGCAGGGTGGCCCTGCGTTTCCGGATGGACCTCTGGGCTGGGTTCAGTTGAGTGCTGTTGGCGGACATCCGGGCAATGATCGTCAACATGCCGTGATCCGCCGTTGGACAGCTCCGAGAGCGATGACGATCAGCGTGAAATCGGAACTGATTCATGAACCGGACCCGGGTGATGGCGTGCGAGCCTTCATCGTGAGCTCTCGTTCCGGAGTCCTTCAGTCGGCGAAGGCGCATAAGCAAACGGTGGCAATGAATGTTGACAGCATTGTTGTCGAGCCCGGGGATACACTGGACTTTCTGGTCGATATCGGAGACGTGCTCAACAGTGACCAGTATTTCTGGCGTTGCCAATTGGCGGAGGCTTCCGCTGAGAGCCCCGAAGCCATCGCAAAGAATGTGGAATCACCGCCTGGGAAGTGGAACTCCGAAGCCGATTTTCCGCGAAACACTGTCAATCTGTTGACGCCGCTGGAACAACTGGCGCAGGTATTGATGTGTTCCAACGAGTTTATGTTTGTGGACTGACGAACTTCGCGGTGCTTGTGTTTCGTCTCCTCTTCGATGAGACTTCGCGAGACTTTTTGACGTCACTTGAGCCGAAGTCCCCAACGTGTTTTTCAGTCAGATCGTTTTGAAGAAAACACACGGACGAATCAGCACCGCAGCCCTTGAATTGGACCCATCGAATGACACTGGATCAGCTTCTGCAGCAATATGAACAAGGCCCGGAACTGCTTCGAGCGGCGGTCTCAAAGGCACAGGAAAGTCAGTATGGACTGCATCCGGTGCCAGGCAAGTGGTCCATTCGGCAGGTTGTTTGTCATCTCGCCGATTTTGAACCGATCTATACCGATCGCATCAAGCGAGTGCTGGTCGAGGACAATCCGACGATGTTCGGCGGTGACCCGGATGTCTTTGCAGCAGGGCTGCACTACGAGATCCGCGATGTTCATGAAGAGCTGGACTTGATTGCCCTCGTCCGCAAACAAATGGCCCGCATTCTTCGCCAGACCGATGTCGAAGATTTCCAAAGAACCGGCGTCCATTCGGAATCCGGCCCGTTGACCCTCGAAACGCTTCTGGAACGAATCACCAACCACATTCCGCATCACGTGAAATTCATCAACGACAAGATCGCAGCACTGCGTTGATCGACGGCGTTCGCCTCGCGTTTTCAGGTTTGAAATTTCAGGTCTCATTTATAAACTCAGAACACCAGGACTCACGCTCGGCGGTGAATTTTATCGCCTGTGGAATCGAAAAGGCCAGGACTGGTACCGAGTGTCCTCTGCGAGTCCAGACGCCTGAGCTCAACGGCGATCAGTGCGAAGTCAGGAACTGGATATACGCGAGTTGTTCTCAGACTGACGGTGAGAAACCAGCTGATTCTCAGAATTCATGAGTCTGAGTCCGTTGCGAATAACAGCAGGCGAGGCTCAGCCGCAAACAGAAATTAACGGCGGACAAATGGCCCGTCGCTTTGCGAAATCACGCTCCGGAAAGAGTACCCGCGGTGGGAAAGACGCTTTGTCCCCAGTACGCTGCGGATTCAAAATCGATCACTGATGTATTTCGAATCGCTTCCGCCCCACAAGACCTCATGAACCAGCCGAACCTCTCCTCCTTCATCTGGTCCGTCGCAGACCTCCTGCGCGGCGACTACAAGCAATCCGACTACGGGAAACATTCTGCCGTTTACGGTCCTCAGGCGTCTGGATTGCGTTCTGGAAGCTACGAAGGACGCGGTGCTGAAGGAGAAAGAAAAGCGAGAATCCGCAGGCCTGAACCCGGAGCTATTTCTGCTGAAGAAATCGGGCCTGCTGTTTTACAACACATCGCCGCTCGACATGAAAAAGTTGATGGGCGATCAGGACAACATCCGCGAAAAATCTGTTTTCGTACATTCAGGAGTTCTCGCCTGCGGTCCGAGACATTTTCGAATGCTTTGACTTCTACGCCCGGATTGACCGCCTGGCAAAGGCGGGATTGCTGTATCTGATCACCGAGAAGTTTTCCAATATCGATCTGCATCCGGAAGTCTTCAGCAACGCCCAGATGGGAACGGTTTTCGAAGAATTGATTCGAAAATTCGCGGAACTATCGAACGAAACCGCCGGGGAGCATATGTCGCCCCGCGAAGTCATCCGTCTGATGATCAATCTGTTGTTCATCGAAGATGACGAGATTCTCTCACGGCCCGGAGTCGTTCGTTCGCTGTCCAATCCGCCCTTCGGTGTTGAATGGAAGAAGATCGAAGCCTTCATCCGCAAAGAATACGAAGAGCAAGGATTCTATGGTCGATTCGGCCCCGGCCTGTCCCGCGTCAGTGATGGCTCGCTGCTATTTCTGCTGCACCTGATTTCCAGGATGCGACCGGTGAAGGATGGCGGAAGTAGGATCGGTATCGTGCTCAATGGTTCGCCGCTGTTTACCGGCGGAGCGGGATCAGGTGAAAGTGAGATTCGTCGCTACTTCCTGGAAAATGATCTGCTGGAAGCCATCATCGGCCTGCCCACGGACATGTTCTACAACACCGGCATCAGCACATACATCTGGATCCTGAGCAACCGCAAACCAGCGAATCGAAAAGGCAAGCTGCAACTGATCGACGCCAGCGGCATGTGGCAGAAGATGCGAAAGAGTCTGGGCAGCAAGCGGAAGGAACTGAGCCCTGAACACATCGAAGAGATCACTCGGATCTTCGGTGAATGCAAAGAGGTGTACGTCGATCCAGAAACACGAAAGCCCGTCAGCAAGAAGGCGCTGGCCTCGGGGGTTCCGACCGTACCGATCAGCCGCATTTTTAAGAACGAGGACTTCGGCTATCACACGATCACGGTCGAACGGCCGCTACGAGACGAATCCGGCAACATCGTGAAAGGCACGAAGGGCAAACTGAAAGGCAAAGTTCAGCCCGACGCAAATCTACGAGATACCGAGAACGTGCCGCTCAGCGAAGACATTGAGGCGTACTTCAAACGTGAAGTGCTGCCGCATGCTCCTGATGCGTGGATCGACGAAGAGAAGACAAAAGTCGGCTACGAGATCCCCTTCAACCGGCATTTCTATGTCTTCAAGCCGCCGCGTGATTTGGCGGCAATCGACGCGGATTTGAAAGTCGTCACCGATCGGATTCTGACGATGATCGGGGGGCTTTCGAAGTGATTCTCGCAATCAACCCACACGCCTCTGATGATGCTTCATACTGGAACTCAAAAGCCAGAACGTTCGCGACATTGTCGCGAGAATCTCTTTCGGGGTCCCACGACAGCGTTTCGAAAGTTGTCGATGGTTCTTCATTAACCGAGACAGGAACTCAGGAAGAGGCTCAGCCATGAGCACCGAACTGACGCACGATGGCGGCTATCAGGAACTCGTGATCCGGATTTCGGAGGTCTACAGGACCGGACGGGCACGTGCTGAGAGGGCCATCAATACTCACATCACGGAAACCTACTGGCAAATCGGACACGACATCGTCGAATTTGAGCAAGGCGGGAAAGTCCGGGCGGAATATGGGAAAGCCTTGCTGAAGCAGCTCTCACGAGACCTGACCCTGCGTCATGGCAGGGGTTTCAGTCACAGCAATCTTGTCTACATGCGTCTGTTGTACGTCGAATTCCCAATAAGTCAGAAGCCTTCTGACTTATTGAGCTGGTCGCATTACGTCGAACTCCTCCGCATCGACGATAAGCTGGAACGCAGTTTCTACGAGCAACAGGTCAATCACTGTTGCTGGCTCGTCGACTTGTTCAGGCAGGCGTCAGGATTGTTCAGGCCAACATGAGCCCGGTTCAGACCTGGGATACTCGTGAAAAGAACTTCGTGCGATTGAGAGATGAGTTATTGCCGCAACTCGATCAGGCCTTGTCGGCTTTCTTAGACGATCTGGCCGCAACGGGTCTGCTTGACGAGACGATGGTGGTGATGACGGGTGAGTTCGGTCGGACTCCGGCGATTTCGACGTTGCCGAGTTCTCAGTATGCTGGCCGCAACCACTGGGCATCAGTTTATACGGCGTTGTTCGCGGGAGGCGGCGTGCAGCCTGGTCAGGTTATAGGTCGCTCGGACGCCATCGGTGCCTATCCGTCAACACGCTCTTACTCTCCCGATGATCTGGGGACGACACTGTTCGAAGCCTTGGGGCTGGCAGCGAACTCTGAGCTGCGAGATCAATTCGGACGCCCATTGCAACTGGGCAGTGGACAGGTGATTGACGAGCTGTATAGATCCTGAGAGGTGATCGTGCTCGGCAGATTACCGGGCCATCCCAACCCGAAACGTCAGTGAGGGATTGCGATTTTCCGTTTCACCAGTGTCTCAGTCAATCCCTCGCTGACGCGTCGAGTTGCGATCAAGTCATACTCCGGCGATCGGACGCCAACACTCGACACTTGGTTGCCGGCCATTGCTCAAAGCAATTCCAGATGTCCGGTCACGGCATCAATCTTTGAAGACTCATCCGGGCCGATTGCCAGGCATGTGCGAGTTGGCTGGCCGTGGAACTCTGTCTTGCCGCTGTCCGTGATCAGGTGGACCTGCAAGTTGGCTGCGATGGCATTGTCGTAGATTGACATCAACTCCTCTTCGCTGTTGACTCGACAACAAATCTTGGCGAAGGATCCTGCCAGCCACGCTCGTTCTGAATCAGAAAAGTCGTTGAGGGACACCGACGACTGATCCTGCAAGCGGCGACAAAGAAAGCTCATGGACGCGTGGGCTCCCTGAGCAATCTGTTTGCCTCGTCGCATCTTCAGATCGTGACGCATCACGATGACTTGCTTAATGCCTGAAGGCCCATCGTTCATGAGCCAGTTCCGTTGCTGGTGAGGTGACAGAAGGGCATTGGGCCTTGCTCGTTGTAGTGCTGGCTTCAGCCAGCATTGCCGTCGGCATTCGAGACTCAATGCTGACTGAAGTCCGCACTACAGAAATCCATGCCGACTGAAGTCGGCACTACGAATCAAATCACCAGACTACTATTCTTCTGCCGTTTTTTTCTTCTTCTTCGGAGCTTTCTTGGTAGCCGCCGCGGCTTTCTTGGCGACCTTCTTGGTGAAGCCACCTTTCTTGCCGGGCTTACCGCCGCCTTTGCTGATCTTGTCAGCGATCCACTGGACGGCCTGCTCCAGCGTCACCGTGGAGATATCCGTATCCTTCGGGATCGTGGCGTTCGTTGAGGTATGCTTGATGTAGGATCCAAACTTCCCTTCGAAGATCTGAATCGGGCTGTTGTCTTCGGGATGATTGCCCAGTTCACGCAGCGGAGTCGGGGCGGCGCGCTTCTTCGTATTCCGCAACATCTCGACGGCCGCATCCATCGTGATATCCAGGACGTTGAACGTTTCGCCGTTGAACTCGTACGTGTGAGTTTTCTTGTCGAAGCTGCCGAAAACTTTGTCGTGAGTGACATACGGTCCGAAGCGACCGATGCCCGCGTTGACAACTTTCTCGGTCAAAGGATGTTTGCCGATACGTCGTGGAAGTGCCAGCAGCGCCATCGCCGTGGGCAGATCGATCGACAGCGGATCAAAGCAATTCGGAATACTGCAGCGTTTTGGTTTTGGAGTTTCTTCTGTCACTTCACCAAGCTGCAGGTACGGTCCGAACGGGCCACGCATCTGATAAATTGCGAGGCCTTCTTCAGGATGCATACCAATAGCCTGAGGACCGCGTTGCTTTTCTTCGATCAGACGATCGGCGACTGCGTTCGTGATTTCTCCCGGAGCGATACTGTCGGGAATGGACGCCGTGAGTTTCTCTTCGCCCTGAGTCTTTTCGAAGTACGGACCATAGCGGCCAACTCGCACAGCTGCATCAAGGCCATCAATCTGCAGTGTGCAGGCTTCGCGAGGATCGATATCACCCTCGCGCTGCTTGACCTGTTCGTCGAGCCCGTCTTTGCCTGCGTAGAACTTGCGAAGATATGGCAGCCGATCGGCCGCACCGGTCGCGATGTCGTCGAGCGTTTGTTCCATGCCCGCCGTAAAACCGAAGTCCACGAGGTTCGGGAAGTGACCTTCCAGAAGTTTCGTCACAGCCATCGCGGTAAACGTAGGCACTAACTGGTTGCCGTTTTTACGAACGTAGCCGCGATCCTGAATCGTGCTCAGAATGCTCGCGTAAGTACTCGGGCGACCAATGCCTTCGGATTCGAGGGACTTCACCAGTGTCGCTTCAGTGAATCGAGCTGGCGGCTTGGTTTCGTGAGCAATCGCGTCGACGTTCTGCCAATCGACTTTGTCTTTTTCAGCCAGGGGTGGCAATGGCGAATCCTGATCTTCGATCGCCGCATCCGGATCATCCGAGCCTTCAACATAGGCGCGGAAGAAACCTGCGAACTCCACGGTGCGGCCGCTGGCTCGGAACTCCGCGTCTTCAACGGTAATCGTCACGGTGTCAAATCGCAGCAGGGCATCCGCCATCTGCGTTGCCATCGTACGCTTCCAGATCATCTGATAGAGCTTGTATTCGCCCCCGGACAAGCCAATCTCATCGGCCGTTTTCATTTCTGTACCGGCCGGACGAATCGCTTCGTGTGCTTCCTGTGCACCTTTGGACTTGTTCGTGAACTGGCGAGGTGACGGGCTGAGAAAATTCTTACCGTACAGATCATCCACTTTGGAACGAGCGGCCTCGATTGCTTCACCACTGAGGCTGACGCTGTCAGTTCGCATGTAAGTGATGTGACCATCTTCATACAAACGCTGAGCCGTCTGCATGGTCTGACGAGCCGTCATGCCAAGCTTTCGGTTGGATTCCTGCTGGAGAGTACTCGTGGTAAACGGAGGATATGGCCGACGAACCTGCTGCTTCTGTTCGATGTTGGAAACGGTCCAGGGATTGGAGCGGACTTTCTCCAGCAGAGCCTTTGCCTGACTCTCCTGCAGCAGCAGAACATCCGAGCCATCTTTCAGGCGTCCCGTTGATTCATCAAAGTCCCGTCCCGACGCGATGCGTTTACCACCGAGCGTCTGCAGGATTGCTTCGAATTCGCCCCCGGACTTTGCCTTAAGGGCTGCTTTCAGGTCCCAGAAGGTTCCGCTGCGGAACTTCATGCGTTCGATTTCTCGCATCACCAGCAGGCGGACAGCCACACTTTGAACTCGACCGGCCGACAAGCCACGAGCAATCTTTTTCCAGAGCAGCGGGCTCAGGGTATAACCGTAAAGTCGGTCGACGACTCGGCGAGTTTCCTGAGCCTGAACGAGATTCTCATCCAGTTGTCGCGTGTTCTTGATGGCTTCCAGGATCGCCGGTTTTGTGATTTCTGAGAATACCATGCGACTGACAGGCACGGCAGGCTTCAAAACCTGCACCAGATGCCAGCCAATACTTTCCCCTTCGCGGTCTTCGTCGGTCGCCAGAACGAGCTCGCGAACCTTCTTCAGAGAATCTTTTAGTTCTGCGATCAGTTTTTTTCGGTCCGGACTGATCACATAAAGCGGATCAAAGTCATTCTCGACGTTTACGCCCAAAGTTGACCATGACTCCTTTTTGAGTTCCGCCGGGATTTCCTTCGCGCTGGAGGGAAGGTCGCGGATATGGCCCATGCTGGCCTTAACGATGTAATCGTCGCCAAGAAAGCCTGCGATTTTCTTGGCTTTCGCGGGCGATTCGACGATCACAAGTGCTTTTTTCTGGGATGCCATGAACGACTAACTTTGGTTTCAAAACTGGACAGGAACAGCAGGCTTCGAGAAGCTTGAGATTCAGAAAGGAGGACGGAACGTGACAGCGAAAGGCCAGGAAGTCAAGAAACTTCGAGGCGCCTCAACCTTGAAGTGTGGGGAAGTCGGACTTCAGTTGACCTTTACTGTCCCCTCCTGACGGCTAGAATCCGCGACTCCCGTCGGTTCTCGCGTGATGGGATAAATTATTCTTCGGACCTCTGTCAAGTGATCAGGTCGAAGGTCAGAACAAGAAACCTCCAAACGGTACGAGCGTCCCGACATGAGTTCTCCATTTACTTTCTTCCGTCGAAATCAGCACGTGTGGATGGTGGCAGTCGTCATCCTTTCGATGATGGCTTTCACCCTTGATGCGGTGTTTTCTCAGGAGGGCTCGCATTTTGTAATGCTGGGCGTTCTTCTTGGTGGAATCATTCTTGCATTCGCAGGGGTCAGCAGCGGACGCTGGATGCAGTATGGTATCGCAGGCGCTGTTCTGGGCGGAGTCAGCGGTTTTGTGCTTCCGGATTTGATCAGTCCGGCCAATGCCGTGATTCGTACTTCCACCCTGGGCACGTTCGACGAACGTCGTATCGGCGACCTGATGCTCAAGCGAAACGTTGCCAACGGCTTCCTGTTTCAGGCGTTCGAGAAGACGATTGGCCCCGGAATGGGCCGATTCGCTCCTCAATTCCAGTTCTACAGCGGTAATGTGGAAGACGACATGACCTTCGGTGAGCTGATGCGAGCCGAAGCTGACGAACTTCAGATCGTCGTGACCGACCGGATGGTGTTTGATTACATCAACAAACGAACTGACAACAAGTTGACAAAGGCCATGTTTGCGGAGATCCGTAATGGCCTTAGCTTCAACGGTAAAGTTGTGACCGAAGCAGAACTTGTCGATGCTTTTCGTAATGAAGTCAAGGCACAGATGGCTTACCAGCATCTGAATCCTCACTTCTCGGCTGTACCTCAGGGGCCGGAGGTTTACTACGAACTCTATAAGCGAACAAAGATCAGCCAGCGGTTGAATGCTGTTCGACTGGATGTGGACGCCTTCACCAGCGAAGTGCCGGACCCGTCTGATGCTGAAATTGGCAAACTGTTTGCTGAAAATCGTCTGAAGTTTCCTCACATGGATGAGCCGGGATCTCCTGGGTTCCGTCAGCCTCAAAAGGCCAAGCTGGCTTATCTCGAACTGGGATACAAGGCCGTTGAACAGGCAACAACAGCTCCGACCGATGCGGAAATAGAAGCGTACTACAACGAGAACAAAGAGCGTCTGTACAAGAAACCGGTCGAAGTTGAAGAAGAGAAGACTGATTCAGCGACTCCGCCGGCTGAAGGTGGAACTGCTCCAGAAGGGGAAGCAAAGCCAGAAGGGGAAGCACCGAAGGAGAATCCAGCTCCGGCCGAACCGGGTGCTGATGCTCCAAAGCCAGAGGAAGCTAAGCCCGAGGAAGCGAAGCCAGAGACGCCGGCCGCTGAGCCTCCTGCGGCAGAGGCCCCAAAGGCTGAAGCTCCGAAAGAAGAGCCGAAGCCAGAAGCTCCGGCTGATCAGTGCCTGCCGTTTGCTGACGAGGCGAAGCCAGAGGAACCTGCACCGGCGGCTGAGCCGGCTAAACAGGACGCCCCGGCTCCTGCAGCAACGGAAACACCAGCAGCTCCAGCGACTGCGGACGAAAAACCAGCGGCTCCAGCAACAGAGACCCCAGCAGCAGAAACTCCGGCCGCTCCAGCGGCTGAGACGCCTGCGACGACCGAAGAAGCCAAGCCTGCTGCAGACGCTCCTGCTGCAGACGCTCCTGCTGCAGAAGCCGCAACGGAATCGACGACCGAGGACAGCACGAAGCCGGATTTTGTTATTCCCAAAGTGGAATACCAGCCGTTGGATGATGATCTGAAGAGCGAAATTCGTGATCAGTTGCTGGACCAGAAGGTTCGCACCAGTCTCGATGAAAAAATGCTGGCGGTCATGAAAGATCTCAAGGCCCTGCAAGCCAAGCGAGCCAGTGTGCGTCGTGCGATTGTCACAGAGAACCGTGATATCTCCAATGAAGATCTCTATGAGAAGATGCGTGATCAGGCAAAAGTCATGATTGACGGAATGAAGGAACTGGCGGGTAAGCACGGCTGCAGTTTTGTCGAGACGCCGCTGATTACGTTCCAGGACCTTGCTGAAGGTGAAGCTTATCCGATTGGCGCAGCGACCGAGCCGCAGCAGAATCCGTTCATGCAGGCTGGGGCGACTGTCGCTCAACGGGTCTTTGGCATGTTCCCCAAAACGGTCGCTGACGACACAAACCTGTTTGTTCGCACTCAGAGCGTCAAGAATGCTTTCGACCTGGATGGCGGCGAAGTTCACTTTGCATGGTGGATCGTAGAGTTTGCTGATACTCACGTGCCAAAGCTGGAAGATCCAGGAATTAAGGATCAGGTGGTGCAGGCATGGAAGCGAATCAAGGCTCGTGATCTTGTGAAGAAGCGAGCTGAAGAACTGGTAAAGCTTGTTAACGAAGGTCTGGCAAAGCCTGAAGGCGAACGCAAAGACATGGCCGCGTCCATTGAGGGCCAGACGGTACTGGGCAAGGCTGATTCCGCAGCGTTGACTCTGCGACAGACTCAGTCGT
This sequence comes from Planctomycetaceae bacterium, assembly GCA_044235005.1. Lineage (GTDB taxonomy): Bacteria > Planctomycetota > Planctomycetia > Planctomycetales > Planctomycetaceae > SXXK01. The sequence goes on along the minus strand of JBIIIF010000012.1, from coordinate 790 downwards.
TTTCATGGATGGAGCAATCCATTACTCCACAGATGAACTTCATGCAGCAGCGTCCGACATTGCGTCGTTCTGAAGTTCGCTTCAATGATGAAGTCGGTGGCAGTATTCGATTTGCCGGTGATAAGTTCATGAAGACCGTTTTCGAAGAGATCGAAAACGATCAGGTCGGAATCGTCTCGACAGAAGATCTCAGCACGTTTTACGTTGTTCAGCCTGTTGAGCGTTCTGCCGACGACGAAGTTCTTCGCCAGCAGTTTATGACCGAAGGCAAACAGGCCGGTTTTGACGGCACCGCGGTGCAGCAGATGTTGAATGCATCCGTCAGCAACCCGGCTTCAATTGCCTGGGAGCGAAGCATCTGGACCAAATACGGAATCGACCGAGATTCGCTGCCTGAAGAATAGATCTGGAGAATTCCTGAGCTTTGGATTCCTCGGGCAGCATAGATTCAGACCGTGTGTTTGCGGCACAGATCATGATCTGGATGGAGTCCGCGGACAGAATGTGCCCTGACTCCAGAACATCCAGTTTACCGTCAATTCAAGTCCCGGCAGTCTCAAAGCTTCCGGGATTTTTTTTCGGTTCAACGCGAAATCATGTGCGCGAGTGTGCCAGGCAGAACTCAATGCGATTCATCCTGAAAGGATGTCCGAGAGTAGCCGGCGGTCGCCGCCAGGCGGACCACATACGCATCAACTTAAGATATAGTCAAGCTTTTCCGGATTTCTGAGCAGTTCAACCGTCCCTCTTTTCGTTCGCTTGTCCGCTCTTGCTGACCCGGCCGCAGTTT
>JBIIIF010000011.1:0-57209 GCA_044235005.1 Planctomycetaceae bacterium | reverse complement strand
CTTTGGGACTTGGTCTGGCATTCTTTTCACAGGCTTGTGATGCCGGAGATCGCGGGCCCCGTATTGCACGAGTCCTCTGGCAGGATCGAGACAAAGATACCTTGATGTGGGGAGAAGTCCATGGCGGTCAGCAATGGATTGTTTCCGCATCTCCGGTCAAAGACTTTCCAAAGCTCGATTCTGAAAAGCAGGATCTGGTGCAAATGGAACACGCTGAGGGGCATCTGCTTGTAGGTGTCCGTGATAACGACGATGGAAAATTCCAAAGCGGATGGGTCGCCGTCGACACCGGCGTTCGCGAAGAACCACACGGCGATCATTCCCATTGGAAGTTTGTGTCTTCGCCATCCATCAGAGGCAGCCGACTTGATACAGAGCAGGGCAATCCAGCCCATCTGTATCTGTATAACGGTCACTTCTACATGGCAAATGACAAGAAGAATGGGTTCACTCATCTGAATCCCAAAGACCTTCTCGCAAAGCCAGCCAAAGAATGCGGGAGCTTCTTTGCCGGTGGAGGAAACCATATCACGATGGCGGCGGTCGATAACGCGGTCTGCTACTCCACGTGGATCGATGGGGGCGGACCGAATATGGGTCGAGTTGACGTCGTTAATCTTAAGAAGAGGGACGGCGATAAAATCGCCTACTCTTTCAATCTTCCAACCGGAGTGATCCACGGAGCCACTGCAAACTCGGGACGAGTCTTCTTTGCACCGGCGGATGGAGTCTGCTGGGTTGATGCAGACACTTCACTGACAAAGACGGCTGAAACTGTCGTGGTGAATCATCTTTCTCTGGGAAAAGAGGAAGGCGCGGAGAAACCTAATCGTACCGGAGCTTTCGTCAATCATCGCAACTGGGTCTTGTTCACCACGGGCGGCGGCGAAAGCAAATCCAGCCTTTGCCTTTTAGAGGCCAATGCAACACCGCCAAAGATCGTCAAAATTCCGATCGCGGTCGAGGAGGGGCTTTCCCTGACAACGCCGGAAGTCGTTCTGGCTGCGGGCGGGAAACGTTACGCCTTCCTGTTTCACGATAAGAAAGAGGGCGACAAACAGGAGAAGCTGACGATCGTTGATCTGGACCCTAATGGCGATCGAAATTTCTCGGATGCCGCGATCACGAAAACTCTTCCGGTCGGGGCCAGTAAGGTTGACGGTCATCATGGACACCATGCGATTGCTTTTGATTCAGAAGGCCGAATCGCCTGCTTTACCAATCCGGGCGAAGGCTCAATCTGGGTTTTGAGCCTCAAAGATCTGACAATCAGGGCAAAATCCATCGTCGGAGGGACACCGGGGGCCATTGTCGCCATTGGTGCGCCCGAACATAAGCATTGATCTGCAGGGAAGAAACCGCCAACATCCACGGAATCATATGAGTTCCCTGGTCTCTGTTGTCCAAACTCCAAGGCTTTTCATCCTTCCGAAAAGGTCACCGCGATGTACGGTTCAGTCAGTCATACTTCGAAACTCGTCTTACTGTCGTTAGTGACTTTATTCACAGGCTGCACCGACGATGTCGCGCAGCGAGGCACGAATGCAGGCGGCGGGGCTGCAGAACATGATCACGGTCATGATCACGGTCATAGTCATGCTCCGACGACATCGGGTGAAGGGCTGGCTGAACTCACGTCGCTGCGAAACACGATCCGCGATGCCTTTGCAGCCAACGATATGGATAAGGCTCATGATCCTCTGCATGAGGTCGGCGATGTCCTGATGGCGATACCGGAACTGGCAAAGAAGGAAAACGCAGATTCAGAAAAGCTGGCATCAATCCAGAAGACGGTTGACACTCTGATGGACGCCTTCGGTCGCGTGGATAAAACGATGCATGGTCAGGAAGGCTCAACCTATTCCGAAGAATCCGCAACGATTGATGCGGCGGTGCTGGAACTTGAATCGCTGTTGAATCCATCAGCAACTTCAAAGCCTGACGCAGCGACTCCGGAGGAACCAGCATCGGCAACATCGGAAACGCCAGCCGCAGAAACGAGTTCTCCTGCTGAGGCACCAGCTGCAGCGACCCCGAACTAAACCCCCGGCTTGAAGACCACGGAGCACCTCATGGCGAATCGGACTTCTCATCTCAAGACACTTTGTCACAGTCGACGACTGACGACTTACGGTTTCGTTGCCATGCTGGTGCTTCTGCTCGTCGTACCGGGTTGTGGGGAGAAAACTGACCCCGAATTGGTTGCGATACGAAATCGCTTCCTGAATTTGTCCACCGAAACGAAGGAGACGCCCGTTTCAGAAATCCGCGCTTCGCTGAAGTCAGGAGAAATGAAACCCGGGACACCGTTTAAAGTTCGAGTTCGCATCAACGCTGGTGAGTTTCCCCCGTTTGTGAACGGAGCGGCGAAGTTCTTCGTGACGGACGCGACGGGACATGATGGTGATGAGTCACATGATCCGCACGAATGCCCGTTCTGCCGTCGAGACGTCAAGAGCATGATGGCTCTGGTTGAGTTCCACGATGAATCCGGCAAACTGATTTCCACGGATGCTCGCGAGCTTTTTGATGTCAAGGATTTCGAGCTTCTCGTCATTGAAGGCACAGGCGAGTTTGACACCGAAGACGTCATGGTGATGACAGCCAGCGCAATGTCGATTGTGCGTTGAAAGGCAGTCCCTGACGTTTGACCGCAGCAAGATCGCTCATCGCGACTCTGCTCGGAACCGACAACAAAGGAATACGGCGATTGTGCCGATTATTCCGGGACGGATATCGGCTTTCTCCGGGGAAACACCACCAGGCTCGAGGCTCCTGACCTAGACTCGAAAGGTCCACCATCAGGTAACATCGCGCCGTTCGGCGGGAGTCCGAATGGAGGCAATTCAAGTTCCGGGAATTCTGAGCATCATGATTCAGGCCTATCAGGATCAGCACAACGCTGAAAGCGACCGATTTACTCGGGAACTGATGGGCACTCGTTTTTCGATTTTTCGGCCTGAAGGCGCAACAGATTTCGACCTCAGCTCGAACCCTGATCTCCATCACAAATTATCTGCATCGTCGTCAGCCGAAGTGATTGCCCTGTGCAGAAACGTACTGCAGTCAGGACAACCCCAACTGAAACGTATCTCCGAGAAAAACTTCGCGTGGGTTGTACCTCTGCTGGATGATCCCACTCCCGGAGTGGCCCTTGAATTGGTTGGATCCGATCCGGATGAACTCGCCGAACTTGTGAATCGCTCGTCACTTTGTGCCTGGACGCGTGAGCTTTCTGTGCGATCTTCAGGAACTGAAATCTCTTCACAGTATGAGCAGCTTGAAGCTTATGCGGCGCAGGTCTCTGAGGATCTTGAAGAATTGACCTGGCTGCGAAATCTGGCTGACAATCTGGAACTCAGCGAGTCGGGAAACAGCGTCGAGCGGATTGCGGAAACAGTCTTGCCGTCACTGTGCCAGTTGATGAATGCTCATTCGCTGATCTTCGTACGCGATGTGCCTGTCACCGGACTCAACGCAAGACTTCCAATAATCTGGCAGACAGGTTCCGTTCGAATTCCTCGCCGTAACTGTCTGGCCATTATTGAAGCACTGCGGGAAAAAGGCGCTGACCGTACTGTCGTCAAGAATTTTCCAAACCGTGAATTCAGCGATGGCGGATTCTCGGGAGTTGAGTCGTGTGTTCTGGTGCCGGTCGCCACGGCTTCGGGACGACTGGGTTGGTTGCTGGCCGTGGACAAGGAGGTGTCTTCGGAAGGTTGTTCGCGGACTTTCGGCGATCCCAGCTACAGAACCTACATGAGCGAAAAGGAATTCGGAACGTTTGAAGCCAGTCTGATGAGTGCGACGGCGGTCGTGTTAGCCGCTCATGGACGAAACTGTGGTTTGTTCCACGAAAAAGAAATCCTGCTCCGTGGCGTAATTCGTTCAATGATCAACGCCATCGATGCCAAAGACTCTTACACCTGCGGTCACAGCGACCGTGTCGCGGAATTCTCGCGTCTGATCGCTCGTGAACTGTCGCTGACCGACGCTCAGTGCGAAGAGGTTTACATGTCCGGGCTGCTGCATGACGTCGGTAAGATTGGCGTTCCCGATTACGTCTTGAAGAAACCCGGTCGTTTGACAGACGCAGAATTCGAATTGATCAAACAACATCCTGTCATCGGCTATGAGATTCTGAAGCACCTTGAGAACCTCAGCTACGTTCTTCCGGGAGTTCTGCATCATCACGAGGCCATGGACGGCTCCGGCTATCCGAATGGACTGAAAGGCGAAGAAATTCCATTGTATGCCCGAATTCTGGCGGTCGCAGATTCTTACGACGCGATGACGAGTAATCGTCCTTATCGTCGTGGCATGCCAACGGACAAAGCAGAAGCTATTCTGCAAGGAGGCAGCGGCAATCAATGGGATCCGCACTGCATTGATGCGTTCTTCCGTACAGTCAGCGGGATTCGACTGATCGCCAATCAGAGATCATCGCCCTACATGCCTTCGAGACCCGAAGTGTCCCATACGGAATTGCTCGAACTGCAGCAGGTATGCGTCAATGGTTGAAGATTCAATTGAGCATTATCGCAGGTTATGCACAAGTGCCAGAACAACGGCTGCGATGACCCCCACACGGACATTGTCGTTGATCTTCGACCGAATTGATTCTGCAATCGCTGCGGACACGACGGCCGGCATCGTCAATGCCAGCGCTATGCCGAAGGAAACAGCAGGTTCGGCCGCTTCCGGATTGTGCGTCTCACCCCAATAAATCCACGCGGTCATCAAAGATCCGACGCCGATAAAAGCCAGCAGCCCACTCCACGACTTTGCCTGATTCCAGGGTAATCGAGGACCTCGCAACATCAGGCCAAACAGAGTTGCAGATCCATCTCCGAAGGCAAGAATCGAAAGCACTGCGAGACCAAGCTCCAGATCCTGCGGATAAAGCAGGCACATAAACAGCACTGAAAATGCGTAGCCACACACAGCAGCGACGCCTGCCCCTTCTCCCTGCCGCTGGATCTGCTGGAAGTTGTAGAATATCCTCAACGCAATCACCGCACAGCACCCGATGATGATCGTTCGCATCAACCAGGTGATGGGGTCTGCATGGGGAAAAATGTGCAAACCAAAGGCCAGGAAACCCGGAGCCATATGCCAGAGCCGGCGTTTGATTTCACGATAGGGCAACGAGCGAAACTCCAGCCCCGGCGTGGTTGCAATCGGCAGGTCATCATTGAGAACCTGAACCGGCAGTTCCTTGAGTCCCACCGGTTGATTATGACTGAAGCCGGAGTCCATATGTTCGACCTGTCTGCTTCCACGAACCAAGCAATCGAACGACGCTCTGAGAATACCATTCTCAGGACGTTTGTCGACTCGAATTCACACACCCGCGTTGACACTCCCCCGGGGAACCCTGAGCATTCCCGATGAGCGTGCCCACCGTTCAGATTTTCCGGGGCCTGTCGCATGCTCGTAGCGAGCAGGAAAAAGGGATGATCCTGAACTGAAGATCGAGAAACCAGGCCCGAAGTTAAAGACAATCTAACACAAGCGAACAAGGTTAATGAAGACGCGGTTGGAGATAGCGAATAGTCAGCGTGGCACAACGGCCAAAACTGCCGAAGTCAGGTGTGCTATTCCGGAGAGCCGTCCAGAAGCGACGGTGTGAAGCCTCGTCCCAAATGAGTCAGATCGCGTTGAAACACGATTCTCGGGGGAGATTTTGTGGCGTCAATCATCGCCTCCAGACGTGTCGTCGGGCCGCCTTCGTCGAAATGCCCGACAGCCTGGAACGAATAGACGTCTCCGCCGATTGTGAGCCAGGGTCCCAATCGTTTAAAGGTCGGCAGATCGACCCAGCCTTCGGCCAGCAGCCAGGCGGGGGAAACGCGAGTCGCCATCATGGCAGCCGACATTCCGCCGGCTTCAATCGGCGGACGAGCGGAAATAATGTCGTCCGCAATCTTCTCCGTGACATCAGGCATCGCCATCAGAATCTCCTTCGGAGCCTGATTGATGTTAATGCGTCCGTCGACAAATTCGTCATTCAGAACAGTCAGTTTCGCCTCCAGCAGGGGCATGCTTTCCAAAAGGGATCCCGCATCGGAGGTCCACGGACTGACGAGAGTCACCAAACCGCCGTTGATTTCAACCTCCACTTTGGCATCGATCAGATCGTAGATCGAACGAAATTGGGCGGTGGGAGGCTCTGAGAGATCCATGCCGCCCCGAGTGACTTCACCCAGTTCTCCGTTGGAGATGTTCTTGGCGATCCAGTCAACCAACTGCTGCTGCTCAATCGTCAGCTTGCCCTGAGCCAGAGAATCAGCATTCTGATCGCCCTTCATCCGATAGGCTGTAATGAACGTCGCAGTCTCAGTGTTGAACTCTTCTTCCAGAAAGTCGAACATCTCCGCAACGATGCCGTTGTTGATGTTGATCTTCTTGTCTCCCCCGGGCCGCGTATTACGCTCTCGACTGGAGACCGTCAAATAATCGCGGAAACCTGCATCAAGAACTCCGTCAGCATCATCAAAAGGGGGACGTTCTGCCCCATCGTCTTCATTAGGGTCCAGAACTCCGTTGCGATTAGCATCCTCACCGTAAAACAGTTGAGGTGTAATCCCCTGAATCTGCAACAGTTCGTCGATCGACTCCAGCGGCGCGTTTCGTGCAGAGTACGGCACAGCCAGTCCCTGATAAGTCACGGATTCAGCTCCGCCCAGCCGAGCTTCTTCGTCGCTGTCGATCCAGTCAAGAATTGCGTTCGTAATGTCTTCCGTCATATTCGGAATGTACGAAACTGCGGTGTACGGATCCGTGGTGTCATCCGTATCGTTTTCAAATTCCATCAGGCGATTGATGTTGAGTTTTGCATTCTCGGAGTTCAAACCGGATCGAGGCATTCCCGCCGTGGCTCCATTGATATCCGGAACGACAATCGAGAACCGGACCTGACCACGAGGATTATCGGTTTCATTCATCGCCTGATTGTGGAACGTTCCCGGATTGTGATACACGTCTATTGACGGATCTGTTTCCTTCAGAGCAATCTGGCATGCGACATATTCGACGGCCGACTCGGCGGCCATTCGAGCTTCCACATCACGCCCAAACATCGCTGCAGCAGCATGTTCCGTGGCCATGGAGTTCAGATATCCATAAGCCGCCAACGACAGCAAAATTACCACAACGGTCACGACCAGCAGAATGAAACCTCGCCGAGTCGCCGGACTTTTTGTTCGATGGCCACGTTCTCCGACAACCAGAGGATTCGCATTCATAGGGCCGACTCCGTCACGAACGGTTCGGCGACCGGGATCGGCACAACCATACGGTGAGTCGTCTCGGGCAATGCATACGGGTCGGCAACGTCATCCGAAAACGCTTCTCCGGCATCTTCCTGATTTCGCAGCGTTAGAGTAATTTCGATCGCTTTCGGCAGCTCATTCAACGCATTGCTGTCCCATGATTCCTGCCAGCCAAGGCCGTCATAATATCGAAACTGCAACCCCGAGACTTCTTTCGCCAATAGCCTGCTGGCCGTCAGCTGTGGAGATTCTTCACTGGTTTCGACCGCAGTGCTCAGACCGTACAAATCGCCTTCCAGCTTCGCGATCCCGACCGGGCCGGATTTCGTTCCAATCGATTCTTTGTCAGCAATCGCGGACGCCAAACCACCACCGCCGGACTGAGCCATCAAGTACCGAATGATCATGAGATCACTTGTTCGCTGACTTGTCGAGGTCAGATCCTGTGACGCAACATAAGCCAGACTCTTTTCCGGTCGGCTCACAAACAACTGCAGATCGGTCGCAGTTCCCATCAGACCGTTCGTGTAGGTGGTCAACACTGTTTCAGGATCAATCGAAGACTGACCGTAGGAATTGCCGTCGAGTTGCCCCGAACTGGACCTCGACGAACCCATGGATGTTGAACTGCTGCCCGTTCCTCCGGATGTTCCTGCCCCCGACGACGAACCGCCGGAAGATGAACCGCCGGAAGACGAACTACCGGAAGACGAACTACCAGATGGAGATCCCGAGGATGAACTGCCCGACGATCCAGAACTGCCGGATGAACTCGACGTAGAGCTGCCTCCCTCACTGACACTCGTTGATGTCCCGGATTTCTCGTCATTAGCGAGCTTCTTCACGAACACCACAGACTGAATATCGCGCGTCATCTGACGCAGAAGAGACCGTGCAATTTGCTGGCGAGTGATCTCTTCGTTGCTGTCGAGTTGCAAGCTGAAGTACTGTTGCAGTGCGGCGAAGAGAGCAATCATCAACAGGGATGTCAGCCCGACCGCAATCATCAATTCGAGCATCGTATAGGCGGCTCGTCGAGCCCCGACACTTCGAACCCCTGACATGCAGATCCTGCAGGAAATCTTCATCATTCGCTCTCCCGCAGCGCGGCATCAAGGAAGAGCTGAGGATCTCGCATGAAGCGAACCAGTGTGAAAGCGGCATTCGGTTCTTCTCCGCCCGGTCTGTGTTCAACCAGAACCGTCACCTGCAGCAGTCCGGTCGTCCCTGCTTCCGTCACTTCGGCCGACCATTCCCAATTGCCGGTTTCATCGTCGTCAAATCTGTTCCCCTGCGCACTGGAGGCCTCTTTCGCCCCGCAGAGAATTTCTCCCATGACAGTTTCGGAACGCAGTACAGCCTCAGATTGCAGTCGCGCAGACAATTCGGACCTGCGGCCAATCTGCAGGCCTTCCATGATAGCGGCCAGCGACGCCATGAAGATGGCAACCGAGATGATGATCTCCAACAGGCTCAACCCGCCGCGACTGCGTTGTTGCACGACAGGGAACAGTCGGGATGTTCTGATTCGATGCATCAATCGGCCTCCATCATATAGACCGGGGCGACTTTGATGGCTCCCGTGAGGCCTCGCACCGAAATCTCGGACGTGCGATTTTCATCATCCATAACACGAAACGTCCGATCTTCCGCAGATCCATCGAAGCGAAAGAGTATCGGAGTCGACCATGAACGGTTTGACAGGTTTTCGTTGCCGTCAAGATTCGCAAACGCCGCTGGCTCCAGTTGTTCGCCTCCGGCATTCTCTCCCTTAACGGCTCGCAGGAACATCTTCTCTGGCTCAAGAACCAGCGACATCATCAGCACTTCGGCCTGAGAAGAATCGCTTCCCGCCTGATTGACCAGCGTCGGCTGAGGCTCAGCTGGAATCGCGACGACCGCCTGTCCGTTGACTTCAAAACGAACGTGGTAATCCACTCCCGAATCGATCGCCTGTTGTCTGGCAAAGGCCATGACCTCACGCACGTCTTCGGCAGCTTCCTGAACTCTCCCGTTACGAACTCGCTCCATCATATTCGGAGCAGCCATGGCCGTGATGGTGACAATGATCGTCATTACAATCAGCAATTCAAACAACGAGAACCCGCGGTTCCCTGTCGTTCTGAATTGTTGAACATGACGGTGCATAAAAGGATCCACCACAATAAGTAGGTCCTTTCTGCCGGAAAGGATTTTCGATTTACCGCAAGGCGAACCCTGTGTGCCACTCATGCAGAAAATCGGACGGTCGAATTGTATTACCAGTACTGCTGCAGCCAACCTCTAAGGCAGCGGCAAAGAAACAAGAGACCAGTTTGGCGAGCGACCCGGTGTGAACCGGCCGGCAGAACGGCATACCGGTCGGCTAACGCCAACCGCTCGCCATAAGTTGCTGGGGAGGTTATTTGTTCGCTGGTGCCTAAGTTCTGCCCGGCAGGCAGGACCAACTTATTTCGCTGCCCGGCAGGCAGGACATAAATAGATCCGCAGCCGCTCCTGCACGCATCAGTTGCCGGCGTTTGACGCGGCTGGTGTCCAGTTATTCAAAGCAATTCCGCCGGAGTTTGTTCCATCGCCCTGGCCATCAGATCCAGTTGACCAGATTGCAGGCTTCAGAGCATTCTGCTTCTTGCTGTGCCCGTCGCCGTTCCATTCGTACTGCAGAGGATTTCCCCATGGATCGATGGGCACTTCTTCCAGATACGGACGGAGCTTGCGGCCTTTGTAAGCAGGAGGATTAATCATCGCCTGCCATGCTTCGGTGCCGTTGCCCTTGAAGTATTCGCCATCATGGTCAGTCGCATAATTGCCAGCAGCCTTTTCCATTTCCTTCACCAGAGTAAAGGCGATGCGTTCGTTCGCCGTTTTCTGGCTGCCAATAAGATTCGGCACAACCATACCGGCGATCACCAGAATGATGGCCAGTACAATCAAGAGTTCCAGAAGCGTAAAACCCGAGCGTTTCCGCGAGGGCGAAAGAGTCTGCGCGGGGGAAAACAGTAGAGAACGTTTTTGCATGACACTGATCCTGATTTTCAATCAATCGATAAGAAATAAAGGGGAGCCCGAACTGCCACCGGATTCAACTTGGTATCAGGTCAGGTTCGTTGAATTAATCGCCGTTCAGCTTGCAGTGCTGGCTTCAGCCAGCATTTCCTCCTGACATTGAGCAACCATGTCGACTGCAGTCGACACCACGAACTCAATCAACAACCCACTAGGTCGGGTTCGTTGACATTTTAATCACCGGCAACAGCAGTGCCATCACGATGAACACAACCACTCCGGCCATGGCCAGAAGCATCATGGGCTCCAGTAATCTGACAACCATGTCGATTCGCCGGCTGGTCCGTTTCTCAAGATTATCTGCTACGCCAATCAGCACATTCTCCAGATTATTAGCCTCTTCGCCAACTGCAATCATTTCGATCAGGTCCTTTGAGAACTGACCACTGGCTCTCAACGGAACTGCCAGTGACTGGCCGCTGCTGACGTTATCAGCCGCATTCCCGATCGCTTCGGCAAGCACCATGTTTCCACTCGCGTCTTTCGCAATGCGCAACGACTGCAGAATCGGGACGCCGTTCTTTAAAAGCGTTCCCAGCATTCGGGAGAAACGAGCCACCGCAAGGCTTTGCAGGATGCCTCCGAGTCCCGGGACTTTCAGCTTCCACTCGTCAACAAACCGACGCCCCTCCGGAGACTGGACGTAGGTCACAACGAGACCCACAAGACCCGCAATAACCGCAAAGATCAAAAGCCCGTAGCTGGTCAGAGTATCGCTGATGCTGAAAAGCGTTGTCGTGGCCCACGGCAGAGTCCCGTCGCGTTCCATCTTTTCAAACATCGGAGCAAAATTCGGAACCACCCACATCATCATCGCCGTGACGACCAGTAATCCCACAACCAGCAGGAATACCGGGTAAACCATCGCCCCGGTGACCTTGCCTTTGAGCTCTTCCTGATGATCATTAAAGGCCGCAATTCGCGACAACACGTCTTCCAGAAAACCGCCTTCTTCGCCCGCCTTGACCATACTGACGGTCAGGAAGTTAAACGCTCGCGGATGTCGCCTCATGGCATCGTTAAGGCGAGTTCCATCCGCAACCTGCTCACGAACATCCTGAATGACAAATCTCAGCCCGGCATGCGATGTCTGATCTTCCAGAAGCTGCAGCGAACGCAGCAATGGAACACCTGACTTCAGCAGATCCGCAAGCTGATTGTAGAAGACGGTCAGATACTTTGTGGAAACTCGTCGAGCACCTGTGGCGGCCTGCTGTTTTGACTGCTCAGACAACGAAACGGAAATCGGAAACAGACTCCGCGCCGCCAGACTTGAGAGCGCATCTTTCTCGCTGGTCGCGGTCAGCGTCCCGGTGACCTGTTTGCCGGTCAGTTCGCGTGCTAGGTATTTGAAATCTGGCATGGTGTTTGGAAGTCAGAATCTGATCATTCTCTTGAGCCGCCAGGGCTGAGATTTTGTCTGCCGGCGACCAGGTTAATTATTCGAATCAGTTTCTCGTTTAACGGCAAGCCGCAGGCGTCGGCGAACATCGGATACCGTCGCCTGCGGCTGGCCCTTATACAATTTTATCAACTCTTCGCCAGCACCGCTCAGTACATGATGCTGATGAACCGATCGGTTGACTAGCCGATCACATCTCCACGAGTAATTCGCAGGACTTCTTCAATACTTGTGACACCGACCTGAACCTGTTCCCATCCGCTCGATCGCAGCGTTGTCATCCCGGCCTTGATCGCATAGTCACGAATTTCTACGGTGCTGCGACTTTCCGAGCACATGCGTTGAATCATTGGATCCGTCTTCAGCAGCTCAAACACTCCGATTCGACCAGCATAACCGGTTTCACGGCATTCACGACAGCCCACAGGTTCATAAACCGCCTCGGGCAAAGGTCGTGGAAAGTCGGCTGGAATTTCCACCTTTTCAATGGGCGTCAGACGTTTGCAATGCGGACAAAGCCGCCGCACCAGACGCTGAGCCAGAATTCCTTCAACGGTACTCGCCACCAAATACGGCTCGACACCCATGTCGATCAGTCGAGTAAACGTGCCGGGCGCGTCGTTGGTATGCAAAGTACTAAACACAAGGTGCCCGGTAAGCGACGCCTGAATCGCGGCCTGCGCGGTTTCACCGTCTCGAATTTCTCCGATCAGTACCACGTCCGGGTCGTGTCGCAAAATACTTCGGAGTGCCGCCGCAAATGACAAACCGATGCGGCTGTGAACCTGAATCTGGCTGATGCCGTCCATCTGATATTCGACCGGATCTTCCACTGTGATGATCTTGATCGTGGGATCTTTAATCTCGTTCAAAGCACTGTAGAGCGTGGTGGACTTACCACTTCCGGTCGGACCGGTGACCAGCACAATTCCGTGCGGCAGGTCAATCAACTGCTTAAAGATCTTTGACACGGTCGGCGGCATTCCGACGGCTTTCAGGTCAAACTTCATGCGTGCCTTATCCAGCAATCGCATGACCACGCCTTCGCCATGCATCATCGGAATGATGGATACGCGCACGTCGACTTCACGCCCGGAAACTCGCAGTTTGATTCGCCCGTCCTGAGGCAAACGCTTTTCTGCAATGTTCAAGTGTGACATGATCTTCAAGCGAGTCACAATTGCGGAATAGAACTGAGCAATCTCCGGGGGTGTCGGCTGAACTCGCAGCATTCCGTCCAGACGATATCGAACCCTCATTCCGTTTTCCTGAGGCTCGATATGCACGTCACTTGTTTGGAGCTTCACCGCTTCCATCAGCAGCTCATTGACGAGCTTGATGACCGACGGTGCCTGAGCTCCTTCAGCCAGTTCGCCGAAGTCTTCGTTGATCTCTTCAAGAAGTTCGATGCCTTCTTCGGTCCGACGACGAACCAGTTCATTGATTGTGTCGCCGCCGACGCCCAGAAGTTCATGGATTCGACTGCCCAGTTCACCACTGCGAGTCAGCACCGGTTCCAATTTGAACCCACTGACAGTGCTCAGCTCATCCAGGCCTTCCAGATTCAATGGGTCCGAAGTTGCAACAACGACGTGACCATTCTGACGGTAAAGCGGCAACAGCGAATGGCGATAGATCGACGACGTAGGAAACTTTGCCAGGAGTTCCGCATCAACCTCGATATCCTTCAGGTCGATATACTGCATCCCGAATTCATCGGACAGTTTTCGAAGAATTGCATCCTCGGTCACCACCCCCAATTTCACCAGTGCCTGATCAATGCGCAGGCCCGAGTGAGTTTCGCGAGCCTGCTGTAGTTGCTCGCGAGTCACCAGGCCTTCATCGACAAGTAGTTTTCCAAGTTCCATTGCGGGGCTTTATTGAGAGTCACTCGGGGCAAGACCAACGACCGTTCGACGACCGTCCGGATAAAAGAAGCTTATCGGCCGCCGCGGCCACCATTCGTGCCGCCACCGCGACCACCAAAGTTTCCTCCGCCAAACGGGTTGAATGCACCACCACCGAATGGAGATGCACCACCACCAAAAGGTGATGTGCCACCTCGACCCGTGTCGCCGCCGCGTTGTCGCATGCGATCCTGTATCATTTGCTGGAACGGATCCGTCTGAGGTTGCTGAGTCTGAGGCTGTTGAGGATTGTTGGTGTTGCCGGAGTTTTGACTATTCGTGCTGGAGGACGATGGTCGCGTCGCACTTGTCGTCACTCGAGGAAACAGGGATCGCAGTGACTCCTGGATCATTGAGGCATCTGAATTCTTTAACTGGACGACTCGAATCGTGCGATTCGACTTCTTCGCGGCCTCGTCAGATTCCTTTACCATTTCCTGCACTTTTGTGAACAACGCCTCGCTGGAGGAAATCACCAGAGAACTTGTTTGGCGATCCACAGCGACCGTCATCTGAACGCCCTGTGGTTCATTGCTTTTTCCATTACCGCCACCACCGCCGAACATCTGGGCCAGCGGATTGTTCTGCTGCTGCCGACCGCCTGCGGGTTCCATGTACGGCTTAAACGTTTCATTCACCATTGTGGCGATGTCATCAATCTCTGCGTACTCCACTTCAATCCGACGCGGCTGCATGTCCCGCAGAGATTCGGGAATGTTGTTTGAGTCGAGCACTTCCAGAAATCCCTCCGCTTCTTCCACCGAAGCCTGCGGTCCTGTCACGAACAACGAATTCGAACGTGGATCCGGAATGATTCGCAGCGTCTGAGGATTTGCACCCAGGCTGCTGAGACCCGTCATATTCGAAACCGACTCTGTCAGAGGGCTGAACATCGAACTGAGCCCAAAACTGCTGGTCGACGACGTGTTCGTGACGCTGCTGCTGGGGATGAACTGTTCCAGAAGTGCGGCCGCTTCTGTTGCATCGGCGGCCTGCAAATAGAACACCGTCCACTTCGTGCGGAATGGAATCGACTGCTGCAAAAAATCCATCGTCTCTTCCAGTCGGTCCAATGCATCTTCGTCGCGTGACAGCAGCAACAACTCATCGCCATCGACAACGATCTGAATTCCGTCAGGCGTGGTACTTTCTCGGCGATCAACAGCCGGTGGATTACTCTCCAGCGGCACCTGCTGAGACGTAGCGGCCGGATCAGCCACGGCCGCAGATTCATCGACAACACGATTCACAGGAAGATAGCCGCTCTCTTTCCTCAAGCCTGATCGGCGAGAACGCATCTGAGTTGTGGAGTCTTCTTTTTCCTCGGCAGCAGCTTCGTCTTCCGCAGCCGGTACTTCATCCGACGGAGTTCTAATTCCTTTAATCGGGCCGCTCTTCTTCGGTACAACAATTCGAATCGAAGTCTTCTCGCTGGCCTGCCATTCCTGTTCAAGGTACTTGAAAAACTCTTCCGGATCACGACCTCGCAGCGAGTAGCGACGAATGTTGCCGCCTTCGCCTTTCTTCTTCAGACCCGTACCGTCTTCACCCAGATCTGTGAGCACCTGCTTGATCTGTTCGACCTGAAGAGCAGTCCCCTTCACAATGATGCGGTTCCCATACAAATCAGTCTCAACCGTCGGAGCATTGGCTCCTTCGGCCACAAACAGATTTCGCAGTGTCGCTGCGGCTGTGAGCGGATCCATTTTGGCCAAAGGAATCACGGCCACCGAACCACTGGCCCCCGTTCCTTCACTAAACGACTTAACCCACTCTTCAACCTGCTGGTGCTGACGAGAAGTGCCAAAAATGTGCACCGTCCCTGCAGCCCCATCTTCATTGACAACAACCCCCGGCATCATTGCGGTGATGCTCTGGGCCACCTGATCAGCACGGCCCGCAACCCGATAGACTCGCAAATAAGGCCCGGTGTTTCCTTCGCGAGTCAGCTTGGTCCCGTCAGGAAGTTCAGAGATATCAATCGCCTTAATGATCTCTTCAACCAGCGTCTGCTGATCCGGCGAGGCCGTTACAAACAAGCTGTTCGTTCGAACATCCGACATCACCTGAAGCTGAGTGCCCGAAGTTGCAGGAGCAGGGGTCGGAGTCGGAGATCCACGTCGATCTCCACCAGCCCCGGAACTGACATTCGCAACGCCCTGGCGCATCCCAAACTGACTTAGCAGCATGAACTCCGCTTCTTCCGCGTCGATATTCTGCAGCATGTAAGTCTTGAAGATCAGGTCGCCTTTGCGACGACTGACAGACATATCGACGTAAGATTTGATGCGACGGAGATTCGAACCCGTATCTGCAATAATCAGGGAGCCTGTTTGCGTAAACGCTGTCATCGTGCCAAGACTGCCCAGAAGCTGTTCAACCTCCTGAGCCATCACACCCACATCAAGTTTCTCAAGCGGTATCTCAATGCGAACAATCTCATTCTCGCCGATCGCGTGATTTCCCTGATCTACCTTCAGCAGAGCATCCACAGCAACGTCTGGTATCAGGTTCGGCGGAATACCCTTGTCAACATTTACACAAACAAGAAAGCCATCTTTCAGAAGCAGAGCATAACCCTTTCGCTGCAGGTATCCGTTAAGAACATCCAACGCCTTTCCAGCACTGTACTCTTTCGTATCGATGTGGCTGAACGTCCCCGGCGGAACCTGATTGAGGTCCAGCGTATAACCAGCACCGGCAGCGAAATCCTGCAGGACCTGATCCCACGGTGCATAGCGAAAGTTGAACGAGAACTTCTCAACGAGCTGGTTCGCTTCTGCCGCATCCGCAGCGCCACCAAAACTGGAGACAATCTCTGCGCCGGCCGGAGCTGCCGCATCAGGTAATACAACAGCAGGCGGGGCTGCCATGTTTGGATTATTCATCGCAGGAGCGGCCCCGGGAACAGCCGCGACAGCCGGCGAAGTGGCACATTGCTCTGCCCATTTCTTTTTCTGCTCGTCATTCAGAACCGCGAGGTATTTGCCTTCCCATTCTTTTCTGAAGGCTTCCTGCTGTTCCGGCGTTGTATCGAATCCAACTTTTGAAGAAGCTTCACGTCGCTGAATGGCAAGCTCTTCGATCGCCTTTTTTTGTTCCTCTGTGATGCCGAAATCCGCGGCTACTCGAGCATCCGAAAAGGCTCGCACACCAGCCTGCTGGATATACAACGACCGCAGAAGCTTCAACTGGCGACTGTCCAGAATCGTCAGGGCCTTCGCATTCGCGTCTTCTTTCGCCTTGACGGTGGCCAGTTTCATTTCTTCACGAATTTTTGTTCGCTCCGCTTCGTCGGAAGTTTCTTTCATGCGTTGCAGGAAGGGATCAAAAATCTCGCGGCCGGGTGAACCACCCTTTGCCGCCTCCGCAATTGCATCCTGTTGAGATTGGGACAAGCCCAGCTGTTGCACCAACTCCCCGTTGCGAAGCAAATCCAACTCACTACCGACCTTCGGAGCATCCTGCGCGGTTGCTGTTGGCAGGCCATCAGTAGCCAAAATAGCGCATAAAAGCAGAACAGTGCGGAGAGCAGGTTGTGGTCGACAAATTCTCATGCTTCTCTTCCGTTGCAGATTGCAACTCTCCAAAACGCTGAATGCAGGAAATGTGAACATGTGACCACTTCTTCCGCGTTCATGAAACCCAGTTCCTTCGTTGTCCCGGAACCGCTACTAAACCTTCCCAATCACCTATTCTTCGCGAACTCGAGAACAATTCGCGTTTTCTCCTTCAGGATTTGGCGGAAAGCCCAAACTCAAGGAAGGTTACAGAGAGGTTAACGGTTGCAGCAACCGCTCACGGCAGGTCGCCAGTACAAGTTTTGGCTGGGTAATTGGAAGAAATGGTACCCTCGGTGGTTGAAACCCAAACAAAGGTTCCGGGAGTCTTGAAAAATCGCAAATCATTACGATTCGTGGATATCCTGCCGGGGTTCAACGATTGAGCCTGAAACAAAACAGTTTAGGAAAACGTTTTAGTCTCGATTTAACGTGTTTTTGTGGAAATCGCTCTGAAGAAAAAGTATGAAGCGTTTGTTCACTATATTTGTTTCGGCCTCTGCAATCGTGGCGATGTTGAGCGAATTCAGCATGGCTCAGGACCGTGGTGACCGAGGCGATAGACGCGATCGAGGTGGATTCGGCGGTGATTCTGGTCGCGGAGATCGCGGCGGATCTGGTGGTCCTCCGTCCGGGTTTGGAGGAGGCGACTTTGGTGGACCGCCACCTGGAATGGGCGGACCGCCTTCTGGATTCGGCGGCGGATTTGGAGGACCTCCGGGTGGGTTTGGCGGGCCACCGGGCGGTTTTGGCGGTGGTGACCGTGAAAGCCGATTCGGGGCAATGATGGACTCCAATGGGAATGGCAAGGTCGATCAGGAAGAGCTGGACCGGATGCCATCTTTTGTCCGCGACATGATGAAGGCACGGGGTGTCGAACTCAAAGCCGGCATGTCCCTGGACGACATGCGAAATAGCTTTCGCAGCAACTTCAGCCCGGGAAGCAATGGCCAGCCCGGCGATCCAGGTCGTAACAATGGAACAGGTTCCATCGTACTGACGCCCTACAAAATGAAACCAAAGAAGCCTCTGACGATCACGCTTCCGCCAGCATACAGCGAAGTCGATACCGATTTCGACGGACAGATTGCAATGCACGAGTGGATGATGACTCGCCGCGTGGACCTTGAAAAATTCGACTCGATGGACATCGACTCCGACGGCTATCTCATTCCTGAAGAACTCGCGATCGCGGACGCGGCAGCAGCAACCGCGAATCAGCCTGCAGTCGCTTCCACGGCAAGACAGCGACTACTGATTGTGAACGCAACTCCGACAAAGGCAAAAGCAAACAACGGTCAACCCGGAAACGGACCGCCAGGAAGCACTCCACAAAATGCTCAGGACAACGGCAACCGAGGCGGATGGGGTGGGGGCGATCCAGCAGCGATGGCCTCCGAATCTTTCAGACGTCTTGATGGAAACGGCGACGGATTCATCGATACCGAAGAGTGGCAGAACAGCCGAAGAACTCGCGGCATGTTTGAACAAGCCGGTATCCGACTTGAAAAGATGAGCCTCGAACAGTTCTCTCAGCACTATGTGCGACTGATGAGCAGCGGCGGCGGACGATAGCTGCTATTGAGTCCAGCAGTTGACGCAACTTCACCCAGGGTACGACCATCGCGGGGATGATTTCACTTCGCGCGAAGGGTCCTCACCGTAATGCCCGCAGGCACTGTGATTCCCGCAGATTTTCCTCGCTGCGATCAGAGCATGATCTCTGACACGACTCCACGAACATCCATTTCGAACTCGATCTCTTCTAATGGAGGTCGTGAATCGTGCCAGGTGACTCCAAAGAGTCCCGCCTTGCCGATCCGCGGATTGATCAGATTCTGAATGATGTCATCACACGAGTGCGCTGCGTAGACGTTAGTGCGATTCACCGCGTCCCAGGATGTCCCCAGTTTCTGCAGTCGCTGCTCCATCAAATCCATCACGAACTCGGCCTTAGTCTTCAAGCCGGCCGGAGATGTGTTTGCCAACTCGATGATTCCATCTCGCTGAAGAACGCCTTCCGGCAACTCGCCAGCACCCGCAACAACGAAGGTCGGAATCTGACTGTTCGCGACTGGTCGAGTAAACGCAAACGCGTAAAGAGAAGGCTCTGACGGCGGTACAAGTCGAGGCGCAATATTTGTCCGAGCAACAGGGTTGACGCCATCAACAAATACGCCCCAATCCTTCAGGATCGCAGCGTACTCTGCGTTAAAGTCGTTGAACCCCTGAAACGTAAATGGCTTCGGACAACGCAAAGACATCGCACACACAGAAGCATGCGGCCGTGCGGCCTGCCGAATAAAGGAATCGATCAGATCAAACCCCTTCCGCCAGCCCACCATCGTTCGCAGTGTCACGTGAACGACTTCGAAGCCCTCGTTCGCGATGACTCCACAGGAATACGGAGCAATCCCCGGAACAAAGAAGTAATCTCCTGCTGGATGTTTCTTCAGGCTCATCTCAGACTATTCCAAAAAGTGTACATGTCCTGCCGTAGTGAAGTCATTCTTCGCATCTCCCGAATTCTAACGGCAACGGCACATCTTCGTCGAACGAGCACCGCCCCCATATGGAGAACTCAAACCAGGTCGCTCATCAACCGAGTCGATTGGTGGCGTGTTGTGCATCCCCGTCAATTTCCAGAACCGGAGCGCAACAGATTCAACTCTGTGCCCGGCAAGACAAATAACGTGGCTTTCCGCAATGGACCCGATTCCGCTAACGCGGAGTATTTCGTTGCGAACTGCGATTGTTGTTGCGAAACTCGCGAGGCGTTTCGCCGACCTCTCGCTTGAACGTCACAGACAGATATTCGGCATGAGGAAACCCGGCGGCACGTGCGATTTCTGTCAGCGGAAGGTCGGTTTCCGCAAGCAACTGTCGACAACGATCAATCCGCAAACGCAGAATCTCAGCATGCGGTGTGCGGCCGACAAGTTTCTGAAAACGACTTTCGAAAACTCTTCGAGAAATCGGGATCTGTTTCACGATTTGCTGTACGGTGACACCGTCGCAGGCTTTTGTACGGATCAATCGCAGTGCCGAAACGATGTCCGGATCGTTGATGGCCAGAACATCTGTGGATTGTCGGGTTTGCACACCGAGCGGCGGAATCAATCGTGGATGATTGCCGACTTTCTCTCCCGACATCATGCGATCCAGGAGTGAAGCAGCCTCAAAGCCTGTCTTCCATGAATTCGGGACAACGCTCGAAAGCGGCGGATCACACAGCTCACATAATCTTCGGTCGTTGTCGACGCCAATAACAGCGACTTCATCCGGGACGGCAATTCCTTCATCGCGACATATGGCCAGCAATTGCTGAGCTTTAATGTCATAGCATGCCATGATACCGACCGGACGCGGAAGTTGACGCAGCCAGCGCACTAAACTTCGGCGATCGCGATTCCAGGAGTAAACAGGATCTGTTCGCGGAACGGACTCGTGCAGAAAATACTGAGCCCCCGCTTCCGCGACGGACCTCGCAAACTCCTGTTCGCGCAGGACGGACCATTGGAATCCAGGATCCGCACAAAAAGCAAGATTCCGAAAACCACATTGCAGAAGATGATCTGCGGCTAACGACGCGATCTTCTGATCGTCGGTTTCGAGCCACGGGATCTCCTCGATAAATCGCCCCGCACTCACGTCAACGACCGGCAGGCGAGTTGCCTTGACAGCGCGCGCGATCTCATGAGTTTCAATTCGGGCAATGATTCCATCACCCTTCCAGCGTCTCAACCAGTCCGGCGGATCAGCGCCTCGCTCCTGTTCCGGCAAATAAACCGACCAGCTTCGATGTTGCTGCACAAACCCAATGATGCCGTCCAACAGGCCGCGGGAGTAGGCGTTGGAAGTCTCCAGCAATAACGCGACCGAACGATTCTTCACCAGACTATTCTCCGCACGTTGTGAACTGTTCGGGAGTTCGCAGGATCCCTGTCGAAGTCAGCTTCAATCCCGGCTGCGGACACAAAAACTCCTTTAGCCTCCAGCATTGTGCAGTGTCACTATGTTGTCGCCGGTGAAAAAACTCAAGTCTTTTGCGCGATTTCTCATGGCGATTGAGTTTCCAGAAAGGCACTATCTGCGAAACTCTTTACTGCCGTTGACCACCTCAGGGAGAACTTCAGCGACGGACGGAATCCTCTGGCAACTCTGAGGATCCAGCCGCCCCTGGATCTCCGGCCCGGGTCACAGCGATCCCGCATTCTTTTCCCACCTTCAGGAGCACATGATGGCGAAGCAGTTTAATGTCGCAATGGTTGGTCTCGGCTTCGGGGCCGAGTTCATTTCGATCTATCAGGCTCATCCAAATGCGAACGTCGCGGCCATCTGTCGTCGTGATCCGGCAGAACTGAAAAAGTGTGGCGACCAGTTCGGGATCGATAAACGATACACCAGCTACGATCAGGTTCTGGCGGACAAAGACATCGACTTCGTTCACATCAACAGCCCGATCAATGACCATGCGTGGATGTCTTTGAAGGCTCTTGACGCCGGCAAGCATGTCATGTGCACCGTGCCGATGGCGACGACGATTGACGAATGCCGTCAGATCGTTGAGAAGGTCAAGAAGACCGGCCTCAAGTACATGATGGCCGAAACCGTCGTTTACAGCCGCGAATACCTGTTCATCAAAGAAATGTACAAGAAAGGTGAACTCGGCAAGATCCAGCATCTGGCCGCATCGCATCCTCAGGATATGGATGGCTGGCCGGCGTATTGGGAAAAGATGATTCCGATGCATTATGCGACGCACGTGGTTAGCCCGTGCCTTGGTCTGGTTGATGGTCTCGCTGAATATGTCAGCTGCTTCGGCAGCGGAACCGTTCGCGACGATATCGCGCAGAAGTCCGGCAACAAGTTTGCTCTGGAAACCTGCCACATCAAGATCAAAGACACCGACCTGACTGCTCACATCTGGCGATGCCTGTATGATGTGGCTCGTCAGTATCGTGAAAGCTTCGACGTGTACGGCACAAAGAAGAGCTTCGAGTGGACTCTGATTGAGCACGAGCCGCACGTGATTCACACGGCGAAGAAGCCAGAGCCGGAGATTCCGGAGAAGGTCACGGTTCCGGACTATGCTCATCTACTGCCCGAGCCGATTCGCAAGTTCACGCTGCCGTCAGAGATCCATGATGCGGATCATCTGTCGTTCCTTCAGGGCGGCGGCCACGGTGGCTCGCATCCGCATCTCGTTCACGAAATGCTGAGCGCTCTGGTCGAAGACCGCGATCCTCGTCCAAACGCTGTGACTTCTGCGAACTGGACCTGCGTCGGCATCTGTGCTCACGAATCCGCGTTAAAGGGCGGTGAGATTGTGCGGTTGCCAGAGTTCACTCTCGGCTAGTTCACCATTGTCCGCGTTCCGGCGAGCGGCAGGGCGTCAGCCCTCTGAGGCGATCCCCTGCTGCTCGTCCTGTCTCAATAGTTCCTGAATTGACTTGTTGTTTGTGATGACTTCGGCGACGTATGCTCAATCGGCGAGCGGCCAGTGTCAACTGGCCGGTATGCCACTTAGATTCATTCGCCGTTTTGATGCACAAAGACCGGGAAGCTAACGCATCCCGCTCGCCAGTTGTTGAAAGCTGTCGAGGTGAGCGAATGTTTCTGCAGGCCAGTCACATAATCGTGACATCGATCAAAAACACTCACCCCGACTGGAGCGATCAGGAAGTCAACCGCGACGTCGTGAGGCGAATGCATAATGTGGAGCTGCCTGAATGAGTGAGTATCCCTTCAAACGTGCCGTATTAATTGGTCTGCAATTTCTGATTGCCAGTGTCGTCACACTTGTCATTGCCGCACAGTTTTTTTGGGTCGATCTTTGTCCCGCCACGCCGTTCGGGCAATTGGAATTCATAACGGATCAGGTCTATTCAATCAGCTTGTTCACTCCGCCGCAGAAAGGGATTGTCTACTGGAATCAGTTTAGATCGGGTGACTACACCTTTGGAGATGGCGGTGAGGATTACGCCCCGAATCTCACTCGACTGGAGGCTCGTATTGTCGGCCACGGAGCAGTACGCATTTTTGCCGTGGCAGGCATCAATTGCTGGAAGTGCAGACGCTCGACTTCTACTTTAGAACACTTTGTTTTCCGTATTCACCATTTCTTTTAGCCCGCGATACTGTCATTGGCCTATTCGATATTCGCCTTTTACCTTCAGCGTCGCCGCACCGATTCTACCCTTGAAGTCTCAACTGGTTTCACGACGGCTTAGTCTCACATCACTCAGTTCTGTCTGTCCTAATAATCACGCATCCTGACCCATGGGCGTTAAAATGTTAACCAAAAATCTACTTTGCCCTGCGTTGCTTCGCTTAATCACTTTGTCCTTAACTCTCGCGGCTGCGTCGGCAGTCACCGCTGCAGACCTGAAGCTGCTCTTTATGGGCGATAACGGTCATCATCGGCCGTCGGAGCGATTTCATGAGCTGGCTCCCGTGTTGGAAGCTCGAGGCATTGAGCTGAAGTATACGGACCGGATGGAAGACCTGACGGCCGAGACGCTGGCGGACTTTGATGGTATCGTCTTATATGCCAACATCGACAAGATCGAAGACGCTCAGGCGAAAGCGGTGCTGGATTATGTGGCCAGCGGTAAAGGATTCATTCCGCTGCACTGTGCGACGTTCTGCTGGCGAAATAACGCCGAGATCGTAAAGCTGATGGGTGGCCAGTTTCAGCGACACGGCGGGCAGGTGTTTGGCGTCGTCAATGCGGATCCATCACATCCGATCATGAAGGACTTCGGCGGCTTCACAAGCTGGGACGAAACCTACATCCATACTCTGCACAACGAAGAGAATCGCACGGTCCTGGAATACCGTGTCGAAGGCGACCAGGCACCCGGCAATACGAAAGAACCATGGACATGGGTTCGCACGCACGGCAAAGGTCGAGTCTTCTACACGACGTGGGGACATGATTCACGCACATGGACGAATCCCGGCTTTCCAAATCTCGTCGAACGTGGCATTCGCTGGGCTTGTGGTAAGGATGTCTCGGTAGTCCCTGCGTTTCATGACACCGAATCGTTTACTCCGCCCAAAATGACGGAACTGACAAAGGATGTGAAGCCGTTTGAGTATGTCGATGTCGGTCCAAAGATTCCAAACTACACCCCCGGTAATCGCTGGGGTGTCCAGGGCGATCCTAAAACGACGATGCAGCTTCCGCTGAGCGTTGAAGAGTCCATGAAGCATTATTCAATGCCCGAAGGCATGGCGTTGCGACGATACGCCGACGAAAGCAACTTCCAGGCAAAGCCAATCGCGATGAACTGGGATGAACGAGGTCGCCTGTGGATCTGCGAAACGCTCGACTATCCCAACGAACTTGGCCAGAACCGCGACCGCATTCGCATCTGTGAAGACACCGACGGTGACCATGTTGCCGACAAGTTTACGATCTTTGCTGAAGGGCTTTCGATTCCGACTGCCATCATGATTTATCGCGGCGGAGCAGTCGTTCACAATGCGACTGAAACGATTTATCTGAAGGATACCGACGGCGACGACAAGGCCGATCAGACGACAGTGCTGATGACGGGTTTCAGCGCCGGGGATACTCACGGAGGTATCAGCAACTTCCGCTACGGTCTGGACAACTGGATCTGGGCGATGCAGGGCTACAACGACAGCACGCCGGAGTTCGACGGCAAGAAAGCCGACTCATTCCGTCAGGGCTTCTGGCGATTCAAGCTGTCGAATTCAGATCCTCCGAAAGTGACTGATGTTGAGTTCATTCGTTCAACGAACAACAATACCTGGGGACTCGGGCTGAGCGAAGACGGACTTGTCTTCGGATCAACAGCCAACCATAACCCAAGCACATTCGTGCCGATCCCAAATCGCTATTACGAAAAGGTTCGCGGCTGGGCGGCTCCGGATATTGGCACGATCGCGGACACATGGAAGTTTAATGCAATTACAGAAAACATTCGCCAGGTGGACCAGTTTGGCGGATACACCGCGGGTGCCGGCCATGCTCTCTACACAGCTCGCACATTCCCGATGCAGTGGTGGAATAAAACGGCCTTCGTTTGTGAACCCACTGGTCACCTGATTGGAACATTCCTCCTGCGTCGAGACGGCGCGACCTACAAGTCGACCAGCCCGACGAATCTGTTGGCCAGTAACGATGAATGGGCATCGCCAATTATGGCGGAAGTTGGGCCAGATGGTGCCGTTTGGGTGATCGACTGGTACAACTTTATCATCCAGCACAATCCGACACCGAACGGCTTTAAGAATGGCAAAGGCAACGCCTACGAAAGCGATCTGCGTGACAAGAAACACGGTCGCATCTACCGAGTGCTCCCGACAGCCGAAGGCAAAGATGTTTTGCATCCATGGAAGAGTCTTGCTGATGCTTCCGTCGAAGAGTTGGTGGCCGCGCTGAAGCACCCGTCAATGAACTGGCGTTTGCAGGCTCAGCGATTGCTGGTGGATCGAATCAACGCGGACACTCGAGAAGATATCTTGTCACCGGTGTTGGAATTGATTCGTGATCAGTCAGTGGATGAAATCGGCCTGAACGTCGGCGCGATCCATGGCTTGCAAACTCTGGGAGGCACAGCCTATCGCCACCTGAATCCTGAGTATAAGTCGGCCAGTTATGTCAAACCTGCTGTTGATTCTGCATTGACTCATCCGTCGGCAGGTGTTCGCCGGAATGCGATCGCAGTCCTGCCTCACGACGAATTCGGTCTCGCCGCACTGCTCAAGGCGTCGAGTTTGTTTTCCGACAATGACGCCCAGGTTCGCCTTCAGGCGTTTATCACGCTGTCTGACATGCCGGCCTCTGACGAAGCAGCCAACGTAATCTTTGCTGCGGCGGCAATGGCTCCGAGTGATCCCGTCATCGTGGACGCACTGACAATTGCGGCGTCGGTTCATTGCACGAAGGGTCTCAGTAAGTTCTCAGCCGTAGCGGGCAAGGAAACACCGAATTCTTCTCTGCAGATTGTCGGTCGAGTTTCCGAACATGTCGGGAGAACTCGTCCGGATGCGGCCGCTCTGGAGGCGATGCTGACTGATCTGGCCAATGCAGATCCCAAAGTAATCGACGCGGCGTTGCAGGGGTTGGTCGAAGGTTTGCCAGCTAAATTGGATGTCCAGTCGACTGCTGGTATGGACAAGGCGTTCGTGAAACTGCTGGAAGCCACAACTGGAGCGTCTCGCAGCAAGGTTGTTCGCGTCGCTGGCGTTTGCAGTTCAAAAGCTCTGGAATCATATTCGAAAGAGATCGTCGATTCGCTTCTGAAAGTTGTTGCAGACAGCGAAGCCGATGCTGCGGAACGCGTTAACGCGGCGAAAGAAGCTGTCAGCTTCCAGTCAACAAACGCGGATGTACTCGCGGCAGTTCTTGAAGTCATCAACCTGCAAACAGTTCCCGACGTGGGCGTTGGCCTGATTGAAGCCGCCGGACAGAGCACAGTCGAAAACGCCGGTGAGCTGATCATCGAGCGAGCCGACCAGATGACACCGCAGATGAAATCAGCGGCGATGCGAGTTCTCTTGTCACGCCCTGCGACCACATCGTCGCTGCTGGCCGCAATCGAAGCGGGCAAACTGGAGATCGGTGATCTGTCGCTCGATCAAAAGCAGGCATTGCGAGTTCACCCGGACAAAGATATCCGCGCGATTGCAGAGAAGCTGATGGCGGCTGGTGGTGGACTGCCTGATGCGGACCGCGACAAAGTGCTCAAGTCGCTGCTGCCGATCTGCGAAGAAGAAGGCGATGTCAAAGCCGGCAAAGCGATGTTCGTGAAGCACTGCTCGAAATGTCACATGCACGGCACAGAAGGCAAGGCCATCGGGCCAAATCTCACGGGCATGGCCGTGCATCCCAAGCACGAACTGCTGACTCATATCATCGACCCAAGCCGCAGCGTGGAAGGCAACTTCCGCATTTACACCGTGGTGAAGACAGACGGCATTGTTCTGAATGGAATGATGTCCGGAGAATCACGCACGGCGATCACGCTGATCGACACCGAAGGCAAGGAGAATCAGATTGCTCGTGAAGATATCGACGAACTGGTTCGCTCACGTAAGTCGCTGATGCCGGAAGGCTTTGAGAAGCAGATGAAGAACGAAGAGCTTTCCGATCTGCTGACATTTCTCACTGACAAGGGCAAGTTTATTCCTGTTTCATTGGACCGCTATGCCACTGCGATCAGCACGAAGGGCCTGTTTAGCGACGGCGACAACGGCCCGGACCGCATGGTCTTCAGTGACTGGACTCCAAAGATCTTCAAGGATGTCCCATTCATCCTGACGGATCCTCGCGGCCAGACGACTCGCAACATCATTCTGCTGTACGGGCCGAATGCTCCGCTCCCTGCCTCCATGCCAAAGTCAGTTACTCTGCCCTGCAACAGCGAAGCCAAAGCGATTCACATCCTCGGCGGCGTCGGCGGCTGGAATTTCCCATTCGACGATGCAAAAACTGTCTCCATGATCGTCCGGCTCCATTACAAGGGCGGCGAAACTGAAGACATTGAATTGCTCAACGGTATTCACATCGCTGATTACATTCGTAAAGTGGATGTGCCAAAGTCGGAGTTCGCTTATATGCTTGGTGGCCAGCAGGTTCGACGAGTTGTCGTGAACCCAAAGAAGACCGACGCTGTGATTGAAACCATTGAACTGGTCAAAGGTCCGGATCGCTCAGCACCGATCGTCATGGCGGTTACGATTGAGCGGCAATAGGCAGTAGGCAGGCACCTGAGCTGGACAGCGCCATGTTCAGGCTTCAGGTGTTTCTTTCCCTGCGACTTTATCCGTGAAATCTGTGCCATCTGTGGTCAAAAATACAATCGCATATTCACCACGGATAACGCGGATGAATCGCAGAGGCGACAAAAAGACTAACCTGTGCTCAAAAATCGGTGTTTTCCCGTTTCCGCTCCATGCCGGACGGACAAACGGCACCTCGAACTTGGCGCTGTCCAATTAGGAGCGAGGAAAAATGCGGTTTGCGTTTTTCCTCGCTTTTTATTTGGTCGGAAATCCGGCGAAGGGTAAATGCAAATGAGTAAGATGGATCGAGTTTGAAGTCCTGACACAATTTCCGTCAGATCTCGCGATTACGCACCGTGTCCCAGGCAACAATCGCATCGCGGACACTTCGGACATCATGAATTCGCAGGATGTCGACTCCCTGCTCGGCCAGTGCGATTGATACCCCAACCGTTCCCGATTCTCTCTCTTCCAGGGAACGCCCCAGGATCTTCGACAAGAATCGTTTGCGTGAATGGCCGATCAGCACGGGACGTTGCAAATCCTGTTGCAGTCGAGACACGGACTTCAATAATTGCAGATTATGCTCGGCCGTCTTGCCAAAACCGATTCCAGGGTCAACGCTCATCCGCTCCGGAAGGATGCCCGCCATCAGACAGCGATCGACCTGTTGTTGCAGAAACTCCGTGACTTCCCTGACGACGTCAACGTACGTCGGATTCTGCTGCATTGTCTGAGGCGTCCCCTGAATATGCATCAGGCAGATCCCGGCATCGTGCAGCCGACAGACTTCCAGCATGTCCGGATCAAAAGTCAGACCGGAGATATCGTTGACGATTTCCGCCCCGGCCTCCAAAGCCTGCCGTGCGACTTCAGCTTTTGTCGTGTCAATGGAGATCGGGATTCTGACCTTTGTTGCCAGCTCACGAATAACAGGAATCGTTCTTCGCAGTTCTTCATCTAAAGCAACCGGTTCGGCACCGGGGCGAGTAGACTCGCCCCCGATATCAATAATGTCGGCACCATCGGCTTCCATCTGCAAAGCTCGTGCGACAGCATTTTCAACAAGCTGAAACTGACCGCCATCAGAAAAGCTGTCGGGAGTGACGTTGAGAATGCCCATCAGCAGTGGAAGATGGGCGCGTGTAAGTTCTCGCGTTTTCAGTGTCCAGCGATGTTTCATAAGATTTGTTCGAGCTGAGTGGTCCGGTCATCTGTAGCGTCGGCTTCAGCCGACTATCGCCGTTGACAATAACAGCTCCGGAAAGTCAATCGCGTCTAGAGTCGCTGGCGATTCTCGGTGTCGCTCGGCTCCTTAGCAAGGAAATCTCGGTTAATCCCCTGCCACGGTCGGATATCAATCTGATAGGGCCCATGCTGATCATCGAAGCCGCCATAGTCATTTCGAAATGCTATCAGACGTTCAATCTTCTGCACCACCGTCAGCTCGCCGGGATGAGTTGAATCCGGCCCGCGTCCCCACAGAATCTGTGAACCGCCGGAGGTTCTGAGTTCGTACTCCAGCTCATTAGCGTTCTCCGTCAAAGCGACACGACGAGGAACCAGGATGCTGGCCAACTCCAGTTCTTTCCACCACGACTTACCGTCTTTTTGCTTGCTCAGGACAGCGGCCAGACGAGCAGCCCCGGCCACGGCCGGATCGCCCCACGATTCTCCGAGCTTACCCATTGGCACACTGGAAACGCGTTCAATAACAGGAAACCGTTCCACATCCGCATCGGCGAAATCCTGTGCCGGCAGCAGGATTCCATTCTTGTCGATCGGATAATGCCCATCGATTCCTCGAACCATCGCGACGGGTTCTCGGTAAATCACCTCCACCTGAATTCTCGCTGGAAAAGACTTCCTGACACTGACGACCTTTTGAATCCACGGGTGAGTATGAAACGCGGCCGCAATTCTTTCGCTCAGCGTCGGGTCCTGCAAGGATTCCTTGTCTTTGAGTCCGGCAAGTTCAAAGACCTGTTTCGTCAGGTCCGGTGGAATCCAGCGCGGAGGCGGGCTGATTGTCACCTGATCAGGGCCAATCTGATATTCCGGCCG
This sequence comes from Planctomycetaceae bacterium, assembly GCA_044235005.1. Lineage (GTDB taxonomy): Bacteria > Planctomycetota > Planctomycetia > Planctomycetales > Planctomycetaceae > SXXK01. Next base: position 27,175 of record JBIIIF010000011.1, on the reverse strand, counting down.
GCCGTCGAGCTTCGGCAGGCGACTGATCACCACAGGAATCATCAGCAGAGCCAATGCAACAAACGCAGCAGCAATCAACTGACGTGGCTGAAAGAACTTCGACTTCGCTCGCTGCTGCTTGGCAGGGGGCGTTGGCTCAGCCGGTTTGGAAGCCTTCTTACGAGTTGTCCCGGGGCTTTTGGCCATTCACGTCAATCTCCGAAATTCGCGAGCCGGGAGATCCTGGCCACGACATCATCGCTCTGCAGAAATGTGTGCATCACACTCTTCGAGTTTGTCACACAGAACCGTCGCGGCCAAACACAAATCTTTGAATGCACGGCTCGCCAGGTGATTCCTGTCTCAGGTCGCATCAGGGGGGAGTTTACCGACTGGCAAAACGTTATCGATTACGCTCGAGACGCTGACTATTCCTGAACCTTCGGCTGAGAGACACGACGTTCAACGCTGGCTGTCGGTGATGGTGAAGCGAACTCACGCGGCAATGTCTCCAGATTCGGAGCATCCTTCGCGTGCGTTCTTGCATCAGCACGAAGCTTTGCATCTTCGTAGGCTTCTCCAGTCCACGAACCTTCGGCCAGGTGAACATTATTGACTTCCAGCAGGACGCCGGTCGACAGATTCAGATACGTGATGGCTTTGTTATAGTTGATCAGTTGTTCGTAATAGGCACGTTCGGCTTCAGCCATACTGGACTGAGCGCGAAGTACCAGGTCCAGAATCGCAATTCCGTTTTCGACTTCGACTTTCAGCAATTCAACCCGTCGTTCTGCAGCATTCAGTCGGTTCAAGTTGGATTGCGCGGCCGCCCAGGCAACAGCAACGTCCTGAATTGAGATTGCGATATCATGAGCAAGGCTGCGTTCCTGAGCTTCCAGCACCGCGTTGGCTCGTGCGATCTGCAGCTCATAGTTTTTGACCTGACTGCGAGCCTGGCGAAAACCAATCGGCATGCTCATCTCGACGCCCATTGTCCAGGTGTCCAGATCGTCACCGGTCATCGAACCGTAGCCGCTGCTGCCATTCTGAGAAAGCAATTTGTCACCAAACCCGTTGACTCCATAATTGCCCACGACGTCCAGTTGCGGTCGTACCAGGCTTCTTGCAGCATTGAGCTGAAGCTGAAGACTCTTGATCTGCCATTTCTGACGACGCAGTTCGGGACGTCTGGTCAAGCCATTAGTCAAGCAGGATTCCCAGTCGGGTTTGAATTCAACCTTGCTTGGTTCAAGGGAGGGCCGCAACACTGTCCCGTCATTCATTGGCAGCCCTAATGTTCGGCGCAGATCGCTCTCTCTTCTGTAAAGCTGATTCAACCCCGTCTCGACAAGCGCCCGCGTCCGATAGAACTCATCACGAGCCTGAAGTTCATCCGCTTCTTTGAGCGTTCCGATGTCCTTTTTCGCCTGAGCAACACGCCATGTTTCGAACGCGCTTTCGTGAAACGACACCGCGTTGTCGTAGTTGCGATACCCCAGATAAAGGTCCCAATACTGGTCTTCTACCGCTTTTAGGCCATTACGAACTGCAATTTCGAAATCCGCCAGAGTGATGTCCTGATTGATTCGAGCAATGACCACCCCCTGGCTCACACCTGCGATCGCTCCGAAGCCTGGCTGAGTCGGACCGGCGACGCGAGTAAACTCCGTACCAGCTCCAGCCAACAACGGCTGCCGAACCTGCGCGCCCAATGTCCCGGTGTAGGATGAAGGATAAAGCGGAGTTCCAATGTTACTGCCAAGGTAATCCCAGTTATGGTAGACCGAAACAGCACCACCGCTTGCCAGTGACTTATCCAGTCCACTTCGAAATACACCGGAATCCTGGCCCAGAATCGTCGGTGCCAGAGCGTGTGAACCCTGAGCCGTCCGCCCCCAGTTCATGGATGTTGAAAATCGCGTGTCGAAGTCGGCCAGAGCAGCCTCCATACCTCGACGACCAAACAGAATTCCGGTTTCCTGAATCGCTGAGTCGTAAACCGAACGCACAGCCTCCGGATTCGACAGAACGAAAGTTGAACCAACACCACCAATCGCTGTCGTTTCGGCAATCTTGTTGTTCTGCAGAGTGAGCAGGATGGCTTCATCCAGAGTCATCTCGCGGACTTCATCATCAATTCGCCGCTGCAAACTGCGAGGTTCTTCAGTGACCTGCACCGCCTCTGCCGTTTCGTTATCGAGCAACGGATGTTCGATGGCCGTATTGCTATCCTTGTACCACTGCGTCGGCTTGTCGCCATCGGCCCACTGCAAATCTCGAGAAGCAACCTTTTGCGTGGCGGAACATCCAGACACGAAGATGGAGGCACACAGCGCCGCAGAGATGAGTCGACGCGGAAACAGTCCGGGCTGAGTCTGACCGACACTGTTAAACGACGCCACTGGCGGAACTGAAAGACAACCGTCTGTAACCGCCGTGAAGATTCCACGAAGGTGCTCAACATACTGTCTTAGACGAAGCATGGGACATCCTTGTCACTGCCGAGAGCTACGGTGGAGATCGAGCGTCAGAGAAACTCTGAATCATTACAGCCCGGACATGATGTGACCGCATGAAACATCCTTGTTCCGCAGTCACAATCCTGAAGGGACTCATTCACGGAATCCCGTGACAAGCCGCCCACAGATCTCAACCTGATGTCCTATCGTCGCGCTGATCCGCGTTGCTTGAATGCTCCGCACAGGGACCATACTCCCTATAGGACATTCCAAGCATCCTCTTCACAAAGACGGCTTCACCGGCATCATTGCCCTCAACGGCATGACCCGCAAATTGCAAAACATACCCGCCCAGAAAGCAGACAAGTGGCCAGTACCATTCAGCACCAGCAATCAATGTCCACGGAGTTCCCACGAACGTCAGCGGCACACCAAGCACGTGAAGAAACTGGTTGACACGATTACGGTGTCTGGGCAAATAATTTCGCAGGAAGGCTTTGATCATGGCTCAAGCTCTGGCAAACCATCTTCGGTCTCAGAACTGAGTTTTGAACGATCCGGGCGCGGGCGGCGAAACACGGCCACCACATCATCGACTGGCACAACAAACAGCAGGTTGTCGGATTCAAAGTCGACGGGAATCGCGTTCCTGGGATGAAACAGAACTTTGTCGTATTTCCGAATTGGGAAATCTTCGTTACGTTCAACCTGAACGCTGATCTCCACGACTCGACCTGTGATCGTCGGAATCTCCGAACTGTCGGGCAGCACAATTCCGCCACGAGTCTGAGTTCTCGGTTCGTCTTTGCGAATCAGAATTCGCATGCCCAGCGGTTCGACGTACTCTGTCACTCAATCCTCACTGCAATCTCTTGGATCAATTTGCGTCACAGGTCAGCAGCTCGACGAGGAAACACCGACGAGATCAACGGGAAAGCAGGATTTCGAGCCACCCCATAGGCTGCTCGATGATCAGAGATCGCCGCTTCCGCAGATATCACGCGGGCTCCATCGTCTTCGGATGGACTCGCTGAATCCGGCGTGCCCCCCTGAGGATCATCACCACGCCGTTTCTGTTCCATTCTCTCAAGGATAGATCCCAGCGGGCCCGCAAGCAAGCTTGGCAACAGAATCACATCACCCCACAGTGCAGCAAAGATCAATCCACACATAATCCAGCCGAATCGACTGATCAGCAGCAACTCGACGGGATAGAGAGTCATCATCCCGAAGCCTACAGCGCAACTGGTTTGCCACAGAGCCGGCCCACAATGCTCCAAAGACTTCGCCACGGCTTCCTCGCGAGAAAACCCCTCACGCAGCAGTTGCTGAAACCAGGTCATTAAGTGCAAAGTCCCATCAACAGCAATTCCCAAAGCGACAGACGCCGTGATCATCGTCCCAATGTCCACATGAATGTCTGCCCAGCCCAGTATTCCAAACATGATCGCAATTGGAAAAACATTCGGCAGCATCGAATAGAGTGCCGCGGGAACATTCTTCAGTTGTACAATCATCACCAACCCAATCAGCACAAAAGCCATGCCGAAGCTGCTGATCAGACTCTCGAGAAGTGCCTGCTGAGTTCTCAGGAAGATTGGCACAAGCCCTGTCACCACATGCGACGGCGTGCCCTTGGGAAAATCCTTTAGCGTGTTCTCGGCGATCACAGCCAGTTCGTTAGTCAGGCGACCGTAATCATATTCGGACATGATGCTGGATTGACAAGTGATTCGCCAAATTTCATCACCCACCACATTGAGTGCCTCGTCGCCGGAATGCTTCCAGTCGGCCGAACTCTTTGCGACAGCCAGCATTGATGACAAGCCACCGGCATCTTCGCCGTCTTTCTCAAGCTTCTCGTGAATCTTCTTGCCAATCAGGTTTTCTCTCATCTTCGCATTGCGACGATCCATGACGCTCATGGATTTTGTGTCGGGCTGCTTAAGATTGATAAACGACGCCAGAGACAACGTTCCACTGACTTCGGAATGGGCTCGAAGCGCTTCCTGAACCTGCTGCACTTTGCGAGCACGATCCAGGAACGGCACACTTTCCTGCTGCTCTTTGCTGAATCGCACAATCGTGTCGACGCTGGCAATGCCGGAAAGATTCTCTTCCAGAAAGTTGTAGTCGCGCACGACCTTCGATTCGTCCGGAAAGTAACGAATGACCTTGGTTTCGGTGCGAAACCAAAGGAACCCAAGCATGCAGGCCGCCGTGAGGATCAAATTGCCCCACAGATTTAAGCCGCGGAAACGGCTCAGCTCGCCCCCCAGCCGATTCCAGAAAGCATGCTCATTGTGTTCCGGAGCAGGCGGCTTCGCTGGCCAGTACAACATCATCGCCGGAAGCAAATAGATGATACACACGAAGGAGATCACACAGCCAATGGAGGCATATATCCCGAAGTCACGAACTGGCACCAGCGAACTGACCATTAATGAAGCCAGACCAATCGCTGTGGTTGCACTGGCCAGAAAGCAGGGTAACCACGCAATGGAAGCCGCATGCATTACGGACTTCACGGGATCGTCCGTTCCCGAATTCTTCCAATAGTTACAAATATGAATTGTTCCGGACACGGAAATGACCATCAGCAATGTGGGCATCACCACAAGCACCATGTTCATGCTACCGCCCGTCGGGGCCACCAGCGCAACCGAAGCCACAGCCGACAACACGGAAACAGTCTGCACCAGCACACACAGACGAAAGCTCTTCAGCATCAGGTAGCTGAGCGTCACGCTGACGATAACGGACAACAACAAAGGCGATCGCTTCAGGAGGTTCCACGCCGGAGCAGCTTTATTCCAGCCTGCGTGCTTGACCGCTTCGTTCATCATCGCTCCGGCAACGGGGCGACCACCAAGATGCAGTGACTCTTCCGAGATCCCAATCTGGTTCGCAGCTTCACGAATGGCCGTCAAGGCAGCCATATGGTCTTCAACACCCGCCGGAGTAAAGCTGACGGAAACCGCAGCCATTGAACCGGGGACAAACCACGATTCCGCGATGCACTCTTCGTCCTTCAGTGCCGCAATTCGAATCTTCGTGATGGCGTTTCGAAATTCCTCAGTCTTTGCTGAATCCAGGTGAGCACGAGACCAGGTGAGCTGCAAATCCGCGTTCTTCTGACCGGCAACATATTCCTTTAATACATCATTCAGCTTCCACGCATCTTCGTCGTCAACAGTCAGATGAGAAGAATCCGGTTCAGACAAACTTCTCTTCACGAATTCAATCTTCAGGCCGAATCGTGATTCCGCGAGTTTCTGAATCTGATTTCGAACGTCAACAGAATGGGGCCGAGCTGCGTCGGTTAAACCAACGCACAATGGTCCAGAGCCAATCAGCAATCCCTGAGCACGGTCAAGTGCAGATTCAAAAGGGATCTTCTCCGCCAGCATGCGCTGTAATAGGTCCGTCGGCTGATTGACTTCCTGAACGTAGGCAGAACCACCTTCACGGACACCAGACTTCTCGATCCCTTCCAGAGCCGTGGCCAGCTTCTGAATTCGAGGATCCGTCAGCGTGCAGTCATCCCAGGAAACCAGAACTCGATCTTCTTCCGGGAACAGATTCTGATACCACGCCAAAATCTTTGATTGCGGATCGTCGCTCGGCAACCAGCCAGCCACGTCGTTTTCCATACGAAGCTGCATAAGCGACCAGATCATCAGCGGGAGTGCAAAGACCACTCCCACCATCAGCCAGAGCGAATATCCATTGCCCCAGCGATCCCGCCGCTCAAGAAACGACTTCATCCGTGTAGCCTGTTCTTCAATAATTTTCTGCCGCCTGCGTGGTAATACCCAGTCACCTGGATGCAAATCGAAGTACTGCGAAGAGTTTACCAGCGAGATCGTCCCGACAGAATAATGAACGGAACGTGAGTTTCAATATTGCCAGCACTCCGGGGAATTCCGCCTGCCCGAAATAACGCGTCCAACACCTTTATCAGTCGGCGAACGTTGGCGATCTGGGCAGGTTACGGCAACTTTTCCCGCACATAGCCGCTTAATAGCGACTTTCCCGTCACCCTCTGAAAATCTCAGCCAACGCTGTACAAATCAAGGGACCGCCAGCACCTGAAGCAATGTCTGAGCATACAACCGATGACCAAAATCATTCGGATGGTTGAGCCCATTTCCGGTCAGGTCAAAGTCCGGTTTCTGCCTCAGCATCTCAGTCCAAACCTGCGTCACATCCGCCAAAGCCACTCCCGGTTGCACCAGCTTCTTTAGCTCATCCCGATAAACTTCGAACATGTCGCGCGGAGTATGAACCCATTCTCCGTTCCCCAGCATCGTCGACACAAGAAGGATCTCAATCTCCGGATCAACCTTCCGCGCGTGATCAATGAGCTGTCGCGTCTGGTCGAAATACCATTGCGGATCACGTCGACCAACATCATTCATTCCATAAGCCACGATCAGCAGATCTGGTTTCTCAGCCAGCAACTTGTCGAGATCACCAACACCATTGGCAATACTCCATCCACTCACAGCGCGATTCACAAGCCGCACATCGCTGCCAGTCAGCACTCGCAACTGCGCAACAACGAGTTCCGGATACCCCGGCTGAAAAGGTGGTGCCGCCGTCTTGTCCGATGCATCAAGTCCCGTGGAGATGCTATCACCGCTGATTCCAACAGTCAGAGGTTGACCAGCCCCCAGGTTTGAAAGCGTACGAGGCAATTTTCCGCAGGTTATGTTGACATCGTTCAACGGGCTGGCTGTCATGTCCCTGCGATAAGTCACTTCCACATTGTGATCGTGGAACCAACGCCCTGGCCGGTAAAGCAGATTCTGATCAGGGTTGCCCATTCGATGCTTGTAACTGTGCGGCGCACCGACAGGCAAGTAGAGATCGGCATCCTGAATGGGAAGAACAAGACTCGCCGCCTGAAACGTCAGCACGTTGCCTCCCGGTGAAAACTGAAAATCAGAAGACGCCTGATACTCATGTGAGCGATCTGCGGTGGTCACACTCAGTATCTTAGTCGGCTGAAACGCCAGCTTTGCCTGGATCGGGGCTGAAGAATCTTTTTGGAGCAACACACAACTTTCGCGAGTCACCACTTCGGACTTCCACGCCGGATTCATCAGAGCCATGTCCGGAAGAAGAAACGACGCCGCCTCAATGCCGGTGGGCGTTTTCTTCACTCGCTCCAACAGAACAGATCTCCACATCTCCGCCGCACGTCGCTGTCCAATCGCACTAAAATGTCGCCGTGATTTCGCATCTCCTCGATTCTCGCCCGTCAGAGAATCTGTATCCGGGCCAGCTCCAAAACCCTGGATCTGAGCGAGCTTATCGATTGCGGTTCTGATTCGTCCTTCGCCGTCCGGATCGTTGTAAACCGTCGGATGATGAGTCGACTTCGCAGCCAGCCAGACCGGTTCAAATCCCCAGGCTCGAGCTGCCCTCGCCCTGATCAGGCTGAGATTTGCGACATATTGTTCCGTTGTTGTTTTCTCAATAACGTCTGATTCCCCCTGCTGCCAAAGCACAGCGCGAAATCTTCCGATGCGTTTTCCAGCCTCGCACAGCCGCTTATGCAGATCGCCGTCGGGCAACCAGCGAGCCGACGAGGTCGCTCCAACAGCCACATTGACAAAGGCAATCGGAACTCCCAAATCCATAACCAGCGAATCACCGAGCGGCGGCCAGATCGATCCGCCATCGCTGCCATCGGGAGCAGGCTGAGGATCATTCGCCACGTTCCAGGTTTGATCCGCGGTGTTAAACGAGGCAACTCGCTGCGGTGGATCTGTGACAGTCTGCTTTTCGTCGTTGGTGTTCGTCGCATAAGACTGTCCGGCGACCAGAAAGACTTCTCCAACACCAAAGCGATCAACAACGCTCGCTTGTTTCGTGTTCCCTTCGGCCCCCAGCCGAATCTCAAGGCGATACCATCCACCTGCCGGCACAAGAATCGACGAGGTCACGAATTTCTCGGAACCTGCTGAACTCGTAATCCGCAGCCGTTTCCAAACGCCATTTCCCTGCTTCTCTTCCTGCGCAGAGCTGAGCCGATACTCCAGAGATTCAGACGCCGCAAGGGGCGCCATCAGCTCCAGCGAAACACTCACTTCGGCAAATCCCAGCGCCTCTGAGTTCTCCGGTTCTTTCTCACGCAACGCGGGATCAAACCCGATTCGCTGAATGACCTGCCACGGCTGAGGACTGATGATTCTTAAACCAGCATCATCGGCCTGAACCGACCGAAACGGTATGCCCGATATCATCAGTACGAGCAGACACGGAATAACACGGACACAAACTGGTAACAATCTCATGGCTGACACAGTTCCGATGGAGACTTCTCAAAGCATCTCTCGATTTGCAGTGTGATTTTTGTGGCTGGAGTCTGAGATTGCAATCAGAGACGAGATCGGTTTCAGACAGCGGACAATGGTTGGCTCCGGACGGCGATGCACTTCGTACGGATTTCGCCTCCCCGAAGATCCTGCCATCAGACATTATCGGGGCTTTTGTGATTCGGCGAGCGGCCGGTGTCAGCCGGTCGGACTTCTACGCGGTCGGTAATACTTCGAAACGCAGACCGGGAGGCTGACGCATCCCGCTCGCCAGGAGTCGCAGACACGCGGCCATCCAAACGGGATCCGTAGCGGTGGCGTCGTGAGATTCTCAATCAAATCGCTTGCGGGGGCTTTTGTGATTCGGCGAGCGGCTGGTGTCAGCCGGCCGGTATGTCACACGGTCGCTACCACTTCAAAACGCAGACCGGGAGGCTGACGCATCCCGCTCGCCAGGAGTCGCAGACACGCGGCCATCCAAACGGGATCGTAGCGGTGGTGTCGGGAAATTCTCAATCAAATCGCTTGCGGGGGCTTTTGCAATTCGGCGAGCGGCCGGTGTCAGCCGGCCGGTATTCTACGCGGTCGCTACCACTTCAAAACGCAGACCGGGAAGCTCAATCCGAACTCGTGAAAGATCAGAAACCGCACCGAATTCTAACAAATCCGGCTACGTGGGCATGTTTTGTTAGTCGTTCTAACTAAGTGTTTGGAAGAAACGAGATTCTTTTTAGTGGAGCCCATTTCGTCTTCGCTGTCGCCTCTGTTCGCGGGTGAGTGACTGAGGCGACGGCGAAAATGAAAAGGGCGGATCTGAATCAGGGCTGTGTGATGGCCGACCACATGCACGCCAGCACGAGTCGACGTCAGCGATTTCTAACAGCATGACCGAAGTCTCAATCCAGCTCAAACTGTTTCAGATGCTGCTCACGCCCTGCTTCAGTCATTTGATTTGGCTGCTCGGTCTTCAGAAGCACATGTCTTCCAAGAACAAGCACATCAATGTCCGTCATGCGAAAGCACCGCAACGCATCTTCGGGAGTACACACGATCGGTTCGCTGCGAACATTGAAACTGGTGTTGATCATCACAGGGCAACCTGTCCTCTGATGAAACTTCGACAGCAACAAATGTGTTAAAGGGTTGCGCTCTGAATCAATCGTCTGAATGCGTGCCGAATAGTCCACATGTGTGACCGCCGGAACCACCGAACGAGCATAATTCAGCTTCTCAATCCCAAACGCCGAAGCCTCGGCAGCGTCAGCCTTGGTTCGATGCTGCTGATGAACGTCGGCAACCAACAGCATGTAAGGGCTGTCGGTGTTCGCTTCCATCTGAAACCACTCGTGAACATGCTCCTTCAACACAATCGGCGCGAAGGGCCGAAATGATTCGCGGAACTTGATCTTCAGATTCATCACGGATTGCATTTGGGGACTTCTCGCATCGCCCAGAATGCTGCGGGCTCCCAGCGCACGAGGCCCGAATTCCATACGGCCCTGAAACCAACCGATGACATTCTCTTCCGCAATCAACTGCGACACGTGTTCGCATAACGCGTCGTCAGTCTCCAGCGTGCGAAACACAGCTCCCTGACTTTTCAGGAACTTTGCAATGTCATCGTCACTGAAGCCAGGCCCCAGAAATGATCCGCGCTGTGCATCTGGCTGCTGAGTTTTCCTTGGCTTCTCAAGCAACTGATGCCAGACAAACATGGCCGCACCAAGCGCCCCGCCGGCATCTCCCGAAGCGGGCTGAATCCATACGTTGTCGAAAATGCCCTCGCGAAGAATCTTCCCGTTGCCCACGCAATTCAGGGCAACTCCGCCGGCCAGCACCAGATTCTTCGAACCACTCGTTTTGCGAACATGGCGAGCCATTCGCAGCATGACTTCTTCCGTCACGCTTTGGATCGAAGCGGCGAGGTCCATTTCTCTTTGAGTCAGCAATGACTCCGGCTTCCGCGGAGGTGCTCCGAACAAGCGATGGAGCTTCTCCGAGGTCATCGTGAGACCCTGGCAATAATTGAAGTAGCTCATGTCCATCTGGAACGAGCCATCCTCTTTCAGCACCAGCAGATTATTCAGGATCAGATCGCGGTATTTCGGCTCACCATAAGGAGCCAGCCCCATGAGCTTGTATTCACCACTGTTCACTTTGAACCCGGTGTAATACGTAAACGCGGAATACAGCAACCCCAGCGAATGCGGAAAGCGAATCTCATGAGACAGCTCAATCTGATTTCCGCGACCAACCCCCATGGCCGTCGTCGACCATTCGCCAACTCCGTCCATCGTGAGAATCGCAGCATCCTCAAACGGAGACGGAAAAAACGCGCTGGCTGCATGGGATTCATGATGCTCCGTGAAAACGAAACGTCCTCGATAGCGATCGCGCAACCCGGTTCTAATCTCCCGGGGCATGTACAGTTTCTGCTGCAGCCAGACGGGCATGGCTTTCCGAAACGATCGATATCCGGCCGGAGCATACGCCAGGTACGTTTCCAGCAGTCGTTCAAACTTCCTGAGCGGCTTGTCATAAAACGCCACATAATCGATCTGTTCCGGCGTTATGTTCGCCTGAGCCAGACAAAAATCCACGGCTTGCTGAGGAAATCCTTCGTCGTGTTTTTTGCGAGTAAATCGTTCCTCCTGCGCAGCGGCGACCAACTGCCCATCAACAACCAGAGCGGCGGCAGAATCATGGTAAAAGGCTGAAATCCCAAGAATTGCAGTCAGGGCAGGGGGTACTCCGGATTGTTTAATCCTGCTGAAAACGTGGCAAACTCTTCCGAGCCTGAGTTTTATCTGTTCTGCAGCGATCTCGAAACCGAGCGATCAGAATTTCGCCCGCCGTGGTCACTCCCGAGCGATTGACTTGACGAATATACTGCGTGCATGATCAATTTGTCGGGACTCAATCCGCCGCAGCGCGAAGCGGCATCGATTCTTTCCGGGCCGCTGCTGGTACTGGCTGGGGCAGGCACCGGGAAAACTCGCGTCATTACCTATCGCATGGCGAACCTGATCGCTCACGGGATTCGCCCCGATCGCATTCTGTCTGTGACCTTCACCAACAAAGCCGCCAAGGAAATGCGGGAGCGTGCTCTGAAGCTGATCGGAAAACAGTTTAAACTGCGTCCGATCGTTTCAACCTTTCATGCGTTTTGCGTCCGCGTCCTTCGTGAAGATATCGACTCCCTTGGCTACCCCAAAAAGTTTGCCATTTACGACCGCAGTGATCAGGAGTCTGCCGCACGGACAGCTCTTCGCGATATTCGTCTTGGCGACGGAACCATGAAGCCCAGTGATCTGATCAATCGCATCAGCAAATGGAAGATGCAGGGGATTCAGGATCACGAAGCCAGCAGCCATGTCGAAGCAGATTTCGACTTTCTCGCCGCCATGGCTTACAAGCGTTACCAAAAGCAACTGCGTGCCTGCGGTGCCGTTGACTTTGACGACTTGCTGCTGCTGACTGTGAAACTATTCAAAGAGTTTCCGGATGTGCTCCAGCGTCACCAGTCAAAGTTCGACCATGTCCAGATCGACGAGTATCAGGACACCAACGGAGTTCAGTTTCAACTGATTGAATCGCTGGTCAAGCCTCATCGCAACATCTGTGTCGTGGGCGACGATGACCAGTCCATCTACGGTTGGCGCGGTGCGGAAGTTGAGCACATCATCAACTTCGCCAAATACTTCCCCAATACAAAGACGGTACGACTGGAGAACAACTACCGCTGCACCGACCGAATTCTGGAGTGCGCGAATCGCCTCGTGAAGCACAATCGCCTGCGGCACGACAAGACGCTGATTCCTCACAAGAAGTCCGGTTCACAAATTCGCCTGCAGGCCTTTGAAGACGAAACGGCGGAAGCGGAAGGCGTTGTCCAGGAAATCGCTTATCTCATCAGCGAGCTCGGTGTTAAACCAAAGCAAGTGGCCATCCTGTTTCGCACGAATGAACAGCCTCGAGTTTTCGAACAGGAAATGCGACGCCAGAGGGTTCCGTACATGCTGGTCGGCGGTCAGTCGTTCTTTGATCGCCGCGAAATTCGCGATCTGCTGGCTTATCTGAAAGCCATCGAGAGTTCTCGCGACGAAGTCAGCCTCCTGAGAATCATCAATACGCCAGCACGAGGAATTGGTGACACGACCACGGAAAAGATTCTGCAGCGAGCCGTCAAGAAAGGCGTCAGCTTCTGGGACTTTGTTCCGGAAGCCTCAGCCGAAGGTCTTGTTCCCGCCAAAACTCTGACATCGCTCGTGAAGTTTCGAGAACTGCTGCAGCGCTACGGCCAGATGATGAACAGTGATCCTAAGAATCTGGCGGAGCATTGTCGTCAGTTGATTCGTGAGATCGACTACGAATCAGAGATCGCCAAACAGTACAAAGAAGAAACACAGCAGGAGACTCGTAAGACAATTCTGGAAGAGTTTATCAACTCCATCGGCCAGTACGTGGAACGCAATGAAGATCCATCGTTAACCGGATTCCTGGAAACGACCGCTTTGATGGACCGCGAAGATGAAGCGGACCGCAATGAAAAACAGGAACAGGATGCGGTGCGGTTGATGACTCTGCATTCCGCGAAAGGCCTGGAGTTTCCTCGCGTCTATCTGATCGGCATGGAAGAAGGCTTTCTGCCTCACAAACGCAGCATCGAAGCAGACTCGGAAAAGGACATCGCAGAAGAGCGCCGCCTGGCCTACGTCGGGGTCACTCGTGCGATGGACCACTTAACATTGACTCGTGCCAAGTCCCGTATGAAATGGGGCAAACGTCGCGAAACTGTTCCTTCTCGTTTTCTGTTCGAGATGCAGGCAGAACCCGGCGAAGCATTGCCGGAAGTCTCCATACAACGAGAAGAAGGGGTCGGTATTCCCATTATGCCCATGGGCGAAGCATCCCCATTTCAGCCTCGCCCCGTGATTCTTCCGTCATCGGCAAAGCTGAGTGCTCCGCCTCCCAACGAGTTCGAAGCACCGCCGTTTTAGAGCGAACCAGACGACAAATCAGGCAGGCACGCAGGCAGACTTGTCTTAACAATTCTCGGCTCGACTCATGCTGTTCGAATTCACAGTCAACAGGACACAGCCGTGCTCATGCTGCCGCAGCCCGGTCCGCTGAACCTTCAGCAATCCCAGTGCACCGGCGAACTGCAGCCGATCGAACAATCACGTTTGATAACGACAACCTTTGGCCAACTTACGACCTTCCGAGTCTACCCCCAGTCGCCCAGCGTACGCAGCCACGGTGGATGTGTCCGGAGCAGTTTGGGGCAGCATGACGACTGGCTCCGGTAAGTCTCACCGGAGGCGGCTGGAGCGCGCGAATGTCGACGACAAGGTTTAGATACACCCGGTGCAAGGATGAATGACCAGACAGATAAATTCGGATCTCAATATGGTCGGAAAAATGGGGTGCAACGAGTTAATCAATAATCCACCAGCGTCCGGTTGGAAACCGTCCTGCCGAATGCTGTTGGCCAGGGACGTGAGGTTGCCCATGTCCTTGCGGTGGCGGTGGCCGACCCTGATGTCGGTGATCTTGAGTTCTTTGGGCATCAGCTTTGGGACAGGTGGAAGTTCGCTTTATAATTGGCAATTCAGGCAAGTTGCGGAAGCCCTGCTGGCATGTGCAGCGTCTGGTGTTGTTCTCAACGGCTCGCATTATTCCGAAGATGCTTTGTCCGAGTACGCAGCGGGCAGAATTCTTCGGCACGATCGCTTATACCATGGCGGGCTTCGAAGACCGCTGCCAGGATATTGAAGACCCCTGCCGTGGCCGTCTTGTCTCGTCCCTTGAAGAACCTGAGATTCTTTTCGTAAGTCATCTTAGATCACAGGACAGTGCCTGCTGTTCCTTCGGTTTGTCCAGGGTGCCAGTGGCACCATCGGGAATTCCATGAGTGTCGTGTCGACTGATCAATTTGAGTCGCATCTGGAGCAGTTGGAAACTGCGGCCAGACGGGGTGACTCGTTGAATCAGTTGTTGCAGATCGCTCAGAAGTCTCTCATCTCACTGGTCGGCACAAACGATGTCGTGATTGTCGTCGCGGAAGGGAATCAGATTCGACTGCTGGCCGGAACGCCTGCCAGCGAAGCCTGCGAAGTCATTGGTGAGTCGACTCGACTTTCTACAACTCATTCAGATCTGCAGATGCAGGAGCAAAGCTCGGGAACAGCATGGCATGTGACAGTTGCCAGATTGCTCTCGAAAGAACATCGTTGTGTGTGTCACTTCCTGCTCAGTCGTGACCCTCGCAAGAATTCCCTGTTGACGGATGCGTGTCAAACTCTGGCCGACGTTCTGACTGAAGCGACCGGACGATTATTGTTGTCTGATCTCAATCAACGTCTTCGACAGTATGGTCAGGTCAGCAGCTTTGTGCATAGTCTGGCAAGAACTCGCAGTCTGCAGGAGTGGTCGCAGGAGATTGTGCAGCGTGGCCCCGAGCATCTCGGGAAAGGTCGCATTACTGTGCTGTCTCGCCACCACGGAGAATGGACCGCTCTTGCGGCGACCGGCAGCTCAGCGATTAATCCAGCCGCGGATGCGGTGTCACGCAATCAGCAGATGGTGTCGCTGCTCACAAAAGCTTCGATGGTTGGGGAATGGTTGTCGACAACAACACCAGCGGGCACCTCCGATGCCAGCCTGATGACGTTGTTCGCACAGTATGAAGCCCTCGGCATTCGCTCTCTGCGAGTGGAAACCGTTTGCGGCAATGACGGCAGTGTGAATCATGCGTTTCTGACAGAGGTCTTTGGAGCTGAAACGCTTCCGCCGGAGCCGCTTGTTCAATTGCTGAGACAGGAAATCTCCGAGGCTGCTCGGTTGCTGCCGCGGGAGGTTGCTCAATCCGGCTTTGGGCTACCGAGAAACCCGGTTCTTCGTTGGCTGCTGATCGCGGCTGCAGTGCTTGGCATTCTGATGGTGATCCCGGCGGATTTCGAAATTGAGGTTCAGGGACAGGCTTTTCCACAGGAACGCCGACGAATTTTTGCACCAGACGATGGGATCGTTGAAGAGCTTCTTGTCACGGCCGATCAGAAAGTGAGCACTGCTGATCCTTTGTTGAGATTGCGTAATCCGGAGCGGGAACTGGAACTGAATCGAGTCCTTGGAGATATCGATTCGGCCGTTTCACGGCTGCAGGCAATCCGGGCCACTCGCACAACGACCGGTGCCAACGGCGGCAATAATCCTGCGTCACGTTCAGCCGATCTCAGCAGCGAAGAGCAACAACTGGAACGGAAGCTGGAGACACTCCGCCAGGAACAGACACTTGTCGAACAGCAAATTGCCGCGCTCACGATATCGTCCCCGATTGATGGTGTGGTTTACCAGAGCCGACTGCAGGAACAACTGCGTTCGCGGCCTGTCCAGCGTGGGCAGCAGTTGCTGGAGATTGTGGAAGACTCAGGCGAGTGGCAATTGGATCTTCAGGTGCCTGATTCGGTTGTAGGTTATATCCCCGTATCAGTTTCGTCTGAGAATGACGACAAGGTCGCGGTGCAGTTTACGTTTAACGACGATTCACGCACCGTACACCAGGCGATACTGGAATCCCTCGACATCGCTACGCATCTTCATGACGGGCAACTCAGTTGTCTGGCCACGGTGGGTGTCGAGCAAACTCTGGCGAAGTCGCTACGGCCGGGGCAAACCGTGTCGGCTCGAATTCGTTGCGGAAGAAAGTCTTTGGCGTTCGTTTGGTTTCGAGAAGTCGTTGAGTTCTGGCAAAGGAAACGCTTCACCTGGCTTTAGTGCCTGAGCCTGGGACGCCAGACGAATTTCTGCGGTGAGATCGGCTGACGTCGTGTTTCACTCAGGTGGGATCTTACTGAACAGTGTGTCTTGACTTGTTTAACTCGTTGCCGACAGGCCAGAAGCAGAGAGCGCCCGGCCTTTCGGTCGCAGGTTAGACGAAGGGATTTGAGAGACATGCACTGGCGTCTCAGGCTCAGTGAGTGTTGTTTGTTGTGCTGTCCGAGCATTCGGGAATAGGAGTTAAGAGAATGGCAGCTTATCGCACGATCTTTCAAACGAGCTGTGCAGCGATTGTCCTGCTTCTTCTTGTGCTGGTTAATCGCGTTGCAGAAGCGGACGAGTTCGTTACGTCGATCACCGTTCCATCAATGACGACCGCGTTGATTCAGCATGCTGAGATCGCAGCTCGCGAACCGGGGATTCTGAAATCTCTGTCCGTCAAACCGGGTGACTCGATTGCTGAAGGCCAACTTCTGGCAACACTTGATGATGAGCTGCAGGAAATCGCAGTTCAACAGGCTGAACTGAATGTTCAAATTGCAGCACTCAAAGCCGATAACAAGTTGCCTGTCGAGACCGCAAGGGCGATGGTTCGTGAAGCCGAACAGGAAAAAGCCAAACTCGAAATCGCCGCCCGTATCAGTCAGAAACAAGCCGAAAGTGATGTGGCCGTTCGCCTCGCGGAGAAGAGTAAAGATATCGCGAAATACGAGCTGGACCGGGCTCAGAAGGCCAAAGAATCCTTTAGCGGAAGCATCTCGAATTCTGAACTGAATCGCCTGACGGTATTGTTCGATCAACGCACACTTGAAATCGAAAAAACTCAGGAAGACCGCGCGATCAGCGTACTTAAACCTCAGGCCGATCTTGCGGCTGTTCAGCAGCAGGTGGAAGCGATTGCACGGACTCAGTCACTGGCAGCTGAGAAAAAACAGGAACAGCAGGTTGCACAGGCAAATCTCGACCTTGCAAAGTCAGAACTCGCTGAAGCCAGACTGCAATTGGAACGGCGAAGGTTGAAAGCTCCGTTTGCTGCGACGGTTGTTGCTGTGAGTCGTCAGCCGGGCGAGTGGGTCGATCCGGGCTCTGTGGTTCTGAGACTTATTCAACTGGATCGTCTGCGAGTCGAAGGATTTGTTTCGGCGGAACAGGCAACTGCGATGCAACCTGGTCAACGCGTGCGGATTGTGTTCCCGGGCAACGTCGGAGAACCTGTTTCAGGGGAGATTACGTTTGTGAGCCCGGAAGTGGAACCTGTTAACCAGCAGGTTCGCATCTGGGCGGAGTTTGATAACCCGGAAAGGCGGATTCGACCTGGTCTTGTCGCCTCGATGGAAGTCGAATCCACTAAATTAATACCTGTTGATGGTGACGCGAAAAAGTCGAATGCACAACCGGTAAAGCGTTGATGATGGACAGACATTTCGGTAGGCCCTGCCTGTCGGGCAGGACTTCGCGGCTCACCGCGACCTGTGGAACAATCAATCAGTCGGTCAACCAATGTGGCCGAAATCCTGAGCTGATATTACACAAGGTTCGCCTTTCGGCGAAAGT
Source organism: Planctomycetaceae bacterium (assembly GCA_044235005.1). Lineage (GTDB taxonomy): Bacteria > Planctomycetota > Planctomycetia > Planctomycetales > Planctomycetaceae > SXXK01. The sequence continues at coordinate 9,078 of JBIIIF010000011.1, read as the reverse complement.
CCTTTCCGGCAGCAAGGATCTGCATTTGAAACCGATGATCGAGCCATTCCTTATTTCAACACTCAAAGTAATCCCCGACAAGAAACGGAGACTCTGATTCTTGGTTGAACCCCGAGTCAACCTGCAACAATCGTCGCAGCAGCGACACGAATCGCCGCCAGTCGAATGGCGTCAGCGATGTGATCTGATCATACGTCCGCAGGATTCGGGTTATTGGATCGTGAAGGATCCGCTGTCGCTCAGTTACACAATGCTCAGTGAACAGGAGATGGCGGTTCTGCGACACGTGGATGGCACTCGATCGCTGGCCGATCTGCTTGGTCTGCTGAACTCCGCATGGCCCCGGCGTGAGTTTACTCGTGAGGATATTGAAGATTTCCTCGCTCAACTCATCCAGAATCAACTCGTGGTCAGAACCTCCACAAGCCGTATGCCGACTGCGACACGAACGTCCACGGCCGCCTCAGCAAAGTCGGGATTTCGGATCGGAAATCTATTGCGATTTCAATTGCGATTGATCGATCCCACCACATTCCTGAATCGACTGGAACCGATCATCCGACGACTCTTTTCTCGCGAGTCCGGGGTGGCGCTGATGGTCCTGGTGGTCGTTGCGTTGGCCGCCGTGCTTTTGCGGTTTGATCAGCTTGCCCGGAACCTGCCCGGCCCGTGGGACTTCTTTGGTCCCGACAATTTATTGCTGCTGCTGGCAACATTTGTCGTCGTGAAAATGTTACATGAACTGGGACACGCATTCGCTGCTCGGCGATTCGGCGCGGAGTGCCACGAAGCGGGTGTTATGCTGATGATGTTTACGCCGTTGCTTTACACGAATGTCACTGACGCGTGGATTCTGGACCGTCGCAGTCGACTGATGATCACAGCGGCGGGGATGTTGGTAGAGCTTGCTCTGGCCTCTGTTGCCACGATCCTGTGGTTTGCCGCGGCCCCCGGAATCTTCAAAGCGATGCTGGCGAACGTGATGGTGCTGTGTACTGTCGGAACGATCGTGTTCAACGGGAATCCTTTGCTGAGGTTTGATGGTTACTTTCTGCTGACGGATCTGGCAGGACTTCCCAATCTTTCTCAGCGTGCTTCTCATCGCCTGCAGCAGTTCTGGTCATTTCTGTTGCTTGGCCGAACGGATGTTCGCGCTGACCGTGAGCCGCCGTTTGTGCTGGCCTACGGGATCTGCTCCGGGATTTATCGAGTCTCTCTGAGCCTCGCGATTTTGCTGATGCTTTATCATCTGTTCGACCGCTGGAACCTGCGAATCATCGGCCTCGCGCTGACAGTGATGGCTTCGGTTTCAATGATTGTTGTGCCGCTGTTCAACTCTTTCAGTGGCCTGCTGGCCGAGATCCTGCATCAGAAACGACGAGGATATCTGCTGATGCGATCGTGTTTCATTTTCGCACTACTTGCGGGGGGCCTGTTTATTCATCTGCCGCATTCGATCATCGTGCCGTGCGTTGTCGAACCCGTTGGTCGGCCGATCTACGCCACGATGTCCGGAAAGTTGAAGTCATCGGCTGACTACGGCCAGATCGTTGCACCGGGGGATGTGATTGCTGTCACCAGCGATCTCAGGCTTCTGCAACAGCGAACCCATCTGCAGGGTGAAGTGAAGATTTTGCAAACGCGAGTTCGTGCTTATGAGCTCGACCGCACGGGTACGCAGTCGGCATTGCTTCCGGAAGCTCGAAAGATGCTGGATTCGGCATTGCGGAGAGCCGACCAGTTTGAAACGGAGTTGAAGAGATTAGCCACGACTTCGCCATCCAATGGTGTCCTGATGCCACCTCGCGCAATGCCGTTGTCGGAAGACGAGAGTTCGCTCAGTAAATGGCACGGCTGTCCTCTGGACCCACACAATAACGGCGCGTTTATTGAAGAAGGAACACTGTTGGGAATAGTCAGTGATCCTGTTGCAGTAGAGCTTATTCTGCCGGTGAACTCCGCGGAGCGACAACTTCTTTGCGAAGGTCAGCAGGTGAAGCTTCAGCCAACCGGTAATCCTCAACTGAAGTTCTCCGGAACGGTCCTTCAAATGCCAACGCTGGAGTCGACGGAGATTCCTCAGGAACTCACCGCTGCTGGTCTTGTACCGCCTCTCAACGCCGCCAAACCCGGCGAGGACACTCGACGCTGGCAGGTGGTATGTCAGGCTGTTGTTCCAGAAGGCACCTCACCGCCACGTTTGTATTCGACCGGCCATGTGCGAATCACTGTGGAGCCAGCGTCGATCATCACGCGGCTCTTGCGATTTCTCAACGTGGCATTTGAATAGCCCGTTGTTCTTGCTCGAGACTCGTTATCCCGTCGCAACCGGACTCTCTCTTTTTATGGCCGTCCTGATTGCGCTAACACGCGCCGCCATTCGAACGCATGCTTCCTGCTCGCAAAGAACGTTCATCAAGAGTCGCACTACGTTTCCCATGAGGCTTCATGTTTGTCGATCGCATTCGCAATCTTTTGGACTTGCGATCCGCCTTTACTGAACAAGTCAGGCTTCAATTTCCTTTTCATTAATCGTGACACCAGCCTCAGAGCAATTGCAGCGTCTTTACGGTATGCGGCTGAGCCACACAATTGAATCTCTGTGGCCATGGAAAACTGCGACAACGTGAATCACCTCATCCTCAAAAAGATAACAAACCACATAGGGAAAACGTTTGACCAAGGCTAGTCTCACGTTTTCTTCGATCACGGGGCGTGAATCCGGAGAATGTCTGATTTGCTGAATCTAACGTGTCGAGATTTTCAATGAATTCACGACCCAATCCATGACGCTGTGACTCATACCAATGAAATGCAGCCCGGACGTCTGACTGTGCAGCAGGAGAAACATAAAGCGAATACATCATTCACCCTGGATCTCAGCTTTGAATGCAGTCCAGTCCATACCGGAGTCTGGGTCCTTACGATGGGCAGAAACACGCTCACGCAGCCTCTTCAATTGCTGAGCGTCCAATTCAAATTCCCGCTCATCTTCGACTACACTGTTCCAGATCTCTTCCGCCAATCGAACACGATCAGCGATGGGCAGTAATCGGATGCTATTCGGGAGTTGTGAAGTGCTCATATTTCAACTGCCAGTTGGAGACGCGGAAGAAACACGCGTCAGGATACCAACTTTTTCACGTTTTCAACACGCAAATAAAACAGGATTCAAGCCTCCCAGCCCACGGCCTCTGACGACTTATAAAGTATGCGTCAGGCGATTATCCATGTGTGGTGCGTAGGACTTTTCTGAGATATGGATGGAATGCAAACGACCGAAAAGTCGCATGTGGAATCAATCGCGAGCATAGAAAGGCTCGGAGTATCTCGGGTTGTCTAACCGAAAGCCTTTTCACCGCATATTTGCTTAAAACCGCAGACGATCAATGGAACGCGCGGTGGAGCCTGTTAATCTGCAAAAACCTCTTGCGCGGTGACCGAGGATTTGGTCCGTGAAGAGGGGACAGGAGTCCCGTCGGCGGAGCGACGGGCTTACGGGACTTCGGTTTGGCCGTCGTTTGCCATTCTTGTCTGCTACAAGAGTCGACATTGTCACTGTTTCCACGGGAGTTAGTCCACATCAATGGCAGACGATTCCACCATCAAGTCGCTTCGTGAAGCGCTCAGCATTTCGCCGGACAATGTTGCATTGCGAAAACTCCTGGGACGAACCCTGATGCAACAGGGGCAGGCGGCAGACGCCGAAGCGGAGTTTCGCAAGCTCGTAGAGATGCGTCCTGACGACAACGAAGCCCGGCTGGATCTTGCCAACGCATTCTTCCAGCAGGGCAAGTTCTCGCCCGCTCTGGTCATTGTGGAGGATATGGTTGCGAAGCGAGGAACTCCTGCGGGAGCTTATCTGTTGCATGCTCGCCTCCTGATGCAGCGTGGCGAGACCTCGTTCGCTATCACCGAATACAAGCATGCCGTTGCTGAAGATGCTGCTTTGCGAGACGCCGCTCTGGAATCGGAACTAGGCATTGAAGCTCCGACGAATTCTCCTGTGTCGGAAGGCCGAGTTCGCGCCCCGTGGGAAGGCGAAGACGAATCCGCGAATACTCAACGTGCAGACTTCGAACGTCCGCTCGTCAAATTCAACGATGTTGGCGGCATGGCGAATCTGAAAGAAGAGATTCGCATGAAAGTCATTTATCCGATCCAGCATGCAGACATGTTCAAAGCTTATGGCAAAGCCATCGGCGGCGGCATTCTGATGTACGGACCGCCCGGCTGCGGGAAAACTCATCTGGCCCGCGCGACCGCGGGAGAAATCAGTGCAGGATTCCTGAACATCGGCATTCACGATGTGCTGGACATGTGGATCGGCAGCAGTGAAAAAGCACTGCATGCCTTGTTCCAGACGGCTCGAACCAACAAACCGTGCGTGATGTTTTTCGATGAAGTCGACGCACTGGGAGCTTCGCGGGCCGACATGAAAACCAGCGGAGGTCGCCATCTGATCAATCAGTTTTTGACAGAAACCGACAGCGTCGCTTCATCAAATGAAGGCGTGTTGATTCTGGCCGCAACAAACGCTCCGTGGCATCTGGATCCGGCCTTTCGCAGGCCTGGGCGTTTCGATCGCATCATCTTCGTACCGCCACCGGATCGCGAAGGTCGAGCAGAAATCCTGCGACTGCTGTTGAAAGGCAAACCGTCCGGCGCGATCGATCATGATGCGATCGCAAAGAAGACGGAAGAATTCTCAGGAGCCGACCTGAAGGCTGTCGTCGATGTTTGTGTGGAAGCCAAGTTGCAGGAAGCGATGAAGACCGGTCGTCCGTTGCCGATTGAAACTCGCGATCTGCTGGCCGCTGCGAAACAGGTTCAGCCATCAACTCGGGACTGGTTCAGCTCGGCTCGCAACTATGCTTTGTATTCCAATCAGGGCGGGCAGTACGACGAAATCCTCAAGTATCTGAAGTTGAGTCGATGAACACTGACTCGTATCTGCTGCGTGCCCGAGTGCTGATGAGTCAGAACCGCATGGAACTGGCTGAAGAGCAACTGCGCATGGTGCTGGCTTCGGAATCATCGCACAGTGAAGCTCACGCGATGCTGGCTTTGTGTCTGGTTGAGCGAGAAGCCTGGGATGCGGCCAACGAGGAAGCTCAGCAGGCGATTTTTCATGGTCCAGAAGAACCGATGGCCCACTATTCTTTCGCGCGAGTGTTGCTGAAACGCAATCGCCTGCGGGAAGCTCGCGAAGCCATTAATGAAGCATTGCGGCTGTCTCCCTGGAATGCCGACTACTTCGCAACGCTCGGCGCAATTGAAGCGGCCGGTGACAAATGGGAAGAAGTTCTAAAGGCGGCCCAGCAAGGTCTCGAGGCTGAGCCGGAACATGAGGCTTGTGAAAACCTGCGAGCGGCAGCGTTAACAACACTGGGCCGACGATCAGAAGCCGGGCTGACGATTCAGGAATCTCTGCGACGCAATCCCGAGAACGCGTTTACACATGCCAATGAAGGCTGGCGACTTCTGCATGTTCGCCAGCCGGAACAAGCCATGGTCCACTTTCGAGAAGCCTTGCGACTGGACCCGAACATGGAATGGGCCAGACGCGGAATCGTCGAAGCGATGAAGGCTCGCTTCTTTATCTATCGGATGATGCTGGGATTCTTTCTGTGGATCGGACGCTTTCCACCAAGAACGCGGTTGCTGCTTCTGATCGGCATGCCCATTGCACAGTCGGTGCTGCAGACGACTGTCGCGTCGGTGCCGGCTCTGGAGTTTCTTGCCTTTCCGATGATGTTGACTTACCTGCTGTTCGTCTGGATGACCTGGACGTCTTCAGCATTGTTTAACCTGGTGCTGATGCTGAATCCTTTTGGTCGCCTGGCGTTGAATCGCGAAGAGAAGGTTCAGGCGATTGCCACAGGTTCGTGTGTTGCGGCGGCTTTGGTTTGTGAGATTCTGTTTCTCTATCAATCGCTGAAGCTGCCTGAGATTCTTTCGCACGGAACCTACGTCGCTGCGCTTTATCTGGGGCTGGCGGTTCCCGTTATCACAACTACCAGCACAACGGAACGTCGCAGGAAATTGGCAGCAGCCGCGTGGACGTTGCTGGTGCTTTATTTTTGCCTGTCCACAACATTCAGAGCGTGGCGGTTTTCTGAAATCGCTATCACTACTCCGGAACCGACTCCTATACCGACCGAAATGGAGGCCGCCTTTGCACCTCGCAAGGCCAGTGAACCACTAAAGCTGAACGTCCCGCCGAGTGTTGACGAGCCCACAAAAAAAGAATGGATCAAGATTCAGCAGGAGCACAATGACTACATGGAGAAACTGCGAGCCCCGGGCAAAGAATTCGGCAGTCAGTTCAGCAACACGGTCACACTGTTGATTCTGTCGACGTGGATGGGGCTGGCCTTGATGATGATTCCTGTCAGGCGTTAACAGGTGTTTGAGTCCAACTGTACGGTCAAGGATTCTGCGAACCTGCAAAGCGGTTAATTCTGAGGGCGTGACGTCATTCTCCATCCTTAGGCAGCGGCAAAGAAATAAGAGACCAGCTTGGCGAGCGGCCCGGTGTGAACCGGCCGGTAGAACGGCATACCGGTCGGCTAACGCCAACCGCTCGCCATGAGTTGGTTGGTAGCTTATTTGTTCGCTGGTGCCTTAGATCCCGACTGATCCGGAGACAAATTCTCCAGAACCGGAGACTATCGAAACATGTCATCTGCAAACGGATGCAGGGCACCGATTCCGCCGGATTTTGGCAGCGCGTTGAGATACAGCTCTGCCATCCGGAAGTCATCGTTTGTCGTGATCTTGATGTTCATGTCCCATCCGTCGATGACGTAAACGGGATGGTTCATTTGCTCCACCAGTGAGGCTTCATCAGTGACGGAGGCCAGATTGCGACACGCCGCGAAAGCTTTCTCCAGCAGGTGGCGTTCAAAGACCTGTGGAGTTTGAGCCTGGACCAGATTTGTCCGATCGACGGTCGACTCGATCATGCCATCCGCTTTGATTTTCTTCACAGTGCTGCTGATTCGCAAGCCTGGAATTGCCGCCTGATGCATTTCAGCGGCAGCAAAAATCTGATCGATCCATCTGGCCGTCAGCAAGGGTCTGGCGGCATCATGAACTGCGATATAGTCAGTCGGTTCGGTAATGGCACTGATTCCGTTGCGGACGCTCTCTGCTCGCGAAACGCCCCCGGCCACAACCTTGATGTCCATAAAGGCGAGGTTGGGCTTAAACGTCTCTCGAAACCATTCCATATCATCCGGAGAGACGACGAGAATCGTCTGGCAAACATCCGGTCGCCCCTGAAAATACTCGGCCGTTCTAACCCACACCGGCCGCCCTTTCAGTTCCACGAATGGCTTCTTGCGTTGAAAGCCGGACATCCGAGTACTCTTGCCGGCCGCTGGCAAAATGACAGCAAATCGAGCCATGAATATCCACTCCAATGAACTGGCGGCATGATTCTCCTGCAGATACTGCAGGCCGTCGCCGCTGAATCGTTTTGTATGTTAACTGAAGAACGCCATGTTCTGATGCACAGAAGTTTGTGAGCAGGTTGCTGGGCGTCTTTGGTCCTGCGTCGAGTGCACGCTGAGACCAGTCCGAGACGCCAGTGTGTATTTCGAACGTGTTCGCACGCTGGCGTTTCCCGTTCGTATTAAATCAAAATACAGGAAAGACAGAAACCGCATCCTGATGGTGATCATGGCCATGCTCCCGAAAATTCGAGCGACAGGGAATTGTCAACTCTAACGCGTCGCAGGTGAAACAGGCGCTTGACACCGTCGGCTGCTCAAAATCGATTTCTCTGGTATCCTTTTGGTTTCTTCGATGGACCGAAACGAGTTCTTTGTTGCTCCTGCCGTCTCCTTTTTCTGAACCGCGAATCATGCCCGCCGTATTCGAATATCATCATCAGGTGACTCCCAAGGAGATTGACGGTGTCGGCCACGTCAACAATATCGAGTATCTTCGCTGGCTTCAGCACGCCGCGATTGCTCATTCGTCAGCACAGGGCTGGTCGGCGCAGGCTTATCACGAGCTGGGTCAGGGCTGGGTTGTGAGATCTCATTACATTGAGTATCTCGTTCCGGCATTCCTTGAAGACAGGATCGTTGTTCGTACATGGGTGGCTGACATGAAACGAGTCACTTCGATGCGGCGCTATGAGATTCACCGGGCCAGCGATGGAAAGCAATTGGCTCTCGCCCACACCAACTGGGCTTTCGTTAAGTTCGCAACGCTGCAGCCGTGTCGAGTGCCTGCGAATGTTATCGATGCTTTTGAGATTGTGCCGGATCAGACGTCAATAGTGAACGAATAGCTTTCGACGAAGCCACGTGGCCGTTGCATTTGTAACCGTGGAATCACCGGTCAAACTAAGGTCATGACAGGCTGAAATGGTCGTCCCCGAGTCCGATCGGCAGATTTGGCTTGTCATTCACTTGGCCTTCCGGACCGCAAGGCAATTCCTGCTGGAACAGAGATGGGAATAAAAAAACGTGATCGGACGGCTCTTGTTCAATTCTTGTTGCACTGATACTTCTCCCATGACAACGACAGATTCTACGCCAGCCGAACCACAGCGCGGGGCTGCTTCAGGCGCAGTCCTGAGTCGCAGTGAACGCGGGCTTCTGCTTCTGCTGGCGATCGGAATCATGTCGGTGATGGCAATCGCGATGTGGCTGACTCCGGATCCCAAAGGGTTTGGAACTCATCTGCAGTTGGGGTTACCAGAATGCGGATTTCGCAGTGCAACAGGAATGAACTGTCCGCACTGTGGGATGACGACAAGTTTTACCTGGTTTGTGCGAGGTCATTGGCGTCGCTCGTTCCAGGCGAATCCAGCGGGACTCCTGCTGGCTCTGGTGGCTGTGGTTTTGTGCCCCTGGTTCCTGACGGTGGCTGTTCGAGGTCGCTGGGTCGGAATTCAGTCACCCGGATTGGTGTTTGTTTATGGCTTTGCGGGATGGGTCCTGCTGTCCCTGATTCTGTGGTTACTTCGATCGGCATGATGCCGGATGAAGTCAATGTTCAATGGAGTGAACCGTCGTGGAAAACATCTTGTCCACAATCCAGATGACTCGGCAGCAGCGG
>JBIIIF010000135.1:0-18484 GCA_044235005.1 Planctomycetaceae bacterium | reverse complement strand
TCAGATCAATGATGTCCGCAGCCACCTGGCGAGCCAGCGTCTCGGCGGTGAACAATTCGTCATCGGACCATGTTGCAGCCTCGTAACCGACTTGACTCAGATCGCCAGGCAGTTGGATATAGCCCAGATGAATAGTGCCCTTGATCTTTAGCGACTTCACCAGCAGGCGATACAACGGCAATTGTAGATCAACCCATTCGTCCTTCTTGCGGTGAGTCCTGTTCGGCGGTTCAGCGGCTTCACTGGTTTTGTAATCCAACACACGCCATTCACCACTGGGTTCATGACGATCGATCCGGTCAACTCGCCCGATCAAGTTGACAGGACGTCCATTCACGTCGGAAAAGTCGTCACAGACAAGATCCCGTTCCGTGAACGCGATATGCCAGCCTTCCTTCAGACTTTCAACCTGCCATCGAGCAAATGCGATCAAACGGCTTTCCAGCATCTTGAGCTGAACACTGACCGTCGCTGATCGAGACCTGCCAAATCGCCCCAGCGATTCACGATGCAGCTCCTGCAACAAATATGTTTCGATCGCTTCGGTGCTGAGAGATTCACGAAATTCTGACTGCCCAAAACTCTTCAGGACATCATGCATCAAACTTCCGAACGTGGGCGCGTTGAGTTCTCTCACGTCATCTTCGATGGATCGAAGTCGTAATTCACGACGCAGAAAATATCGATACGGACACTGCAGGTATTCTCGAAATGCCGTAACGGGAATCTCTGTCGGAGCAGCGGGTACATCAATGGGCTGCGGCACGATAAACCCACTCAGACGCGGCATCGACTCTGAGGAGTTCTCGATAGCAGTCTCCGCCGTGGACGTACTCTCTGTCACGTAATCCGGGTCGTAGAATCTGCGAACTCGTTCAGGAATTGAACGAGGATCTGCGGCAAACCAAAGGCGACTGGGCGACAACGGATTGCCCTGCACATCGGTTCGGCCTTTGATCAGCACCACCTTGCGACGACTGCGCAGGATCGACGTCATCGCATAAGCATCGCGGGCATAGCGGCGACGATTATCTGTCAGCTCCAGTCGCGTTCGCAGGCTGTTGGGCATAAACGCATCGGAGTTCATCGACTCCGGAACTTTGCCTTCGTTAAAGCCCGTTAGAATAAGCACCGGACTGTCATCGAGAGTCAGCTCAAGCCAGCCGAGCAGTTCCACCGCATTCTTGTCGGCTTCAGGAGGAATCGTGTCGTCAGCAATCTGCTTGAGCAACAATTGCAGAGACTGACTGGCCGAACACAAGGGCAGGGCGGCCGAAGGAATTCTTTGCAGTTGTTCATTCAGATCCTGAAGCCTTGTCACACATTCGACGATGCCTCGATCCGCCGCCGATTCACTGTGCAGTTCGCGATCGCCGTAGATCGTCGCGAGAACTCGCACGGCCCCTTCGGCCCACTCAGATAAGGGCCGACGCTGTTCAAGTTGCTGAGTCAATGACGATTCCGCAGCATCCGCTAATTCATCAAGCGTTCGTTGACGCGACTTTCGAACGGGCTTTGCTTTCTGAGGTTTCAGTTTTCCGACTGCGGAACCAGAATATTCGGCGGAGTAGGCATCTGCGACCAGGCAACGGAGCAGGGCTTCGACGGAGCGGCAAACTTCGGCCACCAGAATTCGTCGAGGAGCCTTCCCCAGCATTTCGCCGGGCGTCACCTGCAGGTGATCAATCATGTATTGATCAAGTTCACTGAGCCAAACATCACACTTCGCAAGAGCTTCGTCATCGTTGAGCGTGTTGGAAAGGTTTTGAGTGATCCAGTCGTTCACATCGGGGTGTCGTACCAGATCGCTCAGCGTCGCAAAGTCCGCCGGCATGTCATCTCGCGCGGAGGCAATATGCAAAGCCAGAGACTGCAGCAGTCGAAACGGACGAGTTTCCGAGACGTACATTCCGACCGGCCATTGTCCCGTGATTCCGGCATCGGCCATAGACTGCAGCAGAGTCGGAACCATCGTGTCATCAGCAACGCCGATCGTGATATCATCGGCTCGATAGACACCATTCTGAGACGCGAGTTCTTCCATCGCCGCCCGCGCCTGCTCGGCCGGCGACCCTGTGATGCGAGTCGTTTCGAGCTTGATATCGAGCTGACGGTTTTCCCAGACGTCAGCCTTCACGCATCCGTATTCATCAAAATCATCCTGCTCCGATTCGGCCGCATGAATCAGCGAGGTGACTCGGTCGGCAACCTGATCGAGCATTTGCCGAATGATACGGTTCATGTCGACCGTGCCGATCAGAATGATGTCACAATCTGTTCGGCATTCGTTCATCTGCACCGCAATCAGTCGCGCAGCCTGACGATCCCAGAGCTGCAAATCATCCATCTGGACGAGGTACTCTGACTGAATTCGCCGCAGGGCTTTCCAGCGTTCCGCTTCTTCCATGTCTCCGGACTGCGCGAGTTTTTCGTGGACTTCGTCGAATTCCAGCCCTTCGGCCGCAAGTTCGTTGTGTTGTTTTCGCAATGACTCACACAGGGCCATCCAGGCTGGCACAGAATCTTCATCCGGGCGATGCGGGAGGGCCGCTCGAATTTCTCCATGCGGCACCGCATAGAGAGCTTTCCGCCAGACCAGCAACTGAGTCAGATCGTCCGCGAGTTTTTGCTTCTGCGGATAAAGCATCTCCGGAAAACGCGTGAACGTCACCATTCTCGGCGGGATCAGCGCCGGCCATTTCGCGCCGGCTCGCTGCACCAGAAGTTCCAGCATTCGACGAGCGGCCCGGCGTCCGGGAAATACCAGGATCACTTTCGACAGATCCAATCGATCTCCGTTTGCGTATCGGGAAATCAAGTAGTCCACAGCGTTCAACAACGCGGGCTTGGAGGGATCAAGAAAATGGCGAGTAACAGGCATTCGATGCTTCAGCAAATACAGCAGGACTAACAGGAACCATTCAGCGAAACGAAAGAGCTGGGCACAGCGATATGGCTACACAGGTCACTTCTTATCAAGCGCAAAGCGACCATGTTCAGCCGCCATCATGAGCACCAGATAATCCAGGCGAGCAGCGTTTGCGATCTTGGAGAAATTGATGCCGTCCATCGTGTCAGTCGTCTTGTGATAATGAGGATTGAAGCCTCCGAAGAGAAATGTCACAGGAATCCCTTTTTCGGAGAACGACGCATGGTCGCTGCGTCCATCGACACGATTCTCTTCATCGTACTCAAAGACGAATCCAACGGACTTGTTAGCCGTCTCCACCATCGCATGCAGCTCGGCCGAATGATCCTTGCTGCCCACAAGGTGAATGGTATTGGCATTCTCTGATGCTGGTTCCGAAGAGGACTCTTCATTTCGACCAATCATATCGATGTTCAACATGCAGATCATGTCGCTCAGAGGTTTCAGCGGATGAGCGACAAAATGTTTGGAGCCCAGCAGGCCTCGTTCTTCAGCACAGAACGCCATCAGCAGCACACTTCGCTTCGGCTTGATGGGATTTGTGTGAATGGCTTTGGCGACTTGCAGAATTGCCGCAGAGCCTGAACCATTGTCGTCAGCCCCGGGGAACAATTCACCACGCTGGACTCCCAGATGATCCAGATGAGCACCGACGCAGATGTATTCATGCCGAAGAGTTTCATCGGAGCCGGGATACCAGCCAACGACATTGGGCACATCAATCGCTTCGCGGTCGATCACAAGTTTCGACTTTATTGTTTGGGAAGACGTGACGAACAGGTTTCGCGCGGGAGTTGCATCGCCAAAGAAGGACGCGTTGAGACCGCATTTGCCGGCCAGTTGATTTGCTGCGGCAGCGGTCACCATCGCGACGGGAATCGTGCTGGGAGTTTGCTCCGATTGATTCACCGCTTCGTTACGCACTCGAGCTTCATCCGCCACGATCAGGACGCAGGCCGGACGAGACTTGAGAATGAACGAATCATCCCAACGGATTCTTCCCTCAGCCTGAATAATCAAAAGTCGGCCCTCCATCGAACCGTCAACCGGCGCGGGCCGTTCCTTCGTGACTGTCGCCAGTGTGATGGGCAGATCCCCTTCGTACGATCCTGAAAAATCACTGATGCCCAACGACTTTCCAGCAATCGCTTCTTCGTCACCGACTCGAAAATAGCACTGGTCAGACTGAGTCGACAATTTGATAAAGGGGACTCCCTGATACCATGATCCATCTGGCCCGCCGGGCTGGAACCCACAGGACTCCAGTTTTGATGCGAACCAGGCAGCCGCCTTGAAGTAGCCTTCCTGTCCTGTGCCTCGCCCCGACATTTCCCCTTCAACCAAAATGGACAGCAGTTCCTCAGATTCCTTTTCGGAGATGCTCTCAAAACCGGCGCGGAAAGTATCGGGCACCGGAGCGGTCGTTGAATACGGGCCATCCGCCACCAACGCCGACGTGAAAGCAACGCATAACACCGCAGCGCTGAGGAAGATATGGCGACAGGCCGTGATCACGAAGGCGGCTTTCTATCAAACAGGAAGGACTCTGAGGCGGGCAGAAGGAGGATGTTTCCAGCCTTTTAACGCCAACAATCCCTATTCACCAGCGAACTGGCACAGACTTCCCAGACCTCTGCCGAATGAGTTTTCGGGTGAAAACTCCGGGGAAAACGGAGTTCTCCAGATCCGACAATACACGCCTGCCTTTGCATCGGTTATCTTTCCCCGCTTGTTTCCAAGGCATGACGCTTTAATCGGAACCCGAAGCGTCAGCGAGGGATGTCCCGCGTACAACGCAATGAATGGATCCCTCACTGACGTTTCGGGTTGTGAAAACACATTAAAGTAACAGCCTTTTCCAAGTTGAACGACGGCCGCAGAAACTCTGCGCCCGGAATTTGCTCCACAACATGGACCGAGCCTGCCTCTGCACGCGGTCTGTGGCACTTTGAACGCATTTTTATGGAATTCGCGAGTCATCTCGCGATCTGCCCTTATGGAAAATCGCCGACTTTTCTCGTTCCTGCTGACTTCGATGGCCTTCCTCTGGCTGTGGACCGCCGTTATTCAGCCAAAGTTTTTTCCAGTCCCCGTGAAGAAACCTGCGGCACCTTTAGCCGCCGAAGCAACTGATTCCGCAAGTGGCAGCGGCAGCGGTGAACTCAGCGCTGCAGGAACGACGAATGAGAAGCCAGCTTCAGATTTGGTCATTCCGGATCATCCTCTGGAACAAGTTATTCTCGGCTCATCAGACCCAGAGAGCGGTTATGCGTTGAATGTTGATCTCACCTCGGCCGGTGCGGCTGTCGCGAGTGTTTCGTTGACTGCGCCGCAGTACAAAGATCTGCAGGACCGGAAGGTTCCTGCTCGGATCGTGGGCAACAATCTGACCGACGACAAAAGCTTTTCCACGGCAATTCTGGTCATCGATCGTCAACTGGCATCAAAGAAGCAAACGCTTGAGTCAGCAAACTGGAAACTAGTTGAAAAGACCGAAACCGACACGCTGGCCAGGGCGATCTTCGAGTACGATGCTCCTGACGGAACGTTGCGAGTTCGCAAGACATTCTCACTTCCGCGGCTGAAGGTCAGAGGCAAAGAACTTGTTCAGGCGTGGCACTCTGATCCATCGTTTTATACGGTCGAGGTTGCTCTGGAAGTCATCAACCTGAGCGATTCACCTCGCACGTTTGACTACGAAATTCAGGGGCCGGTTGGAGTGCTCTTCGAGAACGAAGAGCATACTTCGAAGTATCGCGATCTGCATCTTGAGTTTGTCGATGGGACGAAAGCCGCAACACTCCCGGCCAGCACCGTTGTCGACTACTGCGACGACCTTGAAGAGGAACTTGGGCGTCCATCAACTCTGGCGGAACAAAAGAATAAGCTGCGTGAAGATCATGAATGGACGTCTGCTTTCCGCTACGCAGGCATTGACGTCCAGTTCTTCGCTGCCCTGGTCGCTCCGCTGGATGATCGAACTCCGGAAGAACAGGCGGAAAAGAAATGGCTGGATCGCACTTACCCGGTGTTGATTGCTCGCCATTCACGAGAACCACGGCAGTCGGACATCAGCCTGCGAATGACATCAATGCCGATCGTTTTGCAGGCGAAAGACGATTCGGTCACCCATAAGTATGCATTCTTCGTGGGGCCGAAACATCGTGAACTACTGGACCCTCTGCCATTCCAGGCGAGCCAGGTCCTGAACTATGGCATGTTCGGCTTTGTTGCTCGCGTTATGCACTATTTGCTCGACACATTCTTCAGCCTCGGGATGCCTTATTTCCTGGCCATCATATCGCTGACAGTACTGGTCCGAGGCTGCTTGTTCCCTCTGTCGCGCAAACAGGCGATCATGGCGGCTCGCCAGAAAGAGCTACAACCTCAGCTTACGCTGCTGAAGGAAAAGTACGCCGACGACAAAGAGAAACTCGCCCGCGCACAAATGGAGCTGTGGCGAAAGAACGGCATTAATCCTTTGAGCGGATGTCTGCCTCTGTTCCTGCAGTTGCCCATCTTTGTGGGGCTTTATACCGCTCTGAATTCAGCGGTCGACCTGCGATTGCAAAGTTTCCTGTGGATCGAGAATCTGGCCGGGCCAGACGCCTTGTTCCGGCTCCCGTTTCCGCTGCCTTTCGGACTTGGCGCTGACTTCAGCATCCTGCCGCTCTGCACCGTGGCCCTGTTTCTGATTCAACAGAAAATGTTTATGCCGCCCGCTCAGGATGAGCAGCAGGAACTGCAGTACAAGATGATGAACATGATGACAGGAGTGATGGGCATCATGTTCTGGCATCAGCCAGCCGGTCTGTGTCTGTACTTCATCGCTTCCAGCCTCTGGAGTATTGCTGAGCGAAAACTGCTGGGAACCGGAAAGCTGACTCCAGCAGGTCCGGCCGTGGAAGTCATCATGCCGGACGAGCAGCCAAGTACTAAGCCGACAAAGAATTCGTCGACTCCAGCAACAGCTCAGGCGACGGCCGCCAAACCGCCGGGCTTCCTGCAAAGACTTCTCGATGCCGCCGCTGAGGCTCAAAAAAATGCTGAGCAGCAACGCGAAAAGAGTGACAAAAAAGGCAAGAACAACGGCAAGAAGAAGTAACCCGAAAAAGGCCCGCCCACCTGGACGGGCCTTTTGGATCTACAGCCCGCATCAGGCAAGTCTTTCGGTCCCTGAACGGTGAATTGATTTCATGGGTTAAACAATCCCAAACGTCAGTGAGGGATCAACGTTGCAGGGTTCTCACGAACAATCCCTCGCTGACGCAGCGGGTCAGGATTAAATCAATAGTCAGCAAATCTTTCGGTCACCAAATTTTTCGGTCGTATCGGCATGCTTTTATCTCCCGACACGCTGAGTTGTAGTAACTCCGGAGGAGAGATTTTGGAAAGCGTTTGCCCTACATTCTTCTCTCCATAAATCCCTCGCTGACGCGTCGGGTTATGATAATGCCCTGTGCTTTCGGCCCGTTGATCCCAGACAGAGTGTCGCTTTTGCTACCTGCCTGCGAGCGACAATCAGGAACGCAGCATACGTACCGGAACCCCGCGATCGGCCATGAACTGCTTGGTTTCCTCAATCGTGTAAGTGCCATAGTGGAAAATGCTGGCCGCCAGAGCAGCACTTGCACCACCTTTGGTCACAGCCTCGTAAAGATGCTCGGGACAGCCCGCTCCACCACTGGCAACGACAGGAATCTTGACCGCATCGGCAACGGCCCTGGTAATCTCCAGGTCGTAGCCGTCTTTCGTTCCATCAGCATCCATACACGTCAGAACGATTTCCCCGGCCCCAAGTCGTTCAACTTCCTGGGCCCATTCAACAGCCTGAAGCCCCGTCGGAATGCGTCCGCCGTTGATGTGTACATCCCAGAACTCTTTGCCGTCTTTCTGGATTCGCTTCGGGTCAATATTGACCACAATGCACTGGCTTCCAAACTTCAGAGCCGCCTCGCGAACAAAATCCGGGCTCTTGACCGCCATCGAGTTGATCGAAACCTTGTCACAACCCGCATTCAGCAGTCGTCGGATATCGTCGACAGTTCTGATGCCACCTCCAACGGTCAGGGGCATAAAGACCTCTTCCGAAGTTCTCGCCACAACGCCCAGAATGATATCGCGTTGTTCATGGCTGGCGGTAATGTCCAGAAAGACCAGCTCATCAGCTCCCTGCTGCTCGTACTTGCGAGCAATCTCGACGGGATCGCCGGCATCCTGCAGATTGACAAAATTGACCCCCTTGACGACTCGACCTGCATGAACGTCAAGACAGGGAATGATGCGTTTTGCCAGCATTGATGTTTCCAGACTCCAGAAGCGTGAGCGGTGGTTGACTGTCAGCACCGTGGCTATAGTTTCCGTGATTCTTCCGGGATCTTTCAACCCTCCTGATGGTTCCGATCCCGGATTCGCCGATTCGGTGACATCCTGCCAGACTCTTCACGTATTTGAGTATCCCGATGAATTCCACCTCCCTATGGACTCGTTCTGTTCACGTTGAGCTGGGTTCGCGCAGTTATGAAATTGGAATTGGCGAAGGCTGTCTATCGGGAGCTGCCGCGGCCGTGGGTTCCTGGACCGGCGGAAACAGTATTGGGAAAGTGCGATTCCTGATCGTCGCGGATGCATCCATCCAGATTCCTCACGGAGCTGCTGTTCAAAGAAGTCTGGAAGCGGCCGGAGCCGAAGTTCGCACGACCATTGTGCCCTCGGGAGAACAGTCGAAGTCCTATGCTCAAATGCAATTGTTATACGATCAGCTCGTCGACATGGCAGCCGATCGACGTACGATTGTCGTTGCGATCGGTGGCGGTGTGACAGGAGATCTGGCTGGCTTCGTGGCCGCCACCTATGCCCGTGGCCTGCGATTTGTGCAGGTTCCGACGACGCTGCTTTCTATGGTGGACAGCTCCGTTGGCGGAAAAACCGGCATCAATCATCCTCGAGGAAAAAACCTGATCGGCGCGTTTCATCAGCCGATTGGAGTCCTGATTGACCTCACGACACTGGCTACGCTTCCCGACCGCGAATATCGATCGGGGCTGGCTGAAGTTGTGAAGTATGGAGTCATCCTCGATCACGAATTCTTTGATTACCTGGAAAAGAACATTGAGGGCCTGAACGCGCGCGCTCCGGAAGTTCTGCGGCATGTTGTTGCTCGCAGTTGCGAACTAAAGGCCGACGTGGTTCGCCAGGACGAATATGAAACCACCGGCCTGCGAGCCGTGCTGAATTATGGCCACACCTTCGGCCATGCCTTTGAAGCGCTCTCTGGTTATGGCGGACTTCTGCATGGTGAAGCCGTTTCTATCGGGATGATCTGTGCCAGTCGGCTGGCTGAGTCCTTAAATCGCATTACGTCAGAGGAAACTCATCGTCAAACGGAATTGCTCACCCAGCTCGGCCTTCCTGTTACTGTTCCCAAAGAGCTTCAGACTCGACAGCAGGAAATCGTCAGTTGCATGATGCTGGACAAGAAGACGGAAGGCCGCGAACTGAGATTCGTGCTGCCATCCCGCATTGGCCATGTGGAAGTCGTCAAGGGCCTGTCTCCGGAGCAAGCTCTGAAGTGTCTGTAAAGAATTGTTGACACTTAGACTATGCATAGTGTTGCCGTCCATTGGCACAATTGCCACGGAATGCGTAAACACAGGCAAACATCGATACACGAAGAAACGACTCAAGTGCTGCAGGAGAAAGTACTTAGACGGCGTCTGAGAGGGAGCCCATTGTTAAGAAAAAGAGATTCATGTCTGATGGCACAGTGTTGGCATTCCTCAACATCGTGGCAAGCAACGGTGTGTGACGCTGAGACAGCAAACGGGATGAATGCTGTTCAGCGTGCGGAGGTCTTCGACTTTCGTGAATGAATGAGCTTTGGCCAAAGACATTCGTCCACTCGATCAGTTGCCTGACATAACTCTCTCTCGTTTCTCTCTCTGATTATGATGAAAGATCTCTACAATGTTGAAGACTCTCTGGAATGATGAAGCTGGTGTAATCCTGTCCGCAGAACTCGTGCTCGTCAGCACGATCCTGGTTCTCGGCATGATCGTTGGTCTCGTTGAGCTGCAGTGCTCAATCGTTGCCGAACTGAGCGACCTGTCAAGCGCCTTCGGTAACTTGAGCCAGTCTTACGAGACATCTGGTTTCGGTAGCTCAAAGGGCGGCGGTGCGTTCAAGGCTCGCACTTTCGGTGCTGCTTACACCGACCGTGCTGACACATGCGACTGCGATGCTAACCTGAGCATCGTTTGCACCGACGGCGGTGAAGTTGGGAAGTAATCACTGCTCTGCAGTGTTTATCGGCTGAGAATTCGGGAAGGCAGGGACTCGGTCCCTGCCTTTTCTTTTTTCCGGTTGGGGGCATGAAGGCCTCCCTCATCTTCATCATTTCCCCCTGAGGTGTTTTTCTCAATGTCCATCCTCAAGACATTATGGCACGACGAGTCTGGTGTTCTTCTCTCCGCTGAACTTGTCCTCGTTTGCACGATCCTTGTATTGGGTCTACTGGTAGGAATGGTTGAACTGCAATGTGCGATTGCGGGAGAACTCAGTGATCTCTCCAGTGCGTTCGGTAACCTGAATCAGTCCTACAATCATTCCGGTTTTGGCAGCTCGAAAGGAGCCGGTCAGTTTAAGGCTCGCACATACGGAGCCGCTTACACCGACCGTGCTGATACCTGCGACTGCGATGCGAATCTGACGATCGTCTGCAGTGACGCTGGTGAGAAATCCGGTAACGGTGGCGGACCGGGATTGCCGCCAATCTGATCAAAGTTGCGATTCATGCGATAACGTTCATTCAGAACCAATCACAAGACACGTCCAACTTGAATTGAATCCGGATGATACCATCCATCACATCGCCCGATCTGCATATTGCAGAATCGGGCGTGTTCGATTCAGGGTTAGGATAAATCAACGAATCACGGTTGAGTCAGATTCACAATGTGCACTTACAACAGTTCGGTAATCGGCTCGCCGTGGTAAATCTGATGTGGTCGCTCGAACTCATCGTTCCAGACTGCAGTGGCCGGAATCCCCAGAGCACTATACATCGTGGCGGCCATGTTCTCCGGCTTGAATGGACTGGTTGCCGGGTACGCACCTAACTCATCGGACGATCCAATCACTCGACCGCCCTGAAGGCCGCCGCCTGCAAAGAATACACTTTGCACCGCGCCCCAGTGATCACGTCCTGCATGCGGAAAAGAATCCGACAGTGTCGAGAGCTTCGGTGTGCGGCCGAACTCACTGCCCATCACGATCAGTGTCGTGTCCAGCAAACCAAGATTCTGCAGATCATCCAGCAGTGCACACAAAGCCTGATCTGTCGGCGGCAACAACTTATTCTTCATGCGATAGAAGATGTCCCCGTGAGTATCCCAGGTTTCGTTATTGCCAAGATTCACCTGGATCAGATTCACGCCAGCCTCAACCAATCGGCGAGCCATCAACAGTGACCAGCCAAAGCTGTTGCGTCCATATCGCTCCTGAGTCTTAGCGTCCGCATTCGTCACATCAAACGAACTGCGCACTGTCGGCTCCGAAAGCAACGAAATCGCGGACTGCCGGAACTCATCGTAATGACGACCAGCAGCCGACTGTTCCAGATCACGTCTTTGACGATCAATCGAAGTCAACAGACTGGTTCGAGAGTTCATCCTCGTCATCGTCATGCCCGGTGACAGAGTCAGACTTGGAGCCTGATAAACTCGATCATCAGGCGACGCAGGAGCCTTCTTCGTTTCATTTGGGAACGTAAACTCCGGATAAGCCCCGCGCCAGAACGGATTGCCGTACGGAGAAGCTTCCACAAAGAATGGATCTCGATGAGATCCCATCAGACCGCCGTATGCCCCGGGAATTGTACCGCCGGACCAGTGCACTAAACGCTCGGGCAGCACAATCGCAGGCGGCAGATTGCTGCGAGCCGGAATCGCATCACCAATCGTCGAGGCAATCGAAGGAAAATCGGTGCCACGAGGCTGACGATCGCCACGGAATCCGGGCGTCGCCCCACTGCGGCCCGTGAGCATGTAGTAATGGCCCAGCGTATGCTCGTTGGTCGAATGGGTCAGAGATCGCACGACAGACCAGAGATGACTTCGCTGTGCCAGGCCTGGCAGGTGCTCGGTAACTTCCAGGCCCGAAGTCTGCGTTGCGATCGAGGAGAACTCACCACGGACCTCTGCAGGCGCCTCCGGCTTGGGATCGAAACTCTCGAACTGAGACAGTCCACCCGAGAGGAAAATATAAATGCAGGTTTTCGCTGTCCCGTTGAAGCCAGTGGCAGAACCGGAGGCTTGCAGACCTGCCAGATGATTACTGCCCAGCCCGAGCAATCCAATAGCTCCGGCCTGAACAGCAGTCCTGCGAGAAATACGCGGATGCGACAGCGTTGGAAACTGATTGAGGCTCATCAGTTCATCCCGTCATACCGGGAGATTGCTTTCCGAAAATGACTTCGGTCCCCAGCCACCCGCACCATTGGTAAAACGACTCATGCTTTGCCAAACGGCATGGTACCGAGTTAATGTCAGTACGCAAATCAGGTTTTCGCGTATCGTGACTGCCATTCAAAAAGTAGAAGGTACACTCCGAGGGCCGTTCGCCAAATACCGAACTCCCGGATTCGAACGTACCCGGCCCGCGTTTTTTCACCAGATCGGCACGAGCCCACAAAGGACGTTGTTCCGCCCCTGAATATCCTCGATCAGCCGATTCAACTGCTGCATTTCCCGCATGTCTGGAAGAGATGATGGGCCTCCCTGAGGCACCTTGGAAGGCTCAGGCAGTGGAGCCGGACTGCTGGAATAAACTCCAGACGACGGCGGAGCAGGGACAGAGACTGGCGCCTTAACCTCAACCGGCTTCTGCTCGGCAACCTGATCCTTGCCAGTCCAGCGAAACTTCCAGACGAGGCATACCAATAAACTTGCAGCCAAAACCGCCGCAGCAATTCTCAGTCGATCCGCCAAACGGCCGTAACGGACCTGACGACGAATATCGACAACGACGCGGGAACGCAGATCGCCGGACAACTGCGGCATCGTACCGACTTCACGCAGCATTTGATGCTCCGGAAGCAAAGGCTCGGTGATTCGTTTGACGGGATCGATCATTGGATTCACTTGTCCCTTGAAGACAACAACATTAAGGCAGGGTAAGAGAACAACATCAAGGCAGAATTTTGTGAGGTGGGATCACTATTTTATCAAAGGTTCAAGACTTCTTTGCAGCTTTTCCATCGCATATCGGTATCGACTGGCCACAGTATTTTGTGACAATCCCAATGCTTCGGCGATTTCGGCGAACGTTAGTTCTTCCCAATGCTTAAGAATGACAACCTCATACTGAGACTTGGGAAGAGATTTTAACACTCTTCGCACACTGTCCGCCGTTTCTTCCTGAACGACCTGAGCCTCCACGCTTTCCTCACTGGAGCCTCGATCCGGCGTTTCGTAACCACTGCCTCGTCGCTTTTGCAGAATCCGCAGAGCTTCGTTTCTCACCGAACGAATCAAATACGGCCACGGAGCGTCCGCATTCGCCAGTAACCTGGGTCGAAAGGCAATGCGTGAAAATGCCCCCTGCAGCGCATCCTCTGCGTCCGGCTGATTTCCAGTAATTGTGACGGCAAAACGAACCAGTCGCTGAGCCGCCAAATCGAACATCTCTGTCAGCGCGCGCTCCGGCTCCTGCGTCAGGCGACCAACGCAGATCTTAAAACGAGCCTGAAATTCGGAAGCTTCGGTTTGGCTCACGGCATTGTCAAAAGTCGGGAGAATGCTCAGTTTGTCTGCCGGAATTGGAAATTCTCACCGGGAAGGATATTTTCCCGCTCCCAAAAGGAACAGCCCATGTACGTTGGTGTCTGGAAAACGGGCAACCGTCGAAAATTCGCTGACTTTTTACACCGCTCTCCCGAGCAGTCTTTTAGTTTCGAAAGGATTATTCCGTGTTTAACACTGTGGCCGTCGTTGGCGCGACTGGTGCCGTAGGGCGAATCATTCTTCAGCTTCTGCAGGAACGAAAATTCCCCGCAAAGAACTTCCGCTTTCTGGCGTCAGCTCGAAGCGCTGGCCAGAAGGTCGAGTTCAACGGAAGCACGATCACAGTGGAAGAATTGACGCACGACTGTTTCAAAGGAATCGATCTCGTCATCGCCAGCACTCCAGATGAAACGGCCGCCGAGTTCCTTCCATCGGCCGTCAAGGCCGGGTGCAAGGTCATCGACGAATCCGGCTTCTGGCGCATGAAGCCCGACGTGGCTCTGGTTGTTCCGGAGATCAACCCGGAAGCCGCACTGAATGCCAAAGGCATTATCGCCAGCCCGAATTGCTCAACAACCCAGATGGTTCTGGCTCTGAAGCCGCTACATGATGCCGCAAAAGTGCGTCGCGTGATCGTCAGCACTTACCAGGCCACCAGCGGAGCAGGCCTGCAGGGAACCGCCGATCTCATCGATGGCTCCCGCGCGCACCTCGAAGGGAAAGACTATCAGTACCAGGTCTTCAAGTTCCCCATCGCGTTCAACGCAATTCCTCAGATCGGCAGCTTCAAAGAGGATGGCTACACGAGCGAAGAACTGAAGATGGTGTACGAAACTCGCAAAATCCTGGGCGATGAATCCATTCAGGTCTGCGCAACTTGTATTCGTATTCCTGTTTCGAACTGTCACAGCGAAACAATCAACGTGGAAACGGAACGCCCGGTCTCTGTGGAAGAAGCTCGCCGGCTCTTCGCGGCAACGCCTGGCATCACAGTTGTCGATGATCCGGCCAACAGCCAGTATCCGATGCCTTCCACCTGTGACGGCAGCGACGAGGTGTTCATCGGCCGTATTCGTAAAGACATGTCGAACCCGAATGCGATTACCTTCTGGTGCGTCTCCGACAATCTTCGCAAAGGCGCTGCGACGAATGCCGTTCAGATTGCAGAACTGCTGGCAAAGAATCTGAAGTAAGCCTTGGTAGTGACGCATCGATTCGATTCGTGGTGCTGACGAAAGTTGGCATTGCTGCTCCATGTGGCAGTGGATTGCAGACTGAAGCCAGCACTGCGAATGAAACGGCGGCTAAATCAACTAACTGATGGAGTCAATGATGCTTTCTCGTGGCTTCATTCTGACGGCCTGCCTGCTCATCTGTGGATGCGGCGAGGTGCAGGACAGATCAACGGCTGACAAATCGGGAGATCCCACCACTGACAAGAAGCCAGTCGTGGTCGTCACCAGTCAGCCGCTTTTCGAAATGACGACATTGCTGGCCGGCGATCAAATCGACGTGCAGAAGATTACGCCGGAAAACATTGCATCTCGACTTTGGAAGCCCAGAAAAGAAGACGTCAAGCGACTGCAGCAAGCTGACCTGATCCTGATCAGCGGCGCGGGGTACGAACCTTGGAAGGATCGCGTCTCACTGCCCGTCTCGCGATTGGGGGACACAGCCGTCGGGTACTATTCTCAGTTCATTCGCATTCCTGACGCCATCACTCATCAGCACGGCCCCGAAGGCCAACATGCTCATCCCGGCACAGTATGGGCGACCTGGCTGGATCCGGAACTTGCCGAATCGCAGTGCACGCGAGTCGCAGATCTCCTTACAGAACTAAGGCCAAGTGCATCCACAGAGATTGCGACCACAATAACTACCATCAAAGTGCAACTCACTACGTCGCAAAATCTCGCCAAAGAAATCTCCTCGCTTACGTCTGCTCGCAAAATCACAGTGGTCGGCGATAGTCCCCACTATCACTATCTGACCAGCAAACTCGGTTGGGACTTTCAATACGTTCACTGGGATGAATCTCAGGAACTCACTGCCGTCGCGAAGGATGAACTGACAAACCTCGCGGAGAAACTTCCGAAAGATCAGACTCATTTTTTTCTGCTGAATCCTCTTCACCCCGAATCCACAGCCAGCTTTGCGATCGAAGCAGGGTTTAAGATCATCCGAATCGACCTGTGTGAATATCCTCCGGCCGTCGGCTCTCGGGACCGTTTTCTTGATCGAATTCACCGCAATCTGGAACGAATCAAGTCGGCGATACAAGCACCCTGAGTACAGCTCCAATTTCGGGGGAAAACCCGATCAGCACAAAACGGTAGTTGGCCAAAAGCAACATCTTCATATTCGCGCAACAGGTTCTATGATGTACAGTTCACAGTCTTGCTGAATGGACGAAGCTTCGTCGATCTGAATATTTTCCGCGCAGGCTGAATTGCACCGGAGTGTTTCTGTGGCTGTGTTTTTCCGATGTTTGACGCTCCTGACGATGCTGTTGCACAGCGTCTACGGGTGCGGCTGGCATCACATTCACGGCTGCATGAGTCATTGTTCAGAGAATTCAGAAGCCGCCCATTTGAGTCACTTCGGGCACACTCATGCCCATGGCCATTCTCATCATGAATCATCCGATTCTGATTCTCCCGCGTCGCATGACCAGCATTCCTCAGAATGTGACCACACAGAATGCAGGTTCGTCACCACGAATGCCGTTGCGATTGTGGCTCCGCCGGAACACGGTTTCTGGCTCGTCCTTCCGCAAACTGGTGCGACTTTGAGTTCTGTGGTGAAAGCCGATATTTGCTTTCGCCCGATACTTTCCAGCGACGCCCACGCGCCCGAATTCTGCGCGCGCATTCAGGTCTGGCGTACTTGATAAGAAGCGTGCTGCTCGCCTGATTCCAGGTGGCCACTGCCTGGATCTTCAGGCCCTGTCGCGTCCGCCGCCGCACTTCTCGTTGCGATCACATGACTCTGTTTCTGCCTTGCTCGACCGCATTGCGATCCACCGCTCCTGACGAGCCCTCACGACATTAGGCAGGATTTCTTCGCTAAATCTCCTTGCGCAGCAGGCTTTTGCTTCCTGCACGAATGAATTCAAACTGTGCTTTATTCGGAAGTCTCCGCTGATGAATACGTCTCCTTCAAAAATCACCAGTCGCCCAGCTCAACTTTTGATGCTCTGCGTCCTTGTTGGCGCTGCCTACGCCTCACGCAACCTCTGGTGGACTTCGCTGAATACCAGGGTCGATCAAATGGTGGGGAAGTCTGCGACAGCGAAAGACGATCACGCGCACGACGAGCATGGCCATGATGATCATGCTCATACAGAACATGACGAACACGCTACTCACGCCGAAGTGGAGTCGCTGGAACTGTCAGCACAAGCGATGAAGAACCTTGGGCTGACGGCCGAGTTTCTCAAACCAATCACGACCGCCACGTACTATCGAACGATCTCCGTGCCAGCTGTGATTGTTGAGCGTCCTGGACGTACTGTCCTGCAGGTCTCCACACCAATGACAGGCGTTGTCACACAAGTGTCGGCAGTTCCGGGATCAGCAGTGGAACCAGGAGCCCCTTTGTTTCAGATCAGACTGACTCACGAAGAACTCGTAGCGTCGCAGTCTGAATTCGTGCGAGCACTCGGTGAACTGGATGTTGAAGAGAGAGAACTCAAACGGCTGCAGGCCGGCGTCGACAGCGGTGTGATTCCTCCACGTTCAGTACTCGAGCACCAATATGCGAAAGAGAAACTGGAAGCCCTGCTGGGAGCACAGCGGGAAGCGCTGAGACTTCATGGGTTGTCGGAGCGACAGGTTTCTCAAATTGAAAAGGACAGAAGACTTCTGAGCGAACTCAATGTCACTGTCCCTGAAAACAGGAAGATTCAGAACGAGCTGAAGCTGTCCGGAAATGAAGCTTATCGACCAGTCGCGATCACTCAGAATCCAGCGGCTCCCCTCATCATCGAATCAATGAATGTGCAGCTCGGTCAGTCGATTGAACAGGGCGGAAAGCTGTGTTCACTGGCGGACCACAGCCGATTGTACATCGAAGGACGCGCATTTGAGCAGGACGCTGATGCGATCAGTAAAGCGACGGCGAACAACTGGAAAGCTCAGGCCCTGTTCTCGGCCGGAGTCACTCTGAACAACTTGCCGATCTCATTTATTGCCAGCGAAATCGATGAAGACGCTCGCACTTTGAAGTTCTTCGTCGACCTCGAAAACGAAATTGTGCGAGATCACAAAGATGAAGACGGCAATCGGTTTGTCTCATGGAAATACAAACCGGGCCAACGCCTGCAGTTAATGATTCCAGTTGCGGAATGGAAGGATCAGATCGTCGTGCCTGTCGATGCAGTGGCTCAGGAAGGTGCAGAGTCATTCGTCTTCCAACAGAACGGAGACCATTTCGATCGAATCCCTGTTCATGTAGTCCATAAGGATCAGTCGTCTGTTGTCATCGCCAATGATGGAGCGTTATTCCCGGGCGATGTGATTGCTCTGCGGAACGCTCACCAGATGCAGATGGCGGTTCGCAATAAAGCCGGTGGAGGAATCGATCCACACGCAGGCCATACGCATTAGCTGGACAGCGCCATGTTGCCCCCTCTCCCCCAATTTTTTGCGGAGAGCGAGTTGTTCGATGGCAGGATGGACCCAAAAAATTGGGGGAGAGGGCTGGGGTGAGGGGCTCGTTTTGGACCGCGGCCACCCGCGAAAGCACCCTCATCCGGCCTAGCGGCCACCTTCTC
>JBIIIF010000010.1:0-57218 GCA_044235005.1 Planctomycetaceae bacterium | reverse complement strand
CCTGGACACGATGCTGACGATTACCGTCTTCAATCACAGCGAACATCTGAAAACCGTCCTCAACCAACTGCTGCCAACAGAAAATCGCCAGACTATACTCAGCCCGGAACATGAACGCCTGACCAGTTATTCCCAGTGGCGTTCAAAATGAATCGCGGAGTGTAGCGTTGAAGTTCGGAATGTTCGAGTCGGAAATGCAGCAAGTTTCGGACTTGGGAGCAGGAATTTCAGGTTGAATCCCAGCGGGAACACCCAGAAAGCCAAACATTCGTGATTCACGTTGGTCATTTTCGGGCGTAAGTCCTTTTCGGACAAGGCGACTGGACAGCCGCCAAAGCAAGATAGTTTCATGCATCGGGTGCCAAATCAGCTCGCTCGAATCCTCAAAGCCAATCGCCTGTTGACTCTTCAAACCAATCTGCAAACTGGACTTACTCTCGGCCACTCCGCTTTCCCATGAGTGAACAATTCTTTGTGTCGACCAGCCTCGCCGTTCGTTGACCCAAGCGACAGCAATCGATCTACTCCGGACCCAATCCCACCTTTTCCGGAGTCGCCCACATGCGAATTTTTGGAACCCTGCCAGTCATCATCATGATCGCGACCGTGGTGTTGAACTCGACCGATGGCCGAGCATCCAACCTCAGCGCTGCCGCAGAGCAAGTCGGACCAAATATCATCCTGATCTTTGCAGACGACCTCGGCTACGGCGATGTCGGTTGTTTCGGCGCGACGGATATTGCGACGCCCAACATAGACCGACTCGCAAGAGAAGGGCGTCGGTTCACGGACTTCTATGTCGCACAAGCCGTATGTACGGCTTCACGAGCCGCCCTGATGACCGGCTGTTATCCCAACCGAGTCAGCCTTTCAGGTGCGCTGAACCATACCAGCACCAATGGAATTCACCCGGCGGAACTTCTGCTGCCTGAAATTCTGCAGCAACGCGGATATGCAACCGCGATTTTTGGCAAATGGCATCTCGGAACGGCACCTGAGTTTCATCCTCTCAACCACGGTTTCGATCGATTCTTTGGAATCCCGTACTCCAACGACAACAGCAAGTATCATCCGGTTCTGCATGCATCAATGCCTCCACTCCCGCTCTACAAAGACAAAGTCGTTATTGAGACAGATCCTGATCAGTCACAATTCACACGTCGATTCACCGAGCAGGCCATCGAATTTCTGCGAGATAACAAAGAACGCCCTTTCTTCCTGTATCTGCCTCACGTCATGCCTCACGTGCCGATATTTCGCTCTGAAGCCTTCGCTGGAAAATCAAAACGAGGACCCTATGGAGATGTCGTGACGGAGCTGGACTGGTCCGTTGGCGAAATCCTGCAGACTTTGACAGACCTCAATCTTGAGCAAAATACTCTGGTCATCTTCATGTCCGATAACGGTCCGTTTCTGTCCTACGGTGATCATGCCGGATCCGCAGGTGCTCTCCGTGAAGGCAAGCTGACGTCATTCGAAGGTGGTGTGCGCACTCCTTGCCTGATGCGATGGCCCGCAAAGATAGCGGCTGGTACGGAATGCCAGGAACCGGCTTGCACCATCGATCTGCTTCCGACAATCGCCAAACTGACTGAAGCAAAGCGACCAGACCTCAAAATCGACGGGCTTGATATCAGCCCACTGATTCTGGGTAACTCTTCTGAGGGTTCGCCCCACGAGGCAATCTTCATTTATGCGGGAGAAGAACTCCAGGCCGTCAGAAGCGGTGAATGGAAACTTCACTTTGCTCATGATTACCTGACGGTCGCAGGCGAACCTGGCCGCGATGGTAAGCCGGCTAATTTCAACAATCTCAAACCAGCCTCGATTACGCAGTCGGGTATTCAGGGGATTGCAACGCGCCACGGCTATCAAGTTGCGCATATCGACTTGGCTTTGTTCAACATGAAGACCGACCCCGGGGAGAAGACCAACGTGGTCTCCAAACATCCGGACGTCGTCGCACGACTCAGCCAGCTTGCGGCCACAATACGACGGGAGCTTGGAGATGAACTCACGGCGACCAAAGGATCTGAGATTCGCGCAGCCGGACAGGCGGTCTCCCAATAGTACCGACTCTCATCGATTTACCAAAGACTTCAGAAGCACAACCTTTGTTCAGCAGTACGGCAGACTGGCTCAAACCCGAACCTGCGCAGTATCCTGCTCCTGGCTTCCGGCATCCTATCGAGCTGGTCGCTCGCAGCCTTCAACCCATTTAAGCGAAGAAGCAGACCACCATGAAACAGACCGCGACACTCATCGCCTTCGCATTTATTCTCGCGATCTCATTCCAACAGGGATCTGCTCAGGAGATCTCATGGAACGCTTCAGGCAGAAACGGGGCTGTCGCGGCCGGACATCCTGATTCAGTCGCCGCCGGCATTTCGATTCTCAACGAAGGCGGTCGAGCAGCCGATGCAGCCGCAGCAACGATCCTGGCTTTGGCAGTCACTGATTACGGATCTTTCGCAATTGGTGGCGAGGTCCCGGTCATTGTTTATGACGCGAAGTCTCAGCAAGTCAAAACACTGAGTGGTGTTGGTGGTGCACCGATGGATCCGGCCGCCATCGAGTGGTTCTACAAGAATGGCATTCCGTGGAAGGGCAGCATGAAGGCGGCACCAGTGCCGGGAGTCATTGACCTCGTCGTTACACTTCTGAAACTTCACGGAACAATCTCGTTCGAACAGGCCGTCACTCCGACGCTTGCTCTGCTGGATCGCGGCAAGGAGCCATGGCATCCGAACCTGGCAATCACGCTTCGAAAACTCGTGGAGGCAGAACAGGCAGCCGCGGGAAATCGAGAAGAAAAACTGTCCGCTGCTCGCGATCGATTTTACATCGGCGATGTAGCTGACGAACTGGAGGCATGGTATATCGCGACCGGAGCATTCCTTCGTAAAGCCGATCTGGCGGCCCAGAAAACGCTCGTGGAAGATCCCGTATTCGCAACTTATCGAGGCTACACAGTCTACAAATGCGGCCCATGGACTCAGGGACCGGTGCTTTGCCAAAACCTGAGATTACTCGAGGGCTTTCCGCTGAAATCAATGGGGCATCTTTCTGCCGACTGTATCCACACAATCACTGAAGCAATGAAACTGGGGTATGCAGACCGGGACGAATACTACACGGATCCAAATTTCGGAAAGGTCCCGATGGATCTGTTGCTGTCTGATGACTACACCCAACTTCGACGACCTTTGATTGATCTTCACAATGCATCAATGGATCGTCGGCCTGGCGATCCAATTAACATGCATGCTCTCAAAGCCAACGCTGCCGCGACGAACGAAACCAACAAAATCCCAAAGCAGGACACAACAACCTGCGTCGTCGCTGACCGTTGGGGCAACGTGATCGCAGCAACTCCAAGTTGCAACATGCTGACCAATACACCGGGGCCCTCCGGCGTAAATACCGGCAATCGAGTTCGCAGCATGAACACATCACTTGATCATCCCAATCGTGTCATGGCAGGCAAGCGGCCACGAATCACCCTGACTCCAACGCTCGTCTTAAAGGACGGTAAACCGGTCATCGCAATCAGTGTGGCCGGAGGAGATGTCCAGGATCAAACGACACTGAATGTTCTGCTCAATACGATCGAATTTGGCATGACTCCTAAAGATGCTGTGTCAACTCCTCGATTTCATACCAATCATCATCAGGATTCGTTTAATCCGGACCCCGATCGGAACGCAGCGTTTGTTGGCCGAGGTGAGCTGAAGGTCAACGAAGAAATCTCAGAAGCCGTTCGCAGTGATCTTGCGAAGCGAGGACATCTCATTGGCGTCGTTCCATCCCCGGTTGCTCATCCGGTCATGATTCTGATTGATGAATCAGGCCTCATGCATGCCGCAGGGGATCCAAAAGCGAAACGCCATGCCGCCGCGATTCCATAGCACTTGCATCAACTACGGACGAAACGCCGGATCGCCAGAGTCGATGGGCAGGTCTGAATTCCATCGAAATACCAATTCCGTTAATCGAGCAGTTACGTCGGAGTGCTGGCTGGCAACATTTCGGGTCTCTGACTGATCGGCTTGAAGATCATACAACTGAGGCGTCGTGCGGTCGTAATTGATCAACAACTTCCATTTCCCTTCCCGTACAGCCAGATCCGGATTGTCCTGTTCCACTGTTCCCGGGCGATCCGGCGGACGACGCCAGAAGATCGGAGCCTGACGCCCTGTTGCACTCCTGCCCAGCAACAATGCCGACAGATCTTCTCCATCACACGTCGCCCCATTCTCGATCGAAGCTTCTCCAATCGCCGTCAATGATCGGTTGAGATCCAGTGCACACAAAACGCTCTCCGCGTTGATCGACCCAGTCTTTTCTTTCGCAACGAGACCCGGCCCCCAAACGATCAAGGGCGAACGAATACCCCCCTCATAAAGCCAGGTCTTCCCGCCTCGAAAAGGCTCGGACATCCCGGCACCATCTTCATGTCCGTTGTCCGATGCGACTACGATCAGAGTATTCCTGCGAAGAGCCTCGTCGTTTCGCACATGGTCAAGCAAAAGCCCCAACTGCTGATCCATTGCCTGAAGAACCGCATAGTAGAGCGATCGCTTGCTCTGGTCCGTGGAATCCCGCAGGCTCTTTGGCGGAAAGAATGGCGAATGCACATCATCCGGCCAGAGGTTCAGATAGAAGGGTTTACCGTTGCTTTGTGCCTGCTCGATGAATCGAATCGCACCGGCCACGAACTCTCCCGTGATCGCTGAACGATTAGCCCAGCGGATGGAACCATTCCCCAATCCTGCAGAGCCCAGATCATGCTTTTTCGCGGGCTTTCCATTAAAGGCGTCATTTAATGGCAGAACGCGAGGACCAAGTCCTTCAAAGTTTCTCAGGCTACTGTCAAAGCCATACTCCGTGATCAGCGGAGCATCTCCGACATCACGTTGCCCGCCCATGTGCCACTTGCCAAAATGGCCCGTTGTATAGCCCACCTTTTTCAGGCGATCAGCGATCGTCGGTGTCTCCGGATCCAGCCATTGAGCAACACCGCGTTCCTTGTTTCGTTTTCGATTATCAAGGTAAGAAGTGATTCTTAGCCGGTGCGGATGCTGCCCAGTCGTCAGTGCTGTGCGAGATGGGGAACAAATCGGCGAGTTGACATAAAAGCTACGAAATCGGATGCCCTCGTTCGCAAGCCGATCAAGATTCGGAGTCGGCGCGAGAGTTCCGCCGAAACACCCGAGATCGCTGTACCCCAAGTCATCGATCAGGATCACGATCATATTGGGTTTCTCATCGGCAAACAGACTTCTCGCACCGATGACCTGAACCACAAGAAACAACGCACAGAACAACATCTGCGATCCCGAAGAGTGTGCCGCAGCCGAAAGAGCAGTTTGACGTGACGCAAGCATTTCTATGACCAACCGCTCTTTGTTCCGACCAATCGACCAGGACATCCATTCATTTCATCACAGAACCAGCAGCGTTTATTGTGAGACGCCCCTGATCAATCATCAACCCACGTCAGGTTCTCGAAACGCACTGGGGCTGCTGCCATGAAACCGTTTAAATGCTGATGAGAAAACAAATGCATCGGAATAGCCAACCTCACGCGCAATCACTTTGAGTGGATAGTCGGACTGCTGCAACAAACGCCGAGCCTGGGACATGCGAATTTCAACAATCATCTGCTGGGGAGTTGAATCGAAGTAACGCCGGACCAGACGCTGAAGCGTCGCAGGAGAAACTCCCAGCCGCTCGCTGATCACTTTCTGAGACCAATCCTGCCCGGGAGTTTGTTCAACATCCTTCCATACCTCGTGCAGGAGATTCTCAAACGGATCTCTGTCAGACTCGACTGGGCTCAGAATCTGTCGCAAGTACTCCGCAACCAGCTCACCAAACAAATTGGCTGCGCGACTGGAAGGCGTCATCGGTCTCGGCTCTCCGGTGACCCAACCTGATTCCGTCAGAACAGACTGACTTCGCGCATAGCCTGTTTCCGAAAGCAGTCCTTCGAATCCATGATTTAACTGCGTCGCGAAGGACGGACGGATCAGT
This sequence comes from Planctomycetaceae bacterium, assembly GCA_044235005.1. Lineage (GTDB taxonomy): Bacteria > Planctomycetota > Planctomycetia > Planctomycetales > Planctomycetaceae > SXXK01. Next base: position 51,182 of record JBIIIF010000010.1, on the reverse strand, counting down.
CGCGGCAAACTTCGATCAAGATGCTGCCAGCGTTTGAGCCCGTTGATGTAGAACCACAGAAATGACCACGACTGCTCCACAGTTCCAAGCAACAAAGGAACTCCAACCGGCGATAGCAACAAGTCACCGCTGACCGGACGGAACTCAACTCCGGGAGACTGGTAAAAGCCGTCGCCATCCAGAGTCAGCAGCACCAGATGACAGGATGGATCCCGATATCCTACTCGGTAGTTCAACCCAAAGGTACCGACACCGGAAAGTCTCACGCCCATCTTCAGCAATGGCCCGGCAGCCTCCTGTTCAAGTTGCAGGAATCGCTGACGAGTATCTGCCGGAACACAGATTACATTGCGATATCCCGTCTGCATGGAAGGTTCTGCCATGACTCTGCCGACCCAAAATGATGAAAAATAACATGCCGATGATGTCGACCGCTATTCCAACGAGAAAGGAACTCCGTGAGAATGCCGCTGTTTCGTATTCCGACCTTTTCCCATAATTTCTCCCACTTTTCACGCAGCAAACGACCATGAGCAAAGTTGATGAGATTCCGAATCCGTCGCCATCCCAACTGGCCGCGCTTCCAAGGAAGATGACGTTTTTCCCATCGGTGAACGCCAATCCAAAGATCCTGAAACCTGAGCAGATCAAGCAATACAACGAGCAGGGTTATCTCATGCCGTTCAACGGCCCGGATCAGGAAGAATCTCGCGAGCTTCGTGCTTTCTTCGACGGGGTTTTGGCCGCCTATATCGAACTCGGCAAATCCAGCTACGCCATCAGCACGGCACACATGCGATTTGCACGGATTTATCAATTGGTGCAGCACCCGAGGATCGTTGACGCCGTCGCTGACTTGCTGGGCCCCAACGTTGTCTGCTGGGGATCGCATTTCTTCTGCAAAATGCCGCATGACGGAAAACGCGTTCCCTGGCATCAGGACAGTACCTATTGGCCGCTCAGCCCCACCAAGACTGTGACCGTGTGGCTGGCGATCGATGATGCGGATCCGGAGAACGCCAATATGAAGTTTATTCCGCGATCACACCTGCACGGCCTGATTGATTATGACGAAACTCAGGACGCGAACACCGTACTTGATCTCGCCGTTCGAAATCCGCACTCCTATGGAGATAGCGAAGTCGACGATCAACTGAAAGCTGGCCAGTTCTCAATGCACTCAGACCTGCTGCTGCATGGTTCTGAAGCCAATGAATCGAACCGACGGCGTTGTGGTCTCACCATCCGCTACGCGGCCGCTGATGTGACAACCTGGTACGACTGGCACAAGAAAGGCTTCGTTGTCCGAGGAGAAAACGTCGGCGGACACTGGGCCAATCCGGAGATGCCAAATCATTAAGCGACCGGATTGCGAAGAATCTCTTTCAGCACTTCGCCTCCGACATCTGTCAGACGAAAGTCGCGGCCGTTGAACCGATGGGTCAGCTTTGTGTGATCGAGACCAAGCAAATGCAGCAGCGTTGCATGCAGGTCGTTGACATGCACCTTGTTCTCAACAGCCTTGTATCCAAACGGATCAGTGGCGCCGTAGTGGAAGCCTCCTTTCACTCCGGCGCCGGCCATCCAGATGGTGAATCCATTGGGATTATGGTCGCGGCCTTTGTCGCCCTGAGAATCCGACGTTCGGCCAAATTCTCCACCCCAGATCACAAGCGTTGAATCCAGCAAACCACGCGATTCAAGATCTGCCAGCAGAGCCGCGGCGGGCTGGTCTGTATGCAGGCCGCACGAACGATGATTCGTTTGTACGTCACTATGACAGTCCCACGGCACGTCGTTCACGCTTCCGTCACCGCCAACCCCTTTGCCAGCAAAGATCTGCACGAATCTGACACCTCGTTCAACCAACCGTCGTGCAAGCAGGCACTGGCGTGAGAACGTGGCACATTCGGGATTATCCATACCGTAGAGCTTGTGGATGGATTCTGATTCCTTCGTCAAATCCAAAGCGTCAGGTGCCGCCATCTGCATGCGGTAGGCCAGTTCAAATGAATTGATTCGCGCGGCAAGATCAGCCTGCGTCGGCCGAGCATTTGCGTGCTTCTGATTCAATTCACGAAGCAGGTCCAACTGAGAACGTTGCTGGGCATCCGAATGCTTTGCATCTCGAACGAGGTTATCAATCGATTCTTTCCGGCGAGCATCCAGGGTCATCGCCTGATAGGTCTTCGGAAGGAACCCGGCCGACCAGATCTGATCATCACCTCGAGGTCGCGTATCGTGGAGTACCACAAACGACGGAAGACTTTGATTCTGCGATCCGAGCCCGTAAGTCATCCACGCCCCAAGCGCTGGTAGTCCGGGGCGATTTGTGCCGCACATCAGTTCGAGTGACGCAGGTGCGTGATTGTTCTGCTTGAGATGCATCGAATGCAGAAAGCACATCTTGTCCACGTGCTTTGAAAGATGTGGAAACAGATCGGACACCCATGATCCTGATTCGCCGTGCTGAGCCCACGCGAACGGTGACTTAAGACACTTTCCGCTGGTCGTGAAGAAGCCCGTCTTGGGGTCTGAGCCTGCTAACTCCTGACCATTTCGTTTCTGAAGCTCCGGTTTGTAATCCCATGTATCCACCTGAGACGGCGCGCCGGTCATGAACAACCAGATAATGGACTTCACCTGACCGGGAAAATGCGGCGGTCGCAGTGCAAGCGGATCTGACACTTCCGCGCCTCTGGCTGTTTCATTCTGAAGCATGCTGGCCAGCGCGACGGATCCGAAGCCAAGACCGGCCTGCTGCAAAAAGTTACGGCGAGCAGGCAGGGAGATTTCGCCAGGCGAGTAAAATCCGAACATCTGAACATTCCTCAAACAGATTCACAACCTCTAATTCACGCGAGTGCCCATTTGGCTGCGGCGGCTTTTGATCAATCGACGTAGACAAACTCATTCAGACACAACAGCACGTGACAAAACTCGACCAAAGCTCGATCTGTTGCATCGGGTGATTCACCGCCCGCTGCGGCTCGCTGCTGATCAATGAAAGCCAGCATCATGGTTTGCTCTTCTTCGGTTGGAAGACGAGCAAACGTCAATTGGTAACCTTGCTTAACGACCAAAGGTAACGAACCATCACCCACAGCCTTAATTCGTGCAGACAGTTTTTCAGCCTGCTGTCGTACCAGCGGCGAATTCATCAGAGCCAGTGCCTGTGTCGGCACGGTCGTCACGCTGCGCTCCCCAATACTCTGAGTCGGCTCCGGAGCATCGAACAATGTCATGACCGGCAAAAGCTCACTGCGTTTCACTCGCAGATAGACGCTGCGTCTCTGAGTATTGTCAAGTACGCTGGGACCGTACATCGTGCCGTCCAGATTACCACCAACGGCCAGCAAGGCATCACGAATCGTTTCGGCCTCCAGTCGATGAGGCTGATAGTGCCATAGAAAGCGGTTGGCTGGATCAATGGCGAGGTTCTCTGCGTTGACCTCGTGAGACTGCTGATAAGTTTCGCTCAGCAGAATCGCACGATGAAGCGGCTTCAGCTTCCATCCCCCTCGCACCAGTTCACCGGCAAGATAGTCGAGCAATTCAGGATGAGTCGGCTTGTCGCCCTGAAAGCCAAAATCGTTCGGAGTCCCAACGATGCCCTGGCCCATGTGATGCTGCCAAAGTCGATTCACGATGACTCGTGCCAGCAGAGGACCCGCACCACGCTCCACATCCGTCATCCAATTAGCCATAGAAACACGTGGATGCTCGGCCGATGCGGATGCAATTGGCTTGGCCGGTTCGGGACTTCGCCAGAGAACCTGCAGGTATCCCGGTTCTGCTTTGCCCTGTTTGTTATCGACTTCTCCACGACGAAGGAAAAAGACGTCCTGACCACCTGCAACCGTTGTATAAACCTCCTGCAGATTCGGACGTGGCGCCACGGCTGCATGGTCTCGAACCGGATTGAATCTGCCAGCCGTTTCCGAATCAAACGGAGCGAACCAGCGAGTGAGTGAGACTTTGACAGGCTCCGGAATTTCACCTTTATGTGCTGCAGCGACGGCCCGTAGTTCTCCGACATGCTGTGGCGAAACATCTCCTGCCCAGGTCGCAGGATTGGGCTCGACGCTCGCCGATATTCGAAGCCGCCCGATACCCATATCCACAAACTTCAATTCGACGGCAAGTTCCGTCCCATTCGGAAAACCAGCCAGAGGAGTCTCCAGCTCAAAGACCGCCGCGTTGTCCTTCTTCGCTGTCGTACGTACAACCCATGCGGTGCCAGGATTTCCGTCGACAGCGTTGATGATTGGTTGCTTGTCATCCTCGAACGCAGCAAAGACTGGTTTGAGTTTCAAAGCCTGAATCGCTGTCGGATCCTGTGAATCCAGCGGTCGCGCGGTGACGGTGATCTCCGTCAGTTGAAAACTCCCATCGGCGCTTAGCCCGGGGCCTCGCTGCGGCAACGACTTGTCTGTCAATGCATCCAGTCGGAGAGACTGGATATTCTTTTGATGAGTATTAAACGTCAGACGGTACGCCTCCTCATTGCGCACGTTCCTGCGTTGGCCTCGCTGGCGAACATTGGCCCCTCGATTCAGCAAACCATCATGTGCGATCGTTCCGTTTGGAAGCACCTTGAGCCACGAACGTTCGGCTTCGGTTGTAATGGCTTCCAGAGTCTGCCAACGCGTCGTCTCGGGTTGACTTGCTAATTCCTTATCACGCCATGCGGTAAAGCGAGCGGGCAGCTCCTTTGCCGCAAAATCGTTGAGTGCTGAAACCAGTGGTTCGTGATCAAGCTTGTGTTTTTCAAGGGCTTTCTCCGTAGCAGCTTCATCAAGATCCAAAGTCCGCGGACCGTGAACTGTCGTGGCCAGCGATGCGGCCAATGCATAATAGTCCTGATGTGGAATCGGATCGTACTTGTGGTCGTGACAACGAACACAGCCCATTGTCAGCCCGAGCATTGAGCCTCCGATGGTCATCATCATGTCATCGAGCTGATCGTAGCGAATACGCTCAACGGTCTTTGCAGTAATCTGCCCGGGATAAGGGCCAGCGACGAGAAACCCGGTCGCGGCTGCTCCATTGATGTCATCCGGTTGCAGGATATCTCCCGCCAACTGCATCCTGACGAACTGATCATAAGGCATGTCATCATTCAATGAACGAATTACCCAGTCACGGTAGTGATACGCTCCCGGACGGAACCCATCGAATTCGTAACCGCCACTCTCCGCAAATCTCGCGGTGTCCAGCCAATGTCGAGCCCAGCGTTCTCCGTAAGCGGGCTTTGCGAGCAGTTCATCGACCACCTTCTCGAATGCGTTCGGTGATGAATCCGCAACAAACGCCATCACCTGTTCCGGCGCTGGAGGCAGACCGACCAAGTCAAAGTACGCGCGACGAATCAGCTTTTCTTTCGCGGCCGGGCGATTTGGCTTCAATCCATTCGCGTCCTGCGCCTGTCGGATGAATCCATCAATCGGCTTATGAGGATCGGGAGGCGTCACTTCCTTCAACGGCTGAAACGACCACCACTGTTTTCCTTCTTCGAGGTTGATCTCACGCTTGGGTTTTACTGGAGCTTCGCCTTCACGAGGATCCGGAGCACCCAGATCAATCCATTTCGCAAAGTCGGCGATCACTTCATCGGATAACTTACCGGTGGGCGGCATCTCCATGCCATCATACTTCATCGCTTTAAGCAGCAGACTTTCGCCGGAGTTGCCCTTTATCAATGCGGGACCAGTCTCGCCGCCAGCCGCAACACCAGCCGCAGAATCCAGAAACAATCCGCCCTGAAGCTTCTTTTGAGTCTGTGCCTCCACGGAATGGCATCCGTAACAATGTTCGACCAGAACAGGTCGAATCTTCTGCTCAAAGAACTGGACGCCCTCTTCATCCGCCGCAATCGTCGTCGTGGAAACGACTATGACCAGGGCAGGCATGATTATTGTAATGGTGCGTGATATCAGTGAACTCATGGCAGGAAACCAGTGGCAGGGCAGGGCGGGCAGGACAATATTCTTCTCGGCAGAATATCCCGATCCGTTTCTGAAGACAGACTTTTTCAAACGGATCAGGACGCCAGACTTTAGATTCTGATCTCAAGCTGTCGGCAGTCGAAACAGTTTCTTCGAGTTTTCATGCAGGATTTTTCGCTCGACGGTCTTCGATGTGCTCAATCTGCGGATTGCAGCAACCGTCTGTGATCCCTGACAGGCCGATCCCTGCCCAACTCGATCATCGCAATCACTGCCGTACAACACTTTGTCCTGGTGTCGCTCCAGAAATCCACGAGCATGATCTTCATCGCGAGTCAGCGCATTGAGTCCTGAACCGGCCGACATATCTGCAAAGATGTTTGGGTAGTCTGCCAGATAACGATCCGTCAATCCGCCTACCGTGACCTTCCCTTTAGGATAGAGATTGTTCTGATCAGCATGATTCTTATCGATGTTTGCCCACCACGTCTGAGCATGTCCGATAAACATGGTCTTCGGAAACTTTTCGAACATCTTGTAGATACGTTCGAACCCCATGTTGTATGTGCCGTGCTGCAAATGCATCAGGATCGGAACATTAAACTCAGCGGCCAGTTCATAAAGAAGCTGACTCTCTTTGGAGTCACATTCTACGCTGAATTTTTGTTCGCCGATGATGACTCCACCAAGTTCCAGATACTTTGAAATCTCCATACGAGCTTCGGCAAGGTCGGTGACTTCATTCGCGCCAAAGAAGAACTCACCGGTGTACTGTCGTGCCATCGCGATCGCAGTATCATTTCCCCCGGCTCCTACTCCACCAAGAGTGTTGTGCTTTCCATCACCGGTGGAAGGCGTGTTCACAGAAGATCCCGCCGGAAGCAGAATCGTTTGAGTGACCCCCATCGTTCTTTGGTGTGCAATGAGCTGCTCTGGCGTGCGAGCACGGTAAGTCGTGTGCTGATGAATATCGATAATCGGCTCGGCCGGGTTGCGCTCGTCGCCATGAGCACTTGCGTTCAACAAACTTAATGCAGCAGCCGTACTTGATGAAGCTAAAAAGCAACGACGAGAAATACCGTTCATGACAGACTCCAAACAGTTGGAAACAACAGGGAGCGAGTCTCAGACGTGATGTGAAACTCAGACTCAATCGCTTTTTGATTGGTGGCAGACTGGAGGATCGTCCGCAGGGATCTGGAATGCAAGTCTTCCACGCTTTCCCTTAATGCTCGTCCCTGAAGTTACGTTGTCCGTAACACGGCCACCTTCAAAGCATGCCACAGTTGTTCCACATGAACTCGCTCTGTTTGCTCCGCTCCGACGGAAACTCGAACCATCCAACGCCCCTCGAGAATTGCCGGGGTGAGATAGGTATAGCCCGACCGATTCAATTCATTAACCCAATTCAACGTGAACTGATCAAGCGACTCTCCGGACATTCCAACGGGCTCGTATCGCATACAGACGGTTTGTAATGAAACGGGGGCCAGTACTTTCCAGCCACGCGTCTGGCGAACCTGTTCAGCCAACCAGCGAGCGTTCTCGATGTCTCGCCGCAATCGCTGTTGCAGGCCAGTGACTCCTTGCTCACGAATCAGGAACCAAAGCTTGAGAGCCCGAAAGCGACGCCCCAATGGAAGCCCCCAATCGCGGTAGTTTTTGACTTGTCCGTCTGCGGAGGTTTGCAGGTAACTGGGATTCGTCGACATCACTCGAATCAAATGTTGTGAATCTCTGACGAAGTACACGGAACAATCGAAAGCAACTCCCAGCCATTTGTGTGGGTTGAGCACAATTGAATCGGCACTCTCAATTCCGTCCCACAGGCTGCGGAACTCCGGCAGAATCATCGCTGAACCAGCCATGGCCGCATCGATATGCAGCCACAGCCCGTGATGAGTTGTCACTTTCGCGATGGCCAGAATCGGATCGATCGCTGTCGTGGTTGTCGTCCCGGTTGTCGCTACGACAGCACAAGGAGTTCTTCCGGCAGTTTTGTCTTCTTCAATCGCGAGTTTCAGCGCATCGGGCTTCATTGCGAAGGAACTGTCATGAGCCACGATTCGAATGTTGGCCCGACCAAACCCAGCCAGCAATGCGGCTTTGTCGACAGAACTGTGACTATGAGCTGTCACATAAACAACCAACGGATCCTTTGCGCTCTGAAGTCCAGCTCGTGCCAGGCTGTAGTCCGTCGTACGTTCTCGGGCAGAGAGCAGAGCGATCAATGTGCTGGTCGACGCGGTGTCCTGAATGACTCCGTTCCAGGTGGAGGACAAGCCGACCATTTGCCTCAACCAATCCGTCGCCACTTCTTCGATCTCAGTGAGAGCCGGGCTGGACTGCCAGGCAAGACCGAGCACTCCCAGGCCTGTGCTGAGAAAGTCTCCAAGGACGCTGGCCAGTGAGCTGTTTGCAGGGAAGTATCCAAAGAATCGGGGATGTTGCCAAAGTGAAAGTCCCGGCAGGACAACTCGATCAAGATCGCTAAGAATCGAATCGAAAGATTCTGCATGCTCCGGCGGTGAGCCCGGCAACATCGCTCGAACTTCGCCGGGGGCCGTTTTCGCCATCACAGGCAATGTCTCAAGCCTGGTTCGGTAGTCAGCAATCCAGTCGACGACCGCATGACCATACTTTCGGAATTCCTCAGGAGACATCAACTTGCTCGGCATCGGGGGGATTCGTGACTGGAGACCGCTCCCGCAGTATAACTGCATTGAGCATCGGGTAACATGAATCAAGAATGCCTCCCAAAGAGGACATGCAAAGCTCTTCGATTGTTGCCAGAACGTCCTGGACTTTCCCGACCGACGAAACACATCACACAGGAAATCAGCCTCTATGAACTTCCGGAATCTCTTGTTCATGCTGGCTTGTATTGCATCGACAACAGCATTTGGTCTGTTCGACGAGTCAAAGATCAAACGCAGTACATCGACGGTTGAAGGCTGGAGCCTCCATGTCGACAACAAACTCCTGAGAGAAGATAAAGCAGCCACGGCCAAAGCCAAAAAACTGCTGAAGGCTCAATTGCAGGAGATCACTCGTGTCGTGCCGTCTGAACCCGTGGCCGAACTTCAGAAAGTGCCACTGTATTTTTCGCCTGAGTACCCGGATTCACAGCAGCGAGCAGAATATCATCCCGGAGCTGGCTGGCTGAAGGACAACAATCGCGATCCCGTGATGGCAAAGGCTGTAGAATTTACAAATATTCTGATCTTCGAACGTGAAACCAAACGCATGCCCAACTTTGCGTTGCATGAGTTGGCTCACGCTTATCACGATCGATTTTTACCGGATGGTTTCGCAAACAAGGAAGTTCAGGCCGCATTCGAAAGAGCCCGCGCAGCAGGACTCTATGACGAGGTTGAACAACGATTCGGAGATGGCCGGTCAGCTCCAGTGAAGGCGTATGCGATGACAAACCCGATGGAGTATTTCGCCGAATGCAGCGAAGCCTTCTTTTCGACAAATGACTTCTTCCCGTTCAACAAGGAAGAATTACAAAAGCACGATCCAGAGATGTTCGAACTGTTGCACAAACTCTGGAAATGCACAGAGGAAAAGAACGCCGCAACGCCCAGCGAACAAACTCGTTGAGCCTCCAGTCAACTGGCAATCAGCATCGCCCGTTCATTGCGTCAGTCGGGCAAAAATCTCATTGGCGTCAGAAGAAGACAGCCCCGGCAGTTCAATAGCCATGCTTGTCTCAGTCCATTCCGCAGATCGAGTAAGAGCTATCGCACGGCCGTTCAGAATGACGACCAGTTCTTTCGCAGCCATCACTTCGGGAGCTTTCAAGCGTTCGCGGCCAGACTCGGAGAAATACAACGTCAGTCGTGCAGGCTGCTGAAACTCATCTGCTCGAAATACGGAAAAATCGGCCGCTTTCAGGAGCGTCTTATCGTCTGCAATCACCTTTGAGCCATCTGGCAAAGTCAGCGACAGACTGCCGGTTTCTTCCGAGGAACTTATTGTATGAAGCTCGAGCGGCGAAGTCGCTGCGACATACTCGCCCCGCAATCTTGGGAACAGATAGAGATAAACCGTGCCAAGAATCGCAACAAAGACCATGATCGCCGCAATGAGTGTCCAGGCTGATCCACGCGAACGTGATTCATCAACACGGACACAATCGGCAGACGACGTTTCTCCTGCTGAATTGCTTGAAGCCATGATATCGATCTCCGCCTCTGCCGTTGCCAGATCGCACCCGGTGATTTCACGATAGCGATTCACGACTTTATCACGATGACCAGTCGCGAGTAGCTCTCGAATTTCACGCTGCTGCTGAAGGCTGAGGTTCATAGTAACCGTGTTTGTGGCCATTGAGGCCACAGGATGCATTCTGCATTCAAGGGACAGAGATTATTCGTACGGTTGCCGACGAATGTCACACCACGTGTCCACGAAGCTTAACAGTATTCAACGAAAACTGCGAGATTCCCCAACGCCAGATCACGCAGAGCTGCCCGCCTCTTTGGACTGCTGCAGCCCGCTGCAGCTTTCCGCTCCACAGCCTGCTGTGGAGCAGACCGCCGGATCTCCAACGCCTGTCCAGCCCGCTGTTCGGCAGCAGGCTGCCTGCACCAAAGCGGCAGCAGGCTGCCGCAGTCCAGGAGGGTATGAAGCTTAGTCCGCGTTTGACTTGCCGAGCCACAACGCTGCATTCGTGATGATTCGAAGTGGCAGTTCCTGTTTGTAGACGGGATAGGTTTCATGGCCCGGGCGAAAATAGAACACTCGACCGTTGCCAATCTTCCAGATGAGACCACTTCGAAAACTTTCACCGGCTTCCCATGTCTCTTCGAAGAGTACTTCATCCGGCTCTGGGACATGAAACGGATCCGAGTACATCTCGGTCTGAGGGATCTCGAACGAAGCAGGCAGCCCGGCCGTCACAGGATGGTCCGGCTCCAAAATCTTCACGGTGCTGGGTTTGCCATCAGGGCGATAAGAGGGAAACACGCAATTCGGCAGATCAACTCGAACGGACAACGCGTTGCCTCGACGTTTCGCGTAGTACGCGGGTGTTAAGATGGAATCTGCCGTCGGAACAAATCGACCCTCGGGTGCGATAAACTCAAACTGAACCGGCGGCCCAGCAGGAGGGTCCGGGTACCTTCGTCGAGCATCTTCACGAGTTCGCTCGTTCATGGCTTCCACAAATGGATTGGCCCAGTGAGCAGAGTGGAGAGCGATCAGAGCCAGTCGTCCGTCTTTGATTCTGGCAACGATGTCACGCGAGACTTCCGGAGAAATCTCATCGTGTCGCACGTGCCCCCACCAGATCAGCACATCGGTGTTATCCAGCAGAGTTGAGGGCAGACCTTTATCAGGCTGGCCAAGATTCGCCGAGATGACTCGCAAGCCGGGCTGCTTTGTCAGATGCTCTGCAATTGCATTGCCCAGAAAGTTTTCGTAAGCCTGCTTTTGCGCCGGCTGCTGCTCATCCCACACGACGACTCGAACAACCGGATCTTGTCCATAGCCAGCCATCGGCGTCAAAAGAACCAAGGCAAGAAGCAGGGTAGGGCATTTCATTGTTCGACAATCCTGACGGGTTGATTCGAGAGCAGATACTCGTCAGCGGAGTCTATCTCTGCCAACCTTCTTTACCATCAGGATCGTCGAAAACCGCCAAACCCGACTACGACGGATGCTCGGACTACTTTCAGCCCTGTTTGATAAACATTGACGAAACAAACCCGGAATCGAATGATCACAGAATTCACCAGAATTGATTCATGAGCTTCGATCTGAGACGCTCATGAGATGGAGAGTATTTTTCGCTTTAAACAATTTGTGGTTCACCAGGATCGCTGTGCGATGAAAATCGGCACGGATGGTATTCTGCTGGGAGCATGGGCACAGGCTGAACAGCCGCAACGAATCCTCGACATTGGCACTGGTACGGGGCTGATCGCTCTGATGATGGTTCAGCGGTTTCCTAGTGCAATCGTCGACGCCGTGGAGATTGAACCGAATGCAGCGGAACAGGCAGCGAGAAACTTTTCAGTAAGTCCATGGCCACAGCGACTGAACCTGCATCATCAATCAATCCAAAGCTTTTCTGCCAGCGGTCTGCCCGACAAAGTGTACTCGCTAATCGTCTCTAATCCTCCCTGGTTTGTTGACTCATTGAAATCAAACGAAAGCAGTCGCAATCTGGCTCGCCATACGGATTCCCTGGGTCACGAGGATCTGCTGAATTCTGTAAGGCTGCTGCTGCATCGTTCCGGCCGCTTTGCCGTCGTGCTGCCGTTTGGTGAATCAACGTCGTTTATTCACTCAGCCCAGGAGCGGAATCTCTTCTGTCGCCGCCAATGTCATGTCCGATCGAAACCTCGCCAGTCGCCTCACCGCATCCTGCTCGAGTTCGAAACCGTCCCAGCGGATTCGCCAGCGATCCCGCAGGAGCTGACTATCGAAAACGAACAGCACCATGACTATACGGAATCATTTCGGGAGCTCACACGTGACTTCTATCTGCGATTCTGAAGACTATGCATCGGATGCTTTCCGTGATAACTTTTCAACAGCGAAGTTCCAGGGCATTTCCTTTCATTCAAAACCGTAGGCAGCACCATGATCCTTACGAACACAGAAACGGTTACCGGTTACGAAATCACTGAGATGAAGGGCCTTGTGCAGGGAAATACGGTCCGCACAAAACATGCAGGGCGTGACATTGCCGCAGGGCTTAAGAATCTCGTGGGAGGCGAGCTGAAAGGTTACACGGAGTTGCTGACGGAATCTCGACGAGAAGCCGTACAGCGAATGATGGCACAAGCTCAGCAACTTGGAGCGGATGCCGTCGTCAACGTGCGGTTCACCACCAGCGCTGTGACGGCAGGAGCTGCGGAGCTGTATGCTTATGGAACTGCAGTCATGCTGCGGAAGATCGGCTGAACCTTTTTCTTAAGCTGGAGTCGAATTCATGGAACTCATTTTCTCTCTGCTATTCTTTGCGGTTCCTCTGGTTGTCTGTGGAATGATTATTGGCCGTACGGTCGAAAAGAATCATTTTGCGGAACTGGATCAGAAGGAAGCCGCCAATCGCGATTTCCTCGTGACGAACCTCAAGACATTTCCAATGGCCGCCTCGGGCGTGCGGGATCCAACCGTCGTGATGTCGGAGGTCGTGATCGGCAGCGACTATCTGAAGAGCTGGCTTGCCGGCTGGCGAGGTTTTTTTGGCGGAGAAATCAAATCTCTACAGACACTTCAAGTCCGGGCCAAACGAGAAGCGATCGTTCGCCTTATCGATCAGGCTCGGCAACAAGGATTCAACGCGATCTGTAACCTGCGTGTTAACTCTGCCAACATCACCGGCGTCGCCAAGTCCAAAAACAGCCTGCCGATGGCCGTCGTGATCGCCACAGCAACCGCCTACGTTGCTCGCCCCAACAAATGAAGTAAGGTCGAGATCGCAAGCTTTGTGGGAACAGGGTCGCGGTGACTCAAACTGGACGGCATGTGCAGCAAGTTTTTGTTGGTGAAGCCTGGTTATAACATGCCGGATCAAACACGTCCCAAAGATGATGAATCTCCATTCAAGCCTCCCGACATCCCGGCTGCAAACGACGCAAACACTGCGGACCCTTCGGTGTTTGCCGAGCCATGGATGAAGCTCGCAGTTCATCAGGGCGATGTCAACGACAGCCCCGTCGTTGACACAAACTCATTCATTCGACCAGAGGTCGATCATTCCGTCTGGGATGAACCCGGACTCTCACGATCCCTTTCTGGAGAAGCACCGGACCATGCAGTGACCTGGTTCAGGTACTTCACACAGATGAGAGAATCGACGTCGGCAAAAGCTTCGTGGCTTATCACGATTCTGACAGCAATCATTGGCGGTCCTCTGGCAATTCTGGGAACACTGATTGAGGGGGGAACTCAGTCGAGACTTTTGACAGTTATAGCGATCGGCCCGACGATCGAAGAGATCATGAAGGTTGCTTTGCCACTTTGGATCGTCGAAAAGCGCCCTTGGCTGTTTCGATCCTCGACTCAGATTCTGATCTGCTGTTTCGCTTCCGGTCTGGCCTTTGCGGCAGTGGAGAACGTTCTTTATCTGCAGTTCTATGTCCCCAATCCGTCCGTCAACCTTGCCCAATGGCGATGGACGATCTGCGTGCTTCTGCATTCGTCCTGCTCACTACTCGCTGGATTTGGCGTCATGCGGATGTGGCAGTCGTTTCAGGTGGAGAAAACGGCCCCTCAAATTTCTCACGTGGGAACCGCCTTGCTGTCAGCAATCATTCTGCACGGAAGCTACAACGCGATGGCAACGATGCTCGAAACCGCTGGCGTTGCATTCTGACCGTTTCCGAAATTTCTTTAGGTCAACGATCACTTTCATTCTGAAGAACGCCACGAAGTTTCGGCAGGAAGCGTCAAGACGTGATGAAGGTCGGTTCGGACTGGACACAGGGCACACTCTGCTCGTTACAATCCAAATGTTGATTTTACGATGCCTATGATTCACAGGATGCGAGGAAGGCGATGAAGCGATTCGTGTGTTGCACCAGTTTGATACTGTTGACTTTGACCATTTGTTGCGACGTTGAGGCTCAATCCGGAAGCCGATCCAGTCGTAACAAAAAGTCGGTAGCGACGGCGACTCCAACTGCCATAGCGGCGGGCGACTGGAATCAGTTCCGCGGGCCACGGCGTGACAATTTAAGTCCGGAGTCAGGTCTTGCAGACAAGTGGCCGGAAGGTGGCCCGGAACTTCTGCAGACGATTTCAGGGATCGGCGAAGGCTACGCCTCGGTGTCTCTGGTCGGCGAGTTGATGTATACGATGGGCAATGTCGACGGAGGCGAGCAGGTCATCGCCCTGAATCGCAAGACGGGAGAAATCGTGTGGAAAACTCGTAACGGCGATGAATATCAAGAAGGGCAGGGCAATGGTCCTCGCGGAACCCCCACCATTATAGATGGTATGGTCTATTCCCTGGGAGGCAACGGCGATCTGAGTTGTATCAAAGCCGACAACGGCGAAATGGTCTGGCAGGTCAACATCCTGAAAGCCTTCGGCGGCGGCAACATCACCTGGGGAATCAGTGAGTCTGTGCTGATCGATGATGGCAAAGTCATCTGTTCTCCCGGTGGCAGTGATGCAACGGTTGTTGCACTGGATGCAAAGTCAGGCAAGGTCATCTGGAAAAGCAAGGTCCCTGAGCAGCCAGCAGCTTCCTACGCATCGCCAGTCGCGATGACGATCGGAAAGATCAAGCAGTACGTCATCTTCACATCGAAGGGAATCTGCGGCGTGCGAGCCGACGACGGTGAACCATTGTGGGGCCAAAACGCGTCGTCAAACGGAACGGCAAATTGTGCGACACCGCTGATTGTCGACAACTACGTGTTCAGCTCCTCCGATTATGGCACCGGTGCTGAATTGGTGCAGTTGATCCCGTCTGGAAAATCTGTTCAGGCGAAACAGGTCTACTTCACCAAAGACATGAAGAATCATCATGGCGGAATGGTACTGCTTGATGGCCACGTCTTTGGCTCAAACGGGGACATGCTGTCCTGCGTGGAACTCAAAACCGGAAAGCCAACATGGCGAGAACGCAGCATGAAAGGTTCCGTTGTCTACGCCGACAAGAAGATTGTGTTCCGCAACGAGAACGGGCCGGTCGTACTTTTGGCGGCTGACACACAGAAATACACAGAACTTGGTCGCTTCGATCAACCAGAACGCAGCAATCGTCCGGCGTGGGCTCATCCGGTGATTGCCGACGGCAAACTGTACCTGCGCGACATGGATAAGCTACTGGTCTACAACCTGAAGTGACGTCTATCTGGTTCAATCCGGATGAGTTAGCTTCAGGAAGCATTATCAGTTTCGAGGCTGCGAGGACTTCAAGTCACGCAGCCCCGTTTTATTTCAGCATGCTGAATCAAGCTGCTGGAGTACTCCGTCCCACAATTGAATTCGCAGTTCAATAGCTCGACGCGCCGCAGCAATCGCGGCTGTCGTTTTTTCGTCGGTATCGCACAGAGAATTCACAAGCCTCAGAGCCAACGGGCCGTGTTGATCTCCGTCAAGTTCAATATGACGACGAACGTAATAAGCGAACCGAGGTGCACTGATTTCAGACTGTTGAAATCCCTGCAGGAGCCGCTCAAACATTTCGGGAATAATGTCTTCGCGACCGAAGCAGAATACGGAGGCAACTTCTGCTGTTAGTCCCTTCGATGCGATGTTGAAGGTAAACTCCACGAAGTCCCGAACGGTTCCGGAAGGCGCGAATTCGGCTAATACATCAGCCACCGTATCTCTTTTCCGAAGTCGATCGACGAACGACAGCAAAGGTTTCACATCTGAGCCGACGTCACGCATCGCCCTCACGTAGAGTTCGAAGTGGCTTGCAAAAGAACAATCTCCATCTTCATCACTTTCCTCAGCCAGCACAATCTCGTTGATGAATCGAGAAAGCTCCGGATTCGCGGCCGGCAGCCAGGGCACCTCAACACAACAGAGTTCACGCTGTAATCGCTTCAGCAGCCACATAAAATCCAACACAGCAAATCCATGATGCTGCATGAAAACTCGAAGCTGGGGCAGAGTCTCAATTCGACTATAAATCGGGTGGCTCAGCAGTCTGTGCCTCAGGTCAGCGATGCTGGACTGGATCAGTTCACAGGGGGAAAGCTCTGATGAGGTCAAAGGTGGTGACGTGGGAGATAACGTGGTCATAGCATCTCAACTCTGAAAATCGTTTAAGCATCGAGCCGGCACGAGTACTTCGCACTCTCTGCAAGTCAGGATTCGCTTTTCTGTCTTAGATGGAACACACGAGAATTCAAAGAGCCGGCTCGCATGGCACCCTCGGTTTCTCAAACAATCCAGCGATTTGCCTCTATTCGCTTCCCTCTTGCAATGGCAAAAAGCCCACCTTGCGGGCGGAAACCGGGCCTTTTCAGGCAGTGAGTCTGCAAAACGGTGTCGTACGGGCGTTCCGAAGATTCCGATTCCAGGGGTTAAGCCGAACTACGGATTTCCTTCATGGTGGAGTTTGCCGATTCCGTTGAGCTTGACACGGCACGTCGAAACCTGAATCCTAATGTTGAATGTCATGTTGCATTTCGGCAACAACGGCATCCCGCCGCGCTTCAACCAGAGGACTCTCCATGCCTCGTTTATCCTTCCGACATCTGATCGTCACGACCCTCCTTGGGTTTTCACTCTGCTTTCCGAGCACGGTTTCCTCCGTCAATGCTCAGGAAGCGTCGCTTTCCGGGGCTGCAAAAGTCCGTCAGGATATTGAGCAGCAGCGACTGAAGAAGCAGGAAACAGAAAAGCAATACACGCTAAAGCAGGGTGCCGCCACGGTGGCCGCACAGCGTGTGCAGGAGATCCAAAAGCAACTGCAGGAATCTCAGGCCCGCGCTAGTGCCGAAGCAACGGAAGCAAAATCGCTACAGGATCAGACGGCAGCGATCGAAAAACAGATCGCAGACATGACCGCCGCCCTGCCACAACATGAGGCGGCAGATGTTCTTGTCGCAAATGCGGACAAAGTCACATCAAGGCTGACAGCTCTGCAAGGTGCTCAGAAGCAGCTGCAGGCTCAGCTTGCCACGCTTCGAAAATCATCCGTCGAATGGCGGAGCAAAGCGACTGATGCCGAACAACAGATCGCTGCAATAGCTGCTCAGCGCCCGGAACTGGATAAGAAGATCGTAGAAACAAAGACAGCTGCCGATGCTGCAAATACCACTGTCGCGACTGCTCAGACAGCTTTGACCGCCGCTCAGACAACCGTTGACACACTCTCCACAACACTTGCTCAGGAAGAAGAGCGACTCAAGGCAGCAACAACATCGGTTGGTACTCTTGCCAATTCCGTTGCGTCATTGGAAAAATCTCTGGCGACTCTGCGAGAAGCTGCAAAGCTCACCGGTATTGATTCAACAGCCGCAATTCAGGGGCTGGAAAAAGCTATCGCCGACTTCGCACCACTAAAGGCAAACACGGACGCTCTTGTGGCCCAGCTCACGGCTCGTCGCGATGAGCAGGGCAAGTTGCTGGTCGCTGCAAAGGCCGAAATGGAAAAGAAAACAGCCGAGCATAAAGCGGCTGTCGTTGCTGCAGAACCACTTAACACCGCAGCCAAAGCCGCTGCGGAAGCATTAGCGGCCGCGAATTCCCGCGAAGCAGCCATGAAGACACAGAAGACCGAAGGTGATGCATGGCAACAGGCCCTGCAGGCTCAATTGACCGGACTTGAGCCTTCGCTTCAGAAACTGAACGCAGAACTCCAGATCGTGAACAACGAATCGTTGATTGCCCGCAAGCAGGCGGAAGCTGTTCTTGAGCCACTGGGACGATTCGTTTCATTCTCCCGGCATGTGGCACCAATCTTCGCCGAGCGCTGTATCGCCTGCCATAACACCCGCAGCCCGGGTGGCCGACTGAACCTGGATTCCTTTGCGGCGCTAAGCAAGGGTGGAGAAGCAGGACCAGCCCTCACAGCACACAAGAGTGCTGAGTCATTGCTGCTGACAATGATTCAGGATGGCTCAATGCCGAAAGATGCCGATCCTCTGAAGCCTGAAGAGATCGCCATCGTCAAACAGTGGATCGATGTCGGTGCTCCATTGGACGCCGGCGTTCCGGTCACGGCCGATTTGTTCGACGTTATGCCAGAACGATCACAACCGTTGCCGCCGCATGAGTATCGCGTCGCGATTCCTGTGACGGCCGTCGCGTTTAATGCTGATGGCTCTCAGCTCGCCTCTTCGGGATACCACGAAGTGCTGGTCTGGAATACAGCCGATGGGACTCTGGTTCGCCGCATCTCGAATGTCGCCGAACGAATTTACGACGTTGAGTTCAGTGCGGATGGGACAACTCTGGCGGTCGCTGCAGGGACTCCCGGTCAACTGGGCGAAGTGAAGTTGTTCTCTGCGGCTGACGGAGCTCTGGTGCGAACACTGGTGCGTTCACGTGACGCCGTTTTTGCCCTCAGCTTCAGCCCGAACGGCCAGCAGATTGCCTGTGCTGGTGCAGATCGATCGATCTACGTGGTCAACGCAGCGACTGGCGAGCAGACGACTCATATTGAGGACCATGCAGACTGGGTGATGGACATCAACTGGTCTCCAAACGGGCAACGTCTGGTGAGCAGCAGTCGTGACAAGACCTGTAAAGTCTTTGATGCAGCGACCGGCAACCCGGTTATTACGTTCCCAGGACACGGCGAACCCGTCTATACCGCGGCATTCCTTGCCGATGGCACAACAGTTGTCAGCGGCGGTGGCGATAAGCGACTGCGAGTCTGGAATTCGGCCGATGCAAAAGAGGTTCGAGCAATCGGCGGTTTTGGTGGGGATGTGTTCCGCGTTCAGATTCTTCCTGGCGACATCATTCTTTCAGCCAGCGGAGACCGAGCCGTTCATGAGAATAAAGCTGCTGACGGAGCAGAGACCCGAAAGTTTGCCGGGCACAATGACTGGGTTTACACCCTGAGTGCCAGCGTGGGCAAGAAGATGATTGCTTCGGGAAGCTACGACGGAGAGATCCGTTTGTGGAATTCTGAAGATGGTAAGCTGACAACCTCGTTCATCGCGATTCCTAAGGGACAGCAGGCAGTCGCAGCTACGGCAGCTCAATAAGGGATTGGCGACAGCGAAGTAATTCGCTTTCATTAAACGACAGCAACCGTCTTCAACGTTTCAGGTGACTATCGCGCGAAAGTGAAACATCGAGTTTCACTTTCGCTTTTTTGTTGGCCAATCTCCAACTCGCATTCGCAACGGTCCGGATGACCTTCTCCAACACTGCATCGAGATCTCGAAATGCACGGTTCTGTCTCGCGGGACGGTGTCTTCTGTTTCCCGGCGTGTGTTCGTCGTGTTATGCTCTCCACGAGATTTTGGAAACGCATTTCTGCTCTTCAACCAGGCATCAATTCACGTGACAGTCGACATCGCAACGATTTGGCAGGACCGAGCACAGATTCAGGAGATTCAGTCACGGCGACTTGTGGAACTGTTACAGACAATCGTGCCGCGTAACCGCTTCTGGACGAGTAAGTTCAAAGCCGCAGAAGTCGACATCGCTTCGATCAAAACGCTCGATGATCTCCAAAAACTCCCATTAACCAATAAGCAGGAGATCGTCGAAAGCCAGACTGAACAACCGCCGTATGGCGCGAACCTGACGTTTCCATCAACGCGATATCGTCGATTGCATCAGACGTCTGGTACGACAGGCCGCCCGATTCGCTGGATGGATACACAGGAGAGCTGGGATTGGTTCATGGAATGTTGGCGCCAGATTTACACGCTCGCAGGACTGCAGTCGTGGGACCGTCTGTTCTTTCCGTTTTCTTTCGGCCCGTTCATCGGCTTCTGGGCCGCCTTTGAAGGGGCAGGTCGGTTCGGGAATTTCTGCATCGCTGGCGGTGGGATGTCTACCTCCGTGCGTCTGCAATGCATGATTGAAAACGAAGCAACCGTCGTTTGCTGTACGCCAACCTACGCGATGCGCATGGCCGAAGTGGCCGCGCAGGAAGGAATCGACCTGAAGGAAACATCTGTCCGCATGCTTGTCGTCGCAGGCGAGCCCGGCGGTGCTATCCCCGCAACCCGGGCGCGCATTGAAGAAGCATGGGAAGCCAGAGTGATCGACCACTGGGGAATGACGGAAATCGGGTCACTGGGAGTTGAGAGTGAAGACCGTCCTGGTGGTCTTTATTTGCTTGAGACAGAATGCATCGCGGAGATTCTGAACCCCGAAACTCTGACCCCCGTCGCGCCCGGGGAAGTCGGGGAACTCGTCATCACGAATCTCGGCCGAGTCGGCAGTCCTCTGATTCGATACAGAACCCGTGATCTGGTGAAAGCGTCAACAACACCAGACCCTTTTGGCCGGCAGCTCACCTGGCTGGAAGGTGGAATTATCGGGCGGTCTGACGACATGGTGATTGTGCGAGGCAACAACGTTTTCCCTTCGAGTATCGAGGCGGTCATCCGGGAGATCCCGGACGTCGCGGAGTTTCGAATCGAACTGAAAACCGTCCGCGCCATGCAGGAACTGTGCGTCGCTGTTGAGCCTTGCGCAGAAGTCGCCGAGCAAAGCGTGCAACTGATTGAAACCGTCAAAGCTGCACTACGTCAGCGGCTTGGGTTTGCAATTGATGTCCGTGGTGTTGCTCCGGGAGAGTTGCCTCGATTTGAACTAAAGAGCCGTCGGATCGTTCGTGAGTAACCTCAGACAGCATTTTCCACAGCGTGCATTTCTCTCATAAAACGCTGCTTTTGTGCCACCTTTCACCGTCTCACTTCTGAATCACCGCTGTGACAGGATTGTGCCCATAGGACACGCAAATGTGCGGATCGTGACGCGTTCGGCAAACCAGTCCGTGGGTGAATGTGCGGCGCATGCTCCGGAATGATCCGGCACGTGAATTGCCTATTGAAATGTATTCCCGATCAACACACTTTTGGAATACTGCTCATGACTCAGATTGCTCCACAGTCCTTCCGGCGAATTCTGCACCCCACCGATTTTACTCATGGCAGCGAGATCGCATTCGTGCATGCGTTGCGATTGGCCTGTGCAATCAAAGGAGCCCTGACGATTCTGCATGTCGACCGAGCAGGCAAACACCCGGACTGGGATCAATATCCATCCGTACGAGATACACTGGCTCGATGGAATCTGCTTCCTCCGGACGCCGCCCGAACGGATGTGGAGAAGCTCGGAGTTCACATTGGAAAGCTATCTATTCCTGACTCCAGCCCCGCACATGGCGTTCTTTCGTATCTTGAAAACCATTTAGCAGACTTGATCGTTCTCGCTACTCACCAACGACACGGATTGGATCGATGGATTCACACCAATGTCGCGGGCACCATCAACAGTGGAACGGAAGGAGCGACGTTGTTTATTCCCTTCGGAAAAAGCGGTTTCGTTGATGAACTCACGGGAGAAAGTCGGCTGCGAAGGATTCTGATTCCTGTCGACCACGAACCTCATCCGTCCATTGCCGCTCGCGCGGCTGCCGATCTTGTCCGTGCGATTACACCGGATTCATGCGAAATCCAGCTTCTGTACGTGGGTAATGAAGCAGCCGCTCCGGCCGTGCATCTGATTAATGAGCCCAAAGCGAGTTGGAGCTGGACGTATCAATCAGGCTCCCCGGTTAACGCGATTCTTGAGACCGCTGAAATCCAAAAACCTGATCTGATCGTCATGGCCACCTCGGGAAGGCACGGGTTTCTTGACGCACTCCGTGGCTCAACGACCGAACAAATAGTCGAACGTTCACCATCTCCGGTTCTCGCAATTCATCCTCGTTCAACGTGAAATTGCACGACGGAAGACCGACAGACAGTCTTTTGCTAGAGTGCGGCACATCAAATATCCCAGCTTCGCCCGAAGTCTTCCCACCACTTCGGCGTATGGATTCAGCAACAGGCTGCCGCGAGTGACCCAGACGAATTCGAACTTGCAGACGATCAACAACCGGCTTCAGCAACGCCGAGCCGCTCTGGCTGAGATGCGAGGCGGTGTCAAATCCCGACGAGAAGCGGGGGAGTCGGGTATTGCCTGCTGCCACTGGTTGTCAGACCAGGTTGACGATTTTGTCCGGAGAATCGTGACTCAGCAGACCGAAGTCTTTGGTGTCACCCCTGACGGTTACGCCGTCGTGGCTGTTGGCGGAAATGGCAGACGACGCCCGGCGCCATTTTCGGACGTTGATCTTCTGCTGGTCATGGATGCAAAGAAGCAGGACGCGGTAAAGCCCTGCCTGGCAGCCATAGTGCGAGACTGTTGGGATGCCGGAGTCCAACTGGGTTCAAGCATCAGAGTGCCCAGCGATGTGGTGCGGTTCGCGGGTGAAGATGTTCAATTCGCAACGTCACTGATCGAAACTCGTCTGCTTGCAGGCAACGAAAAGCTTCTTGAGACAACTTTACAGCAGGTTAAATCAAAGGTCTTCAATCACAATCCGGAACGACTAATCCTGAGTCTGGTCGCATCACGCAAGGAAGAATGGACCGCCCGAGGTAATTCAGTTAATCAACTCGAACCCGACATTAAGCGATCCCCGGGCGGCTTGCGTGATCTGCATCTGCTGCGGTGGGTCGCGTTTATTCGCCATGGAGATCCCAGTCCGGAATCGCTGCGCAAATCGGGTGAGATTAACGATGACGAGCTAAGTGAACTTCATACGTCGGACGAATACCTGACTGCACTTCGTCTGGACGTACACGGCCTGACGAATTTGAAACAGGACGTGCTGACTCGTGAATTGCAGCTTCAGCTTGCGGCCAACAGATCCGTACAGCCGACTGATCTGTCAAAGCCTGTCGAAGTATTTATGACGGAATACTTCGGACATACATCGCGAGTCGCCGCAGTCGCGCGACGAGTCGCAGAGGTTCTTCGAAAGCCGTCCCTGCTGATGCGTCTGAAGAACCGCCTGATGCCGCAAAAATCAGCCCAGGGTTTTCTGATTTTTGACGGCATGTTGCAGGTTCCCGAACAGGATCTGCCTCGTCTCCGGGATCCGCTTGAGATCCTGAACGTATTTGTTGCCATGGCAGAGAGCCGTTGCCAACTGTCGCCGGAATTGCGTCAGGAAATCGGACGACTGTCGGCCGAACTCCCCGAAGAACCCAGCCATGAAGTCACGAATCGGTTTCGCGACGTGCTGCGATTTGCGGATGGCTTGCCAGACACGCTTCGGGCGATGTACGAAACCGGTGTTTTGGAGTGGTTCATTCCTCCATTCTCCGGGGTCCGCAACCTCCTGCAGTTTAATCAGTACCACAGCTTTACGGTTGATGAGCACACGCTGAAAGCGATGGATGAAATGACATCCTTCGCTCACGATGAATCACCCGTCGGCTCAGCCTACATGGGTGTTCGACACCGCGCCACTTTGCATCTCGCGATGCTGATGCATGATGTCGGCAAGGGCAGGGGAGGTGACCACAGCATCGTCGGTGAGGCACTGGCTGAAGACGTTGCTGTTCGCCTGCAGATGGCAGCGAACAAAAAATCGATGCTGATGTTTCTCGTTCGGTACCATCTGATCATGCCGGACCTCGCCTTCCGCCGGGACATCACCGACGCCACGGTGCTGGTCGACTTTGCACGCCTTGTAGGTGCGCCGGAACTGTTGCGAATGCTGTATGTACTCACCGTCGCCGATATTCGCGCGGTTGGTCCGGATGTCTGGTCTGACTGGAAAGGTGAGTTGCTCGCCGATCTCTATAACCGCGCTATTCAGATCCTCAGCGGACGTCCTTACAACCATCTGGAACGAGAACGTCTGCAAATGGTGCGTACTGCCGTTCGAGGATCGATCGTTCCCATCGGAAGCAAATCAGACCCGGAATCCTGGGGCAAATGGGCCGATGAACAACTGGACGCGCTGCCACCGTTCTACCTGATGACGGAACAGCCCGACCGTATTGCTCGCGACCTGGACATGATTCAGCAACTGAGCGACGCGGAAGTCAAAATCGAGGGAGAGTTTGATCCGGAAACAGAAACCGTAAGTTATCGAGTCTTCGCACCGGGGCGATTTGGTCATGGCAGTTTTCACTGTATCGCCGGAATTCTTTCTGGCCTGCGAATGAATATTCACGCGGCTCAGGTCTGCACCACTTCCAACGGTGTTGTGATTGCCTACTTTCGAGTGACGGATAACGATTTCACTGGAAGAGTTCCGCAGTCACGAATCGAAGATGTGGCCGTCGCAATCGGCGATGTTTTGACAGCAAAAAAATCCATCGAGAGTGTCTTCCGACGCAGTGGTCTCTATCGATTCAATCGCAAAAACCCTGTTATCGTTCGACAGGAACCTAAGGTCGGCATCGACAACGACTGCTCGGAACGATTTACCGTGGTCGACGTCTTCGCAACCGACACTCAGGGTCTTCTGTATACACTGGCTCACACGTTATTCAACCACGGCCTGACCGTCCATCTGGCACGTATCGCAACCAACATCGATCAGGTTGTCGACGTGTTTTACGTGATGGACGAACACCAGCGTAAACTGGAAGATCCGGAACGAATTGAAAAGCTGAAGTCTTCACTCATGGAAGAGATCAAACTGATCAGCGGCTCCTGATCCTGTTACGGAACAGGATCAAATCGATGGATTCCCTGGCCGTTAATCGTCTCCAGCATGTAGTACACTTCGCCCGCCTCGTCTTCACCAAATGCCAGAACAGGAAATCCGGTGCTGGCAATGCCCATGTTGCGAGTCACCTTCCGCAAGCTCTCGTCATATTTCAGAGCCCAGATCCGGCCACTGATAAAGTCCGCATAGACATACATCCCCTCCAGTTCAGGCAACCGAGTTCCGCGGTAAACAAAGCCTCCGGTGATTGACTTACCGATCTGGTGATCGTATTCCCAAACGGGCGGCTCAAGCGGATCTGCAATTTCGACTGTCTTGTTGTTAAACGGATAAGAGGCCTCGCGAATACTCCAGCCATAATTCCCACCGCGTTTCACGATGTTTACCTCTTCCCAGAAATCCTGCCCCACGTCTGCAGCCCAGATGTCTCCGGTCTTTCGATCAATGCTCATTCTCCAGACATTGCGGAATCCATAAGCGTAGATTTCTGGTTGTGCACCCTCGCGGTTCAGAAACGGATTGTCGGCCGGAATTGCGTAGTGCTTTCCATCCTGCTCGTGATCGACGTCGATTCGCAGCATCGATCCCATCCA
Source organism: Planctomycetaceae bacterium (assembly GCA_044235005.1). GTDB lineage: Bacteria > Planctomycetota > Planctomycetia > Planctomycetales > Planctomycetaceae > SXXK01. Next base: position 25,506 of record JBIIIF010000010.1, on the reverse strand, counting down.
GGTTTTCAGATTCTGGCCATGCCCCAGCGGATCATTTCGACCACCACCATCTCCAAGAGCGATGTAAAGATAACCGTCATGACCAAAGGCAATTGAACCACCGTTATGGTTTGCAAACGGCTGAGGAATCTTCATTACGATTTGTTCGCTCAACGTATCCGCGCGGTTCGGGTCCGTTGCTGAGACCTTGAACCGAGACACAATCGACATTCGAGGCTCAGTCGATGAACTGTAGTAGACGTAGAACAGTCCGTTACTTTTGTAATCCGGATGGAACGCAAATCCCATCAGACCTTCTTCATTGTCTTTCCGCCAATCCTGAACTCGGTCGCTCAGGTCCGCAAACAGTGTCGCTAACTGAGCCTTCGGGTCATTCGGAAACACGTAAATGGTGCCTCGCTGAGTCGCAACAAAGTTTCGATTGCTTCCATCACCAGCATGAGTCAACACCATCGGCCGCAAGGTTGTGATCCGACCATCTTCGTCAGCCCCCTCAAAGCCTTCCCATTTCAACTCAGGGAATGCAACAACACCCTTTAACGGCAGATGGCCATCAACCGGATCCGTCACACTACCATCAGCGGACAGAACTCGTAATTTGATGTTACGAAATGCGACGGGATCATTGTGATCCTGCAAACAAATGTGGCCTTTGCCTGCCTTTCCGAATTGAGGAAATGCGGCAAACTTGCTGGCAGCGACTCGTTTGTTCCATTCCTCATCGCCTTTATGAAAATAGAAGTAGCTGACACCATTTACGGCGACTTCACACTGCTTTGGAGACAGTCGAAGGTAGACATGATTCCATTCTCCAGCAGGACGAGTCGCATCATCGACGTCAGTCCCTTTGAAGCCCACCTGGTTTTCGAACATCGTCGCCCACTCTGGCTTCACCGGTTTGTAAAGTTGATACAACCAGCCAGCCTTCTGGGGATCTCGTCCATCAACGTTGTCCTGAATCTGGACTTCTGGACCGCTGTGCCACGGCTGAGCCTGATCCTCGGTCACATGAAACATGATGCCACTGTTGCCACCTTTTGAGATGCGGTACTCGAGTGACAATTCAAAGTTTTCATATTGTCCCGTCGTCACGATATCGCCAGCGCCTTTGCCGACGCGTTCAAGCAGACCGCCTTTGACAACCCAACCATCACTGATCTTGTCCGACTTGTAGTTCCGCCATCCTTCCGTCGATTTTCCATCGAACAGCATTTGCCAGCCACCACGCTTCTCTGACTCCGACAGACCGATCCGAGCCTCATCGGCAAGACCGCTGTTTGGCTGACTGATCGCAATAACGAGCAAAGAAACCCTAAGGACGTTTTGCGTGGAAAAATTCATCGTGTCATCTTTTCTGACAGAGGCTGGTGAAGAATGCCGACAATCAGGATGGGCAGAGAAACGATTGTAGTGTGACCGAGACGAAGTGTCTCTGCTCGAACTGCTTCTCATGAAATCAACATTCCGCTCGTGCCGGTGGACCAAGGTTTGAAAACGACAACGGGCTTTCCGTAACAAAACAATCCGGCGGGGCGTTCGAACCCCGCGGCCTACCAGACCCGCCGGATCGGTTTTTCATTTGGCCGAGCGGCGATCCGCCAGTGAGACGAACCTCCGCCCGACACGGGACGACGATGGACTTTGCACCCAGGCACGCTCCGCTGGTGTATTGTCGAAACAGGACCACCAGACGAATTCCGGCAAGGCAAGGTACTCGAAACACGGAAGCCGTTATTATTGTTACGGTTGTCCGGCTGATTAATGTTGCGGTTGGCTGAGCGAACGTTCGACGCATTATTGTTGAACGAGCCACCACGCAGCACACGGCTACCCGGATTATCCGTTTTACCCATCTGCTCCTTGCCTGCCATTCCTCCACTTACCGTATCAAAGTAAAACGCTGTATCCTGGCACCACTCCTGGACGTTGCCCTGCATATCAAATAATCGTGCTCTATTGGGCCGCAGTGAACCCACAGGCAACATCCATTTTTCGCCGGACGTCTTTGTGTACCATGCATACTCGCCCAGCAACGTTTCTGTTTCACCAAAATAACGAGCCATCGTCGTCCCCATGCGACAAGCGTATTCCCATTCCGCCTCTGAAGGCAATCGATAACCCGTCCGCTGCAGATAATCGGGCAACAGTGTCATGCCTTCCTCAAAAGCCTGTTCCGGATCATAACACCACTGATCACGAGGAAGCCCTTCCTGATCGCTCAACCAGTTGCAATACGCCGCAGCGTCGTACCACGTGATCATGTTGGCCGGGGAATCTTCCTCCTTGGCCTTTGTGCGGTCAAACTGGTGATCAAGGCGAAACGCCTTGAATTGGGCCACACTGACCTCGTGCGTGCCGATCGCATATCTGCGGCCGATCTGACGGCGGTGCCGAAGCTCCATTCTTCCCGTCGGGCCTTGGTATCGATCCGTTTCGCTGACCGGGGAGCCCATCAGGAATTCGTCCGAGGCGTCGAGGATGGCGAAGCTCAGGCTGGAGGAAGAAGTGGGGATGCCTCCCGTTTTTGTGAGATACTAACGGCGGTCACCGACTGCGTTGCCTGTAGAATAGGCGGTTCGCACTTCAGCAATGGCAGCGTCTGCTCCCAGTTGTCGCAGTGTCCATTCGGCCGCACCGTGAATGCCGGGGTCTGGATCATCCGCGTAGCGTTTGGCGAGGTCGGCGGGCATGCTTCTTGTTTGTTCTGGAGACAACAGCTTGGTATTCGCGAATTCACCCGGTCCAACGATGAGAGATCGCTGACGTGATACATCCGATTCCTGCTGCAGTTGCGTGAACAGTGTTGCGGATCGACGCCATACGTTGCCAAACGACGCAGGACATAACTGCGAAGGCGTGGGTCGGGTTGATAGTGGAACAGCGGCCACACGTTGTCCGTAGCGTTGAGTCGCAGTAAGGCTGTGGCTGCGGTGGCTTGTTGCAGGGCGAGGAATTCTTTTTTTTCGTCCGGGATGAGCGGGCGGTGCAGGACGAGGGAACAGAGTGGCTCGGTCGGGAGACCGGCCACAATGGCAGAAGAAACAGCAACCCCTCATCCGGCCTGACGGCGCGCCTGCCGAATCCACTGCAATCGCAAACGGACGCCAGCCCCGGGCGAGGAAAGGTTTAAGCTGATCGGCGAGATTTGAATGCGGAACTGTGGCCAGCAACTTGGATTCATACTCCACATCGGCTCGCCAAAGTCCGGCCCAGGTCGCGGGTGGTTCAAGTTGGGAGAGCGCTTCCATAAAGCGAGGATCTGTGTGCAGGCTGGCGAAGTCGGCGTCGGATTTCAGTTGATTGGCGTTCGTGTAGCCTTGATCGACCATCTGCCGCAGCAATTCAAACGTACGATCCGCAAGCTTCTGGGACTGAGTGGCGTCTTTTGCCGACAAAGCCTGTGAACACAACGCGGCGGCACACACCACGTTGTTAAAGTCATCAAAGTTATCGTTGGCCTGACCGGTGGCTGTGACAGCGGCTTCCAATTCCGTTGCCGCGTGCTCGAAGTCGCCCAGCCATGCAGGTACCAAAATTTGAACGTACAGTTTGAAAGATGGTGGGGCATCCGTGGCCATGTATTTTGTCAGCGACTCTTTGGCTTCGTCGGGTTTCCCAAGCCGAGCCAGAGTGACGGTGCGGTATTGAAGAACGTTAATCGTGGTGATCTCTTTACTGATCAGGAAGTCCAGATCGGCCAGAGCAGCTTCCAGATTTCCGAGCTGATAAAAGGCGACTGCACGTATCTGGCGGATTTGAGGTTCGTCAAGTCTCTCCGCAGGCTGGCTCTCGATTCGGGCTAACTGCCGGCGGAAGGGTTCGAGAGGATCGGGAAGCTTTGCTGCAGGAGCACCGGCCACGTCCCATTGAGGTTGTTCAACCAGTTCGAAACCAGCATAGGCCGGGCGGACTTCTGACGGTGCTTCCTGACTAGACCAGATCGCTGTATAACGTCGCTGACCACTGGCGTCTGTACGGACGCTGATGGTGCTTCGGGATGGGAAGCCTTTCTCCGGGAACGCCGTGTTTGCAGCCCTGAGTTCTGCTTCGGTCAGGTCGCATAGCACTCGACACTGTTCGTCCGCGTTGGCTGGCTCAGACCAGAGTGCGATAAATTGCGGTTCTGTTGTTTCGTCTGCCAGCGGCAGCGGGGCGATGTCCGCTAACAGCAGGCCGTCTTTGCTCGCGGGGGCATCGGGGGCGGGAAGGTCGGTTGGTTTCAGACTTGGGTCGATGTGCCAACGTATGCTGTCGCGGGTCCAGATGGCGGAGACCAAAGTAGCAGGCTCACTCCGTGTGCCGTCCGCCAAATCCGCCGTCGATTCAAAAGAGGCTGCGGCACTCGGAGAGTGCCTGCTACTTTGAGGACGAACCCTTGTCGGACGATAGCCACTGGCGCGCAAGGTTTTAGCGAGTTCGAGGAATTGCGGCAGCGGCATGTCCTGGCAGAACGCGAAACGGTCAGTGATCATCTCGTGGGCGGATGCGATTTGGGCTCGAATGCCGGGCGAGGGCTCAGTCCACGTCGGATCGAGAGGTGCGTCTTTCCAGTCGGGCTCCAAACGCTGGTCCAGCACCGCTTTCAGATTCTTCACGGCGGTCGCTTGATGCTGTTGCAACACAGGGAACAGCGATTTATCTGAGACCACATCGGCAGCAAGGATGAGTTCCGTCAGTGTGTCGGGATCTTTGGCGGCGTAATCGGCTAACAGTGATGTGGTCAGCGTTTTGGCAAGTTCGCCGCGATTCGGATCTTTGAAGATCGTGCTGAGTGCCGGCCCGAGTTGAGGAGCGCCAGGGCGTAGCAGGTCTTTGAACTCTCCGATGTACCCCGGGCTCACGGCGACAAGTTGATCGGCGACCAAAGCCGTCAATTCCGCATTCGTCCATCCGAACTGTCCGCATCGAATCCCGCCAAAGCAAATGCTGCTCGAAAGCGTACAGCGGCTGGCTTAGCCGTATCTTTCAAAACAGTCCAGTACGCTGGAATCAGTTCAGACTTCTGCGGTTCCATCAAATCCCGCACCGGGCCAATCTGAGCGGGGGAGACCGTGAGTAATCGATCTTGCAGGTACTTCAGTTTTGCGGGATCGACTTGATTGCCTTCCGATAAGAGTGCCAATCCCGCATGCAGTTTGGCATCGGATTCTGCGGCGGCCTCCTGAAACTCTTGTTGCAATTGAGCATCGGCCCATGTGCGAAACGGATTCAGGCTGGCCAGACTGTCGCTGACCTTTGCGGTGTTGGCGGCCAGCAGACCTTCGACCAGTCGAGTCGCCTCAGCCTGGTTACGTCGTTCGTCAGCCTCCCGGTTCAGGCCGAGGGCGGCAGCGATGATCAGACCGATTCCGAGTACTGTGATGCCCGTACGCAGCCCGTAGATTCTGGCCGCTCGATTCATGACAGAGTGTTGTGCTGTGGTCCAGTGTTTGGACTCCGTCAGCCAGCGAATACCAATCCATTCTCGCAATGACGGCAGATACCGGTTTTCTGGTTTAGCTGTCCACCGGGCCGTACGTTCTTCCAGTTTCAATTCCGCTCGGCCTTTGCGGGTTTCTTTTTGTTTGCGGGTGAGCCATTCACGAAGGGACGGGACGAGGTAGTCGTGGGTGAGTTGGTAATACCTTGGCGAGCCGCCTGCGTGAGCTGGCGGGTTATTCGCGTTGGCCCCGGATGGACCAGAACGGGATGCGAGTGACCCGGAAGCTGCCGCGTCCGGCTCGCCGATGGGGGTGCCTTCGGGGTCCGTCGGAGTGATGAGGCGAAGTTCGCCGTCGAGGATTCTCAGGAGGTCGTTAGAGTCGGTTGGGCGGTCCTGATATCCAGAGGCGGTCAGCAGTTCGGCGTGGGATCGCATGTGGCCTTTGATGTCGGTGCCAAGTTCCGGAAGCAGTGCCCGGAGCACACCACGAGCGGCAACCGCATGTCGGCGGTGATTGGGATTCGCTTGTGGCGAACTGAACGTTTCTTCAAGGAAATTGACACCAATTCCCTGTGTGCCACCGACCTGCAGTAGCGTCGACGTCGTCCACGGTTTGCCTTTGACCATTTCCGCAAACAGTGATAGACGGACAGAAACAACTTTGTCGTTCTGAGCCAGTCCTGCAGACACTTGACTGACAAACTGTTGCTCGTCGGCCGACATATCTCCGGCATTCGATGGCAGTTTTTGAAAGGCCTGGCCGAATTTCGCCAGAACTTTCGTGGCATGGTCAACATCGAACAGGTCCAACAGCGCGAAATTATGCCCTTCGACAATCGGGATATCCAGAACTCGCATCAGCCGAGCGGCTGCAACGGAAAAGTCGTCACGCACCATGACGATCGCCTGCAGGTTTCCACCATCACACTGCCGCAAGGCTTTCGCAAGCTCTGCCTCCAGTTCGACACGATGAGCGTGCAGCCATTGTTCGAACTGGTCGATGATGATGACAACTTTTTTCCACCGGCCTGGCCACGTCGCAGCGAGGCGAGCGTGTCAGTCAGATTCTGACTCTTCGATAATTCCGGCAAGCGTTTTTCGAGACCTCGCAGAATTCGAGTCTCGGTCTCGTCCGGAGTTGCTTCCACATAGACAACGGTGACGTCCTTCGAAAGATGTGGCAGAAGGCCAGCATTCACCAGCGATGACTTCCAGCAACCACCTGGGCCGTAGATGAGACCCACGCTGAAGGTCTGTTCGGGATCAGTTTGTTCAATTCGCGGCTTCCAGAACGCAATGCTCTCGGGGAGACCATCTCGGTTGCGTTGGCCGGGCAGAAGCTCCAGAGAGAAATCGGCATCGTTGGTGTCGAATGATCGCAGTCCCTTAAACACGACCTGAGCTGTAGGTCTTGTTGGAGTGTTTGCGGCGGTTGGCTTCAGCCATTGTTCCAGGTCTTCCGCAAAGTCGGCGGCATTCGCGTATCGGTCGGACGCTCGTTTTGACAAGGCTTTCAGGCAAATGCGTTCCAGTTCGGCCGCAATTGTAGCCAGAAGTTCTCGCGGCGGCTGCGGCTCCTGTGTCAGCACCAGATGCAACGTTTCTGGCATAGTGTTGCCGCGGAATGGTCTCTTCGTGGTCATCATTTGATAAAGAATGACACACAGCGAAAAAATGTCGCTGCGGCCGTCCAGGCGATGGCCTTCTCCGCGAATCTGTTCGGGGCTCATGTAGGCCGGAGTTCCGGCAATCACACTTTGCTTCAGATAATCCTCTTCCCGCACCGCGAGACCAAAGTCGGCCACGAACGGGGTGTTCGAACTGTTTTCGATCAGAATGTTGGCGGGCTTGATGTCGCGGTGAATCAGCCGTTTCTGATGAGCGTATGCCAGAGCCAGTGCGACAGTGGCCAGCAGGCGAGCTGATGCCTTCTCTGGCGGTCGCCCGGCGTTGATGCGATCCTGAAGTGTGGAACCATCAACGAATCGTAATACGACATAGATGGATCCGTCCTCCGTTCTGCCAGTGTCGTAAACAGAGACGTTGTTGGGATGATCCAGACCGGCGACGGTTCTGGCTTCTTCCAAATAGGCGAGAGCATCTTCCGGCTTCTGGAACCGAGCGGCGGTGGGGACCTTGATGGCCACTTGTCGCTGCAGTTCGTTGTCGAATCCGAGGTAGACCTGGCCAAACGCCCCTTCGCCAAGAATGCGATCCAGGCGATAGCGACCTTTCTGCTGAACTCCGATGCCACTGGCGCTGATGTAGGTGGCGTTTGCCGGGATTTCGAGTACCCGCTGAGCCTCGGCCGGTTTCGATTCTTCTGAAGACTCCTGCTGAGGTCCCAGAAAGGTCTTCTCTTCAGGATCAAAAATAGAGTTTGGCGTCGGCTGAATGATTGTTGTTTGCGATTGATCCACGGCCCCGGCGATGAAGGAATGTGTTTCGGCTAACTGGGATTCATTCTTGTCATTCACTTCAAGACTTGCGAAGAGGATCTGCAGGGCTGCCGCAAACTGCGGGAACCGCTGCAGGTATTCGACCGACGTACACGTTTCCCCAAGTTGTCTTCGTAGCGTCACTTCGGCAACGACCAATTCCTGAAGTTCGTCATTCTGCAGCGGTGTGGAGACTGCACTGGCCAGTGTTTCCACCAGCAGTTGCTCACCACGCTGCCACGCCTGACGTTGCCGTTCACGCAAATTGTCCAGAGTTTCAGATACCCGGGAATTTAGATCAGTCATGGTTTGACTCTGTCTGGAAGCAGCAAATGGTCACTGCGTGAGTTGGATGAAGGCAAAGAACCATGGGCAGGAAACTGGAGCGGTCACCGGTCCGGAAGGGAAACAACGCGCAGCCCCGGAGCCGCCTGGTTGGGGATACATTCACTGCTCAAGTTGTTTCGCGATACACGACCAGTCTCTTCTGCAACAGGAACGCAACAGGAGCGTTCGGTAAATTCTCAAGCCGACCCAGAACTTCATTTGAGGCGTCGTCGAGGAGGTTTACAGATGTTGTCGGCATCGTGAAGCAGCTCCATGAAGATCAGGCAGCAAGCTTCAGAGTAGCTTCAAGCAAATCGTTGCTCATCACTCATCTCCGGACTTTCTGTACGCAGAGAAGCTCCTGTGTTCAGAGGTTCAGAAATATCAACACGGAGTTTTGTGCCGTCAAGTTCCGGCGGGATACGATCGACGATCGATTGAGCATGCTCGACTGCTGATGCAGGGATGCTGATGCCCGGGCCCCATGATGACTGAGCAGCTCCATGAATCCCTGCCGCACGCAACATGGCGACGAGTCTTCTAATCACGGGATGAGCAAAGATGTCGCCTTGTTCAGATGCATAAAATCGCCCGACGGCATCACCATACTCTTCAATGCCAACGGAGAATCTTTCGAACTCCTCGTTTCGGATCGCCGGCACAAGACAATCATTGATCCGGCTTACCAACGACTCCACCAACGGTTCAGACATGTTGGTTCGTTGATTAAAGAACGAGCGTTCTCGATCCCCACAAAGTCCCTGAGCGTGCGATGGCCGAATCAAGACAAATCGCCAAGCTTTGGGCATCGCAATTCGCTCAACTTTTCTTGGCTGTGAGTCGGTATCGGGTAGTCCATGATCAATCAAAAAACCACCATCACGGAATCCGACAGTCCCAATCGCAGATCTCTCCGCACGTTCAGCAAGATCTGCCAGCCGATAAGGATCATGGACCGCTCGATGATTCGCCAGAAGTGCTGCGGCCGCAGCAATCGCAAGGCCAAGCTGAGTGCCGCCGCCGAGCCCCGTGTGAAACGGCACTTCAGATTTCACGGACAGCTCAACAGTCGATAGCGACAGCGTATGACGAATCTTCTGCAAGAACTCAGCAACACGACCTGTCGTCTCCGAAGATGCTGAGATCTGATCAACGGCAGCCGTAGTGTTCCTGATCGCGATTCGCCAGGACGGCTTTTGCAGCATGACTCCAACGCCACCAAATCGCCAACCCGTCTGCGGAGTTCCGCAGATCAATCCGAAGTGCAGTCGAGATCCGGTTATTACTTCTACGTTCATCATGCAGAGCCTTGTTCGTGGCCACTGATGAATTCGTCCAGCATCGCGAATGCTGACAGTTCCTGCGGCCCTCCTGTTTTTTCAACAGCCGATCGCATCGGGATCAATGCCGACAGAACATCTTCACGAGACAGAATATGCAGGCGTGTCGCAAGGATGGCGGCTTCCAATACCGCATGACGAGCTCGATTGAATCCAAAAAACGGTCGGCGTTCGCCTCGATGGACAATCGTTGATGGCATTCGACTGCGAGCATCAGAGGCATCGACGTCGTCGACCGTAAATTCAAACCAGCGACAGCAATCTTTCAGGACATAACCATCAATGACCGATGCTCTCACGACATCAGGATTGGTTTCCAGGCGACCGATTGCAGCCCTGGCAATCACATCGATCTGATCAACAACATGGAAGACGCCACATCGTATCGTTGAAAGATTTTGAAACGTGGTAGAAGGCTGAAACGGGCGCAAGAGGAGACGCTCGAAATCCCCTTCAATAATCGGCCCCATCGGAGCGACGTTCAGAGAACCCGCAGAATCAATGCTGGTAACGATGCCTTCAACAATCATGCGGCGGAGTGTACAGAATCCTTCGCCAGCGATGTAGGATCAACAGCAAAGAAGATCCGGAGTCAGAGAGACCGGCATTCGGGACACCGATCAGGCTCGTGCCGACACTTTTACCGATTGATGCCCACGTAAAAGCTGAAAACTCGTTCGTCGTCGTACGCCTGACTCTTGATCGGGAAGGCAAAGTCGAACGCCAGAGGCACCGGCCCCATCGCCGGAATGACGACTCGTACGCCAAAGCCTGCAGTCGCTCGGAAGTTATCCATCGTCACTTCCTGCTCGACGGTTCCAAAATCAGTAAACGCCACGACGTTAATCATGTCGTCGGCCGTCACGGGCACGCGATACTCAACCGTTCCCAAAGCCTGAAACGTGCCACCGACCCCGACATTGCCATCTCGCGGCGTCACACCTCGGAATGAGAAACCCCGGAACGATTGAAAACCACCGGCGTAATATCGTTCGAATACTGGAGTATCATCACCACTCCAGCCAATATTGCCCGCTACAGTCAACACCTGACGACCACTACCGTCTGGCCTGTTATACAACGTGAAGTATTGACGGAACTCTGCTTCTGCTCTCGGATAGGTAAACTCGTTGAATGCCTGTTCGTAAGCGAGGTCAACAAAATGTCCTTCACTCGGCATGACGGCTTGATCGCGAGTATCGTGTGTAATATTTCCGCGAACCGTGGAAAGAAAGTTTGAACCCAGATCTTTGGCAATGACCGCCGGCGTAGGAACCGTCGGATTTCTCATCTCGACTTCTTCCAGTCGCAGGGCTACACCACTGGACCATTCAGGAGTCCACTGACGTCCCAAAGAAACACGACCACCAACACGATCCTCGCGCCAGTCCGGGTAGAAGCGATTAAAGTAAAATCCGCTCACACCAAAACTGTAGTCGGTATACAGGAAATAGGGATCCGTCCAACTGATCGCATAACGGCTGACCTGGTTACCCGGAGCCGCCTCGGCACGGAATCGCTGGCCACCGCCACGCCACGCGCGGCCTTCGATAATGTCTGCAAAACTTGTTGGCGGGCGAAACAAATCGAAGTTTGATTCGTCCCAAACGAACGAGCCGACAACTCCGGCATCGCTGTTGACGCCAGCTCCGAACATGAGTCGGCCAGTTCGACCTTCGGCCGCATTAACGTTGATATCAACCCAGCCGGGAGGAATCGTCTGGAATTGATTTCGATAGGGGCTGCCTTCAAGAATCGGATCGCCATATCCAGGAGTCGCCGGGTCGACAGGTGCTTGCTGGTATCCTTCCGGGCTCTGCGCGCGAATTATGGGCTCATCTGCTTCCTCAATACATTGCGACGCAACGAACGCTGGAACTTCCATCGAGAATAAACTGACGGGCTCCGCTGAACGAAAACCCATCAGATCAGATTCAAAGACGGGTCGAGCCGTTTTGTGCTCGGCAGGTTGAGCCTCAACCGGCGTATTGTTTGTTCGACCAAAGGAGTGCCCGACAGCCGGCACAACTGGCGAAGTCATCGGCTGTACAACCGAGGAAGACGAACCCTCGTTTGTAAACAGCGAGCGAGTCGTTTCAGAACCGATTCCTGTTTTAATGAATACATCATGGACAGCGGTATCACTTGAGAGGCCAGGCCGTGAAGAAACATATTCCATGTTCCTGGTCGAAGCGGCGCGGTCACGTGAAGGCGCAGTGCCTTGAGGATGCTCTATGGAATCTGTTGATACAGACTCGTTCTCCACTGCAACGAGTTCATCCCTCAATGGGTCTGCAAAAATTATTTCGCTCCATTCGGAGCCAATTTCTGTACTCTCGAATGCCGATCGTTGTGTTTCGATCGCAAACTGCTGAGTCCAGTCATCCGGAGCATTGGCCGGGCTTTGGCCTCGCCACGTGCGACTAACAGCCGTCTGGGCAAAACTTGACTGTTCTGGCTCGACCGGCGTCACTTCGAAAGCGATTCCGGGCTCGAACAATCCGCTGCCATTCAGGCGTGATCGACCTCGACGGATCAGTTTAGGATTCGCAATATCGCCAGGCTGGACCTGAATTCGATCGAGAACAACAGTCTGCTTCGTATGTGGATAGTCGCCATCATAGGTCACATTGACATCGCGCACATAACGCGGACGGTCTTCGTCGATCTCGAAGACAAGATCAACAACGCCTTCTTGTTCTGTAAACTGCGGCACGGGATTCACAGAGGCAAAGTAGTGCCCCATCTCTCCGTAATAGCCAAGCATCCGATTGACGTCTTTGGACAACGGGTACGAATTGAACTTTTCGCCAGCCTTCAGCTTCGAATCGCCTTTGAGCTTGTTTGTGGCGATGATGCTGTTGCCCTGAAAACGAATTTCTCGAACAGTATAGCGACGGCCCTCTTTCACCGTGAAATGCAGATTAACGTCCGACTTGTCCTCAGAAAACATCGGAACACCGGTGACTTCAACATCGAAATACCCGACACCGCGGTAGTACTGTTTTACGGCCTCGATATCGGACGGAAGCGTATCGGGGTTGTACAACCCCCCAAATACCAGAAATGCTTCTTTCGAGATCAAATTTTTCCGTAGGTCTCCATCGTTCCAGAATTTATTGCCCTCAAATGTTCGTTCCTTGACCTGAACTTTAGGGCCTTCATTGATTCGAAAAACGACTTCGCGTTCGCCAGGCTTGCTGCCCTTCACTAGTTCAACTTTGACGAAGTAGTAACCTTTGTCGTGATATTCCTGTTCAATACGACGAACAGCTTCCTGATTGGCCACGTGGTCAAACGGACTACCCGCCTTCAGGCCAGTCCATGCCTTGAGATGTTTCTCTTTGACCGCAGACAAGTTCATCTTGTTCAGAACAGACGGTTCACGATTGATGATAAACTGCACACGTTGCACGATCGGTCGTTCGTGGACCGTGAAGACCAGAATCAATCCGTCCGGAGTTTCATCCAGTCGCTCGGTTACGCTAAAGAACCAGCGAGTGCTCATCAGCGAGCGTTTATCTTCGCGAATCAGCCGTTCCGTAATCGGGCGTTGTGGCTGAGATTGAATCTTCTGCAGAATGACAGATTCCGGAATCGTTTCGTTTCCCTCGATCCGAATATCAGCAACCGTCACCCCGTCCGATTCTACTTCCTGCTGTGCAAAAGTCGTCGCAGTACCAACAACGAAGGTGGCCGAAAGTGTGGCCGCAGCAAGAACGCTCGAACAATGCCACTCGCGGAAGAGGCGTCGGATTCGCTGGATCAGCGTATGCGAATTCGGCATGTCAGAGGCTCAGATGGAGACGACCGCAACCCTGCGGCAGCGGACGGAGACGGGGATTTGATGCAGGCAGGAGAGCAACTTCCGAAGAACACAACTTTGGCTCAGAAGTCTGAAACAGGATTGCTGAACGGACCAGAACAGTCAGAGATTCGAAAGGAGCGTGTAGCATTGCATATTCAGGCGATTTGACTCAAGACGAGTTTCTAAGTGTCAATTGATGTCAATTCTCCACAAATAATGCGGGTATAACTCGGGCCGTGTAACAACGAGAAGTCACGATCAGGTCGTGGCAAAAGATTGACGTCCAAAAAGAGCTGACAAAAGCAGAAGACTCGAACATCCGCATATCGTGGCTCAGTCTGCCGGACAGGACGAGGAATTGAATGGACCCGCTAGGCCGCGGCAGCAGCGGCAGCTCCACCGACCTCGGAAACAGTGAGTTCATGACCGAGATGATGAACGAAAACGTCTCGCGACGGGAACGGAATCGTAAAGCCACGTTCATCGAATCCCAGTTTGATTCGTTCTGTCAGATCAAACTTCACTGGATGAAAATCAGCACTGGCAACCCAAGGGCGAACGAAGAAATTTACGCCGCTTTCAGCGAGTTCAGAGACAGCAACGACCGGAGCCGGATCTTTCAGAATCCTTGGATCACTGTTCACCAGATCCTCAAGATACCTGCGCACAGATCTGAGATCATCGTTATAACTGCAGGTAATCACAAGATCGACTCGTCTTGTCGACTCAGCGGACAGGTTGCGAATAGTGCCGCCAGTCACAGAGGAATTCGGCAAAATGATTCGCACATTGTCAGGGGTGAGCAAAATGGTGTTGAAAATCTGAACCTCAACCACCCTCCCAAGTATGCCGCCGGTATCAACCATATCTCCCACACGAAAGGGCTTGAGAAACACCAGCATAACGCCGGATGCCACGTTCCCGAGCGATCCCTGCAACGCCATGCCAATCGCAAATCCCGCTGCGGCCAGAACGGCACTGAGCGATGTTGTATCAACACCCAGGCATCCCAGCGCGGCGATCCCAACGGCCGTCAGCATCATGGTGTACACAACATTCCCGAGAAAACGCCCCAAGGTCTCGTCGATGCGCGCCTTCCGACACGCCTTGACGATCATTGCCGAGGTGACTCGGGCAAGTATTCGTCCGAAAACAAAGACCGCCAGTGCCTGCAGGACACTCGGCCCATGTGTTCGAAGAATATTCAGAACGGCTTCGGTGCTCAGGTTCTGCTTAACCTTTTCCCAGGTTGATGCAAGAAAATCAGCATTCTGAGGAGAGACCGCCGCTCCCTCATCAGCCAGCATCAGCAGACTGACTGCAAAATCCATTGCCTGAGCCTTCATCGGAGAAATCCATTTCAAACGACTATCGCTGCTTCAACAACGCAAATCCTGACGCTGTTGCCTCCTTGATCGAGAATCCTGTTCAACGCTCTGAGACTTTAAAAAAACATTGAATTTCCGTAAACCTCAAGTCTCCCCGAATCGAAGCTTGCCACGCTCCTCAAAACTACTGTACCTCCCAAACCCCCGATTCCTGCATGCCTGCCCTAACCGACAATTCACACAGACTCCACATGCTTCCTCTAAAACTCGTCCATCCAAAGTCAGCTCAGTGGGCTTATTGGCCCCGGGCTGCGGGGCATCCGCGAGGTTGAGTCAGCCAGACCCCAGAACCAACTCATGGTGCGAAATGAGAAACTCTAAAACCCACGACTTGCCGAGTTCCGGATCGGCTCTCAAAATCCCCGCCTATGTCACACGAAAGAATCGATTCGCTGGAAGACTCCCGTCTGGATGTATTCCGCAGCCTGAAGACTCAAAACTTCCAGCGCGACAACCGCCTTTTTATTGCCGAGGGGCCAACCGTTGTTGAACGGGTGCTGCGCAGCAATTTTCAGGTGCGCAGTGTGCTGATCAGTGACAGCAAATTTGCTTCATTCGAGGATCGGCTTCCGCATGATATTCCGGTCTATCGCTTGAAGTCTGAACTGGCAGATTCGCTGGTGGGATTCAACTTTCATTGCGGAGTCATGGCCAGTGTAGTTCGACGCCAGTCGCCGCCTCTGGAAACGTGGTTGCCTCCAGCAGGCCCCTCACTGATTCTGGCGGGAGACAGGATTGTGGACCCGGAGAATGTCGGTGCCCTCGTTCGTATCGCTTCAGCCTTTGGAACCTCAGCGGTTCTATTCAGCAGCGGATCGGCCGATGCTTTTTCGCGCCGAGTACTGCGAGTCTCTATGGGCAACGTCTTATTTCTTCCCGTGCTCGAACAGGTTGACCTTCCTGAAAGTCTCCGGGAACTCAGAGAACGTCATGGTTTTCACATCTGCTCAACGGTTCTGGACTCCTCAGCCCAACCACTTTCCGCCTATCAGTTTCCGGAACGAGCAGTTCTGGTGATGGGAAACGAATACGATGGCGTCACCGCTGAGGTTCAGATGGCAACTTCAAAAAAGTTGACAATCCCAATGCTGAACGGCACAGACTCTTTAAATGTCGCGGTCTCAACAGGAATCTTCCTGCATCATTATCGAAGTCAGCATCCGGGCCACTGATTTTTTCATCGTCAATGCAGGACACAGCACACTCACCGCTGACATATTCTTAAACTTCGAGATGCAATCATCTGTTCCATAGGATCTTCAAGTACCGCTGTCCTTGATGTTGATCCAAAGTCACCGACAGACAAGTCGGAAGACAACAAGTTCACTTATGAATCCGCGAGTGTTTTTTCGAAGAGATTCACATTGAAGCCTGACCACAAATCATGGAGCAAACTCAGATTGCACATGACGCGTCAGGAACGATCGTTCGGTAAGTCCAGTGAACAAATCTGATTGACAAGCAGTCTCAGAAATTCCCCTGTCTGCTCAGGCGTGATCACCGTTGTTGAAGAACGTACCGTCAGTGCGATACATTTCCCAGCTTCACACGAGGCGACGCTCAACGGGACATTCTCCGCATATGGAGCAAAGCCCGTTGCTGATTCGAGTCGGAGCCCGCCACAATAGAGTACCCCTTCCTTCCATGTCATCAGACGCTTACCACCCCGAGTAACGTCACCGAGGCAGGTCCATTGCAGAGTGGGAATGAATAATCCCAGACGACGAAAGAAATCGACTCCCCCGGGAACTCGTGATGCACTTTTCAACCCCTTAATGAATTCGACACCGACATAGCTTTTGCGAATGTAATTCATTTCATCATGAATTCCCTTCAGCAACCCGGCAGGATCATGACAGTTTGACCGCACTCGACGAAGGAATGCAAAGCCGAATCGATTTGTCGCAGGCATTGATCGGTCGGACGGCAAACGCAGGTCGGTTGGATTTAGTATTGTGACCCGGTCACTGTGAGATCCGCCCGGGGCCAGTTTGGCGAATGCACTCATGCACGCCACAATCATGAGTTCATTCAGAGTGACTTTCCACGCCGATAATCGTTTCTGAACATCCTCTACTTCCGATTCACTCAGAATATGCTCGACACAGTAACTGTCGATCGTTGAGCGATTCGGGATTCCCGAAACCCATCGCGCAGTACGACCGCGGACGGTAAAGATCATGTTCCGAATGGCTTCTTTCAAACTGATTGGCGCGGCTGTGGCTGGCTGTGGAAACTGATCTCGCTTGGGCAGTCGAGCCCAGTCAACAACTGACAATTTGGGAAGTAGTCCATTGATCTTACAGTGATAAAGATGAAGCCATTCGGTTACAACCTGTCGAAGGCCATTTCCATCTGTGACTGCATGATGTGCGTCAACAATGACCTTTACCCCGTCGTCCATGAATTGTATCTCAATCTGCAACCCGCCAGATCGTGTAAGGTCAATGCGCTTCTCAAAAGGACCACTGTCTGAAGCGAAAACTGACCCCGAAACTTGCTGTGTCACCACGTTCTCCGGCGTTCCGGCAACCCAATGAGGGCGAAAGCGATGGCCAGAAAGCCGACAACTCAACATCGGATGACGCTGGACAGCCGTCCTGAAAGTATCAATCATCGTTTCGGAGTGACATTCGCCCGTAAAGCGCATCACCACTCTGATCACCATTGAGGACTGACTCGTGTCGCACTGAACCAGAAAACGTTCCAACGGAGTCAACGGAAGCGGAAAAATCCCCAACTGGTTCTCCACACGATCTGCAGAGTCTTCACCGTCTGATTTCACTTCCGCAGTCTGCGATTGAGGCATAAAGCTAGCACTCCGATTTCGTTTGCATCACCATCGGCAACCTCTCGATTGAAAGCCGACTCGGCCAAAAAAGCCCTGTTCTAACCGACGACTTCAAACTCGGATACTTATTCCGCCATCAACCACAACGACCTGTCCCTGAATCAAATCGCTGAAACGACTTGCAAGGAAAAGCACAGCGCCTGCGACGTCCGCCGGGGTTAGCATTCGATCCTTCACCAAAATCTGTTCCTGAACCGATTTCAACATCCCTTCCGATCCGGGCAAAGTTTTGATCGCATCGGTGGCCACTATTCCGGGCATAATTGCATTAACGTTAACGCCAGAACGCCCCAGCTCAAACGCCAAATGACGAACCAGACTTTCCAACGCCGCCTTGGACGTCCCAATTAGCCCATAATTCGCAATCCCCCGAATAGACCCATGACTTGAAATGGCGATAACTCGCGAGATTCCTTCAGAAGACTGAAACAACGGCAAAGCCGCCTGCGTCAGCCATAGCAACGGAGCTGCATTCATTCTCATGATCGAGTCGAAACTCGCCGGGGTTGCCTGTGTCAGCGGGCGAAAGCCTCCTGCGGCAGCATTGCTGACAATGATATCCAGCTTGCCAAAGTGCTCATCAATGACGTCCATCATGGCTTGCACATCGTCTCGCTCCGAAACGTCAGCCCTCACTGCGATCGCCTGGCCACCACAACTCTGGATGGAATTGACCACTTCCTTCGCTCCTTCAGCCGAGTTGAGGAAGTTTACTATCACTGAAGCCCCGCAAGCCGCGAGGGACTCCGCGCACGCACGGCCAATACCCCGAGACGCCCCGGAAACCAGTGCCACTTTTCCATTGAGATCAAACATTATTTCTGCTCCGAAATCGGCGTATCGATGAAATGCTCATGGGGTGATTCAGCGTCTGCAGTGTTGCATGAAGTCTGCCTGCTTTCGCCCATCCGGATTAGTTCTGTAAGGAACTTCTGAAAAGCATAGAGGCGTTCCTCACAACGACCAAATATCGAATGATCGGTCGCGACCTGCTCACCACGCTGAACATGCTGAAAGATCTCAAGATCTTCCTTCAGGACCTGATGAGACAGCCACGCTGTGACTCTTGCCCACATTGCAGCAGTCAGCCGAGAAAATGGATTTTTCCTCAATGACCGCCGCCCATATTGCCAAACATGACTTGATGCGGTTGTACTGCCTGTCGGTCGTACCACCTGAAACAAAGTGAGAGAGTCCGTGTGTGAGACAAGCAGATTTGGAAACACGTGATGGTGTTGATACATCCCCTGAAACGGTGCTCCCATGATCTTCAGGAGCAACTGTTCATAGACGTGCATGAACCTGTCTATAAGCCGTGGACCAACAAATGATGTGTAAAATGATGTCGATGATGATGATAGCGAATGCTGGCTTTCTGATTCGCCCGGATCTTCACCAAATGAATGAGGATGAACCTCAGGAATGTGATAGCTTTCGAGAGAGACTTCCACTGGCACCTTCCAGTTGGAAGGTGCTGAAACGGTTAACGGAGCAATCGGCCTCCACTCTGCCGCAGCGGTCCACTGTTCAAATCGCTCGAACAGATCTCCCATCCAGTCTTTCAGAGAGGGGCCATCGGATGCGATTCGTACAAACAGAAGATCGCCGCATCGTTCAAGTGAGAATTTTCTTAAGCGAAAGCGATCACGATCAAAGTCAGGGAAATTCTTTGCTGCAGGGATCTTTCTGGTGCGACCATCAGCTCCATACTCCCAGCCATGATAGGGACACTTTAGTTTATCGCTCTGGCCAGTTGCAGCGGAAACAAGAGTGCAGTGGCGGTGAGCACAAACATTCAGCAGCGCAGACAGTTCTCCATCAAAATTACGCACCACGACGGGAACTCTGCCGACGTCCGTAGCCAGATACTGGCCGGATCTGTTGATCGAAGACGCCAGTCCCACCAGTTGCCAGGTCGTTTCGAAAACGTACTGATTCTCCCGCGCTAACGCAGCCTCCGAACAATAGTCCTGTGGAGTCAATGGTGCCTGGAATGAAACGGTTGTTTGGTACATAGCAGAGAGTTCAGCTGGTTTTCAGCCAGCCGATTCGATAACCAGTTACGGTCAACAATCGATCGCCGTTATGCCCCTGCAACTGGAAGTTCCAGACAGCACCGGATTCCGAGAGACCAGTCTGCTGGATGCGAACGAGACACGGCTCCCCAGGATCAGGCAGACGACCGAACTCAATCTGATCAAACCGCACTGGAAGACTTGGCTTCTGGTGACGATGCCACGCGGCGTATCCAACTGCGTACAGACACGCATCCATCGTGGAACAAGGGACTGTAAACCCGCGGGCACGAGTTCCGCCAAACAACTGCACTGGTGCTGATGAAGCAATTCGACCAAAAATGGTCTCCCCATCATCAGCGACCTCTCGCAACTCCTGAAGTTCCGGACCATGATAAATCAGACCATCAGGGTCAACATATTCGATTCGTTTCCAGGCAGGATCATGCGGACGCCGAAAGGCAGCATTCTCCGTGAGTTGCTGAGAACCGCGGCTGATATCGAAGATCGCCCGGAAGAATTCCCGATCTTCTTCGACCATGCGGCCATCACGTCGACGCACATCTGCAAGAAGGCGACACTCAATCGTTCCATTTTCTCCTGGACGCGTCTGGACGGTAATCGCCAGAGGATCGTCCGTAGAGAACCGGATAGCCTGCAACGCACGTGCTTCCAGACAAACTCCAGGATTCGAACACCCCGTTCGTATTCGAACAGCTTCGGCCATCAGTTCCAGAGCTACTACAAACGGAAGAGTAGGCCGTCCCTGCACACGATGTTGCGACAGGAACCGATCGGTAATCGGATTGAGTGTGACCACACTCGAACAGATACCATTGGCATGCTCAGTGAAGCTCGTCGGAATGAGTGGCACCGGCAACTTCTCGCCTGCAGCTCCGGTGAGCGACAAACGCTCGGCAGGGAAGAACTTTCGGAAGTAACTTTCGTCAGTAATCAGGACTTCTGCTTCGCTGCCACCGAATTCAACTTCACGCATGAAGTGGTCAATGCCCTCACGAGCCGGCATGAACTCCATGTCGATCATTTCCAGTGCCAACTTGGCTTCGGGCTTCGTGGCCATGCCAATGTCACCCCAGGCATGCCAGTGGAAGGTAAAGCTGCGTACTTCGGGACGTTCGCTTCTGTATCGATCGACAATCTTGGCCATCATATCATTGGCCAGAGAATAGTCCGTGTGACCATTGGCACCAAAGCGACCGCTGATCGACCCGAAGGCTACAAAACACTCCAGCGGGTCAGGCTGCGTTGCGTGCATCAGTGCGAGTGATCCGTCAATCTTTGCCTGCAAACACTTCTCAACTTTGTCGGGACGCTTTCGATCAAACCTGGCGTCCTGACCGGCTCCTGCTCCATGAATCACGCCATTGATTGGTCCAAACTGCTCCCGAATTCGCCGTATCGTGACTTCCACATCGGAGAAATCTGAAACATCACAACAGTGGTAAGTGGCTTCAACATTCTGACGACGACATTCACGAAGCGTGGCGTCAATCTCAATCGCCTTTTCTGTGTTCCGCCACGCCTCGACGGGATTTTCTCCGCGTGAAGACGCTTCCTGCATAATACTGCGACGCACGCCGCCACGATCAGATGCCACCATCCGCACAAAGTCATCACTTAACTGCGGAGCAGGGGCCGTCCCCAGCATGTGAAGTCGAAGGTCATATTTCTTCGCGAGGGTGGTAGCGATCACCGCAGTGATTCCACGACCTCCTCCAGAGACGATCCATGTGCCACCTCTGGTTATTTGCCTCTTCTGACCAAACTCCGTTTCCTTTAACGGGGCGGCAATCGCCTGAACCGACAGTCGCTCGGGCTCCTGAGGAGTTACTGTTGACGAGCGAAAGGCAATCTCCATGTCATACGAAGGAACAGCCAACTCCTGCAGAACTCCCGCTGCAACCTCCGACATGCTCATCCCGGACGCCACATCGACAACCTTCATGGGTGTCGTTCGAAACCCTCGCATCCAGCATTCGATGAGCATAGCTTTCACGAGCCCTCCAATGGCCTCTATGCTGCGCACATTTCGCCCGCTGAAGCCGAAGTCTCCTCCCAGTTGGGTGACTGAGACAACGCTGGCATCTTCCATCCGGTTGGCATCAATTGTTTTCTGCATCCAAAGCTGGCAAATCCTGAATGGCGAGGTCAGTGCGGCAGAACGACGCGATTTCCACTCCAACTCTGAAAGACTCTGCGTCGAGCGTTTGTCAAACGCCATTGTCAGGAACAAATGCGGCGTCGGCGTGTGCTGCCAGAGTTCGGTGAGTGTTCTCTCGATCTGCTCGATCGGACCATCGGTGTTGAGAACAAATACCTTCTGCCCAAGCTGCTGGACTCGATCCGCAATCGTATCTGCCAGCTCGTTGGAGCCGAGAATAAGAACGGCTCCTTTCAACTCAGGAGTCCGTGGCATGTCTTTCCGACGAGGAGCAGACACGACTCGCAATGTGTAACGATTCGTTTTTTGCGCGCTGTTGTCTTTCGGGGCAACGGACTGAGAGTTCTCGCGGTCAGAAGTAACGGGCCGCCTTAGATGCTCATCAGCAGGAATCGTTGTCAAACGATTGGTCATATGGTCCTGCTCAAGGACCAACGATGCGGCCAGTCTGACTGAAGAGTCTGAAACTCCGGCAGCTTCAGCAATCCCCTTGAGATGGGCCGCTTCGGATGTCGACCAGGCTCTTTCCTGAACAGGAACGCTCTGCCCGTAGACCATTGATCGCAGTGCCGCGCGAACTTCTGGCTGATATTTCTGCCCAACCAGAACTCCTGTTGCATGAGCCGTCTCCGTTGACTTGCCTCGACTGTCTGCAGGAACAAGCCATGGAGACCAGTCCGAGGACAACGCACTCACCGGCGCAACGCCTCGCACCTGCGAAGTCGCTGACACAACTGTCATTCCCGACGGTCTTGCTGCTACCGGATTCAAAGAGGGAGATGGCCCTGCCAGGGTTGAAAATTCCTGCCGATTTCCCGAGGAGATATCTGGGCTCTTTACGACTGGAGGCTCGGCAGAAGCCGCAGCCATCGAATTGCTGCCGGATGGATCTGGCCCCCCTTCCGATGACCCGGCATGCGTGATCAGAAACTCGCGAATTCCACGCAACGTTCTGAAACGCGCCTGAGCTATGGATTCCAGTGTCAGTGATTCCAGATTAAACTGTTCTCGCATTTCACCGATCAACTGCGCCAGCTTGATACTATCCAGTCCCAGATCGGCTTCCAGGTCAGCATCGATATCCACGATGTCCCGAGAGTATCCCGTCTGATCAACGACATAGTCGATCAGCAGTGCGTCAAGTCGATCGCTGGACGGAAGCAGGCTGCGGCTGGTTGGCACAGCAGCCGAGATCTCAGGAGCAAGAGTTTCCAAAGGTTGAACCGAAGACGGAACAGGAGAAACCACTGCCGCCGGTGTTACTTGCTGCAGATTGCTTTCGGCAGCAAGCTTCTGAGCCACACGAACGGCATCATCCAGCGTTCTGACAGAGTCCAGCCGCAATGACTCAGGCCGAACCGTCAGACCCATCCACTCGCCGAGTTCCCCCAGAATCTGCGCCTTCTTGATACTATCAACACCAAGATCTGCCTCAAGATCTGCTTCGAAGTCAATGATCTCCGGAGCATAACCGGTCAGCTCAATTACAAGATCTCGAACGAAAGCCCGCAACTGCGCATCAGAGAATGCTGGTATGGTGGCAGCAGAGTGTCCCGGAACAAACACAGGATCGACTCCGGACGGCGTTAAGTGCTGAGGAACAGCCGGCTGATCGGATCTCGATGGCTGGGTTACCTGCGACACAGAAACTTCAGGCGCCTCTTTCTGAACAGGCTTCCTGACGCCTCGCCGTGATTTCGTGACATCAATGACTGCTCCTGAAGACCCCGCGGCAGCAGAACTGGTACTGTCGGCCACGACGATTTGTGTGGGGACGACCGATCGAGATACTGAGTGATTTCCCTGAGGCTTATTTGTATTTCCGGTCACGCATTCCAACACCGCATTCACCATGGTCATGCGTTCGATGTATGACTGCCCGGGAATATCAAGACTCAGACACAAAGCCTGGGAGTCGACAATGTCGCGGTTCATGCGCGTCAGCACATCATTGGGGCCGACTTCGAGGAACACTCGGAAACCTTCGCCAAGCATCCGCTGGATCGATGGCAGATACATCACTGGCTGAGTCAGTTGCCGCACAAGGCTTTGGCGGATCCCGGAAGGTTCTGCCAGATACTGGACGCTCGTGGCAGACAGGAATCCACAAACAGGAGGACGCATCGACACGCTGGCCGACATTCGCTCAAACGCGATTTCTGCGTCAGCCAGGAGGGGAGTGTGGAACGGAGCCGGAACCGGGATCGACATGGATGCGAGTCCCTGCCGATCCAAAAGCGCCTTGGCACTCGAAATTCCTTCACGGCTGCCCGCAATGACCGTTTGTCTCGATGAATTCAAGTGCGTGACATACGCAGGTAATGCAGCGGACTTCAGGATCGCATCGACCTCATGGACTGCAGCGCGAACTGAAAGCAAGCCGCCAGGAGTCCGCATATGCGACATCACCGCATTGGCTCGATGCCTGGCCAGTTCGACCGTTTGCGATAACGAAGTTACATTTGATGCAAGTGAAGCGGTGAATTCACCAAAGCTGTGACCGAGCACGGCGTCAGGACGATGGCCTTCAGCCTTCAAGGCTTCGGTCAAAGCAGCAGTGACTCCCAGAATCCACGCCTGTGCCCACCAAACATCTTCACCGGGCCGGATTGAACTGTTGCCGAAAGCGTCACTCAGCCGGGGAAGATGGTTCGATAGATAAAGGTCATCAACGGCCGCCAGCGTTCGCCGCGCGTGTTCATTCACAGCGAACACGGCAGGTGTCTCTGTGTAATGCGAGCCTTGACCCGGGAACAGCCAGGCGACGCGTGTTGCTTCGTTAAAGGTCTGCCAGAGAATCACTCGCTCACGATCAAGAACAGCGCGGAATCGGCCAGACTCCGCGGACTTAATGGCGGCATTGAGTCGATCTTTCAATTGCCCGGCATCCCTGGCCAGAATTACCGCACGAAAAATGTCGTGCTCGTTGAAGCCAGGACTCGAATGTCCAGCGTTTGATGGACTGCTGTTCCGACTGACCTGCGACAATTCGAGGAAGCGATTCGGTGACTGCACGGCTTCTTTCATCAGCCTCAACAATTCCGCACCAGATGTGCCTCCAAATCGCACGCTGAATGGCAGGCCGTGGGGTGTTGCAACGGGATTCATCATGATTCGAGTTACTTGAAGAGTCGATAGGTTTTGAAGGGGTGTTGAGTTATTGGTCTTTGTCATAATTGCCAGTGGGGGAAGAACCTTTTGCCGCAGCGAGACTTTCAGGTCAGCCTGAAGAATGACTCCGTCTACGGTTTTGGTGGCAACAGGAATAGTGGAGTGATCTGTCGAGTCCGGTGCGAATGATTCCACATTGGAACTCAACGTTTCTGCAGTGATTCTGACCAGCGAGTGGGCTCCCGCAAGATAACCAATCTTTCGGACAATGGCGGCGTCGGCTGCAGTCAGTGTCTGAATAGTTTCACGGCGCTCTCCGGAACTCGACAACGCTCCCCCTGGAACGCGGGACGCCCGTTGACCAACGTCGTTGACAACCCCATAGATCGGCAGTCCAAGTCGCACCGCGTCCGACAGTCGACAGAGCATCAGCGCCACAACGCCTTCGCCCGGGAGGATCTGATGACAATCGTCGGGAACATCGTCGGGACTTCCGGATCTCACGAGCCGTCCCGTCATATCCAGCGCCTCAAACGCCGACAGACTCATTGATCGCTGAGCTGAACCGCAAACAACCATGTCGCAGGTTTCTGCTCGGAGCTGATCCATCGCAACAGTCAACGC
>JBIIIF010000009.1:0-57327 GCA_044235005.1 Planctomycetaceae bacterium | reverse complement strand
TGCGCAATTTAGTCCCTTCTCCCCCGCGTCGGGGGAGAAGGTGGCCGTCAGGCCGGATGAGGGGGTTTACGGAAAGATGAAGTACGAGAAAAAGCCCCCTCACCCTGCCCCCCCGAATTCATTTGCGACCAAATGCAACCTTTTAACGACGAACCATATTCGCAAATGAATTGTGGGAGCGGGGACATCATGGACAAAACTCGCAACTTCAAAACTTACGAGTCGGGTTGTGATGATTCCCTTTGTTTTCGCTCCGTGGATCTCCGGAAGTCTTTAAACACCCAACTTCAAAACTGACGCTTCGAGTTGACCATTAAGTCATCAGCCCACTACTCAGAATCTTTCTTCACGGCCCCGGAGGTTGGGTCACATCATCCAGCCATTCTCTCAGTTGTTCGCGAGTCGGTGATGGCCGCAGAATCCATTGATCAGAATGATTGCGAAATCCCGTCGATGCGAACGTCATGTTCTTCAACTCAAATGATTCCAGATACTCTCGCGTTTGTTCAGTCTGATCTCGTTCGCCGCAAATGAACTGGGGACCTTCCCGGAGTCGCTTCAGTCGAGCGGCCGCTGATGCTGTATCACTGTGAGGATACGGCCAGCGGCGCACGCCGTCGTAATGGCTGCACGGAACGAAGGCACGCCACAAGTTTGCGGTTTCGTCGTCATAGAGTCCGAGATAATTGCACGCAATCGCCCCGCGCGAAAACCCTGTGAGAATCACACGATCTGCGTCGCCGCCGAAGTTTGCACACACATCCTTCACGGCCGCTCGACAGAACTTCAGAGTGGGCTCAGGATCAAAGGTCGGCGGATTGCCCCACCAGGTCAAAGCGAGATCTTTGCCTTCGTTATTCAGATACGGCAGACAGATCCAGATGAATCCCTTGCCCGCCGACATGCCGTAGCCCAGATTGCAGTCTTCCGGTCGGCCGCTGCATTCATCTCCCAACATATCGCGATAGCCGCCGTTGCCGGCATATTCCACAATCACCGGAGACGACTTCCCCGGCTGCCAGTCGGACGGCAAATAAAGCGCGAAATATGCTTTCGAATCGAACTCAGGCAAAGTCCGACGAACTCGCTGAGCCGGGCCGGCTTCCGCCTCCACCATCTGCGGTACTATCAAATCAGCCGCTACGGTCCGGTAATCCGGCCAGTCCTCCGTCTGTGCAAAGACGATGTTGGCCAGCAGCAGACAGCAGCACAGAGCCCCGGCACGCACAATCATCACGACGCTCCCGTGACCCGATGAGCAACCACAATTGCACCACGGCCCGCCACCTTGGCAAAGATGATGACTCGCGGCGGCTCAGATCCAGTTGGAAGCTGTCGTCGCACGACGTCCGCTTCGATCGATATGCGACGACATTTGACTTCATAGTGCTGCGAAGGATTCTGGCGAAGATACTGCTTGAGTTCCTTTACGCTGTTAGACAGAACGGCTTCAATCTTAAACGCGGTCACAAACGCGGTCGTCGGAATCTGATCGGCCGTGAGATATTCTTCTTCAGCATCCAGCCGCAGCAGATTGTTACGTTCGGCCATGACGTCCAGCAATCCCGAACGCACAATCGCCGGATCCGGGTCGAACAGATAAGCACATGGCGTCGGAGTAGTGTTCGTCCAGGCCGACAACGGGTCTTCGCTCAGAGATTCCCCCGCAGGAAGCACGGTAGCGCGAAACGTATGCGGCCCTGCCATTGATCCGAACCAGACCGTGGCTTCGCGACATTCTCCATGCAGACTGATCAGCTCAATTTCGCACCCGGGAAACTTCTGCAGGAAGTTACTGGCCGGCCCAATCTTGATGCCGCCACCAGTCGCAGTGCGAGTCAACTTCTGCATCCATTCCAGATTCGGCTGATAGAGCTCCAGTCGTTTCGTCGGCCGATCACTGCCTGCTCGCCGATCCGGATCCACATGCACAATGCTGTCAGCCCATAATTCGCTCGATGCATCCTGACAGCGAGATTCCATGCGGCTGCCATGCCCCCAGACATCTGCATTCCATGTGGTTCGCAGGCACATCGAAGGTTCATTGTCGACGGCGACGACATTCGTATGCGCCGCAATGTTCCCGGCATCCACACCGACCCCGCAACATAAATCAAAGACTTCACTGGCCCCTGCAAATCGCTGTGCCTTGTGGCGAGCAACCTCCCAGGCCGTTGATTGTTCCAGTCCCACGCGTGTGAGCCACAATTGCTCCGCGTTTGGCAGCGAACCCATCGCCCTGGTTCTGGCTTCATGCAGCGACAACGCAGCACGGACCAGTTCCTGATCAAAATGCTCACGCAGCTTTCGCTGGCCGGAGAGTTCTGCGGCCGAACAATCGGAGATCATCGTGAAGATCTCTGGTGTCGCCCTCAGTCGCAGCAGAAGTTCCGTTTCTGCATCTGCCAGATCAAGATTGCAATGAACCATCAGCTCGATTTCTTTTTCATGCGAACGATTCCGTCCCAATCTGCAGGCGACTTGCGATCATGCTGCGTAATCAACATGGACAGGTAATCCTGAGCCCTGTCTTCGGCCGGCATGCGATGCAGATACTTCCATGCATCCCCCCACTGCCCGGCGATAAATGATGTGACACCTTTTTCAAAGTCCGCCAAATGCTGATCAGTCAACAACGGCGAACGATGCTCTGCCGGAACCAGCTCACTGACAAGCAGCGGGCGGTCCATGCCATATGGTAGCACTTGCAACAGCCGGCGAACACGCCCTTCGGTCGGCGACATCTTTTGGCGAATCTGTTGATCAAGAAACTCATCGATCAAAACAGACACATGCAGCTCGCGAGTCATACTTTCCAGACGACTCGCCAGGTTCACAACCGGCCCAAAAACCGTGACTTTGACCTGTTCGCGAGTGCCGATCTTCCCCGCGACTGCTCGCCCATGAGCAATTCCGATACTGGTTTCGAAATCTTTCAGAGGATTCTCGGGATCTGCCTGAGCTTTGCTGAATTCTTCGCGAATCGCCAAAGCGGCTCGGCAGGCATTCAGCGGACTCTCGTCTGAGCTGATCGGCCAGCCCCAGAATCCCAGTGCCGCATCGCCCTGAAAATCGCCGGTGACTCCGCCAAATCGCAGAATCTGACTGGTCATGACTTCCAGAGCCAGGCTCACGCGTTCCAGCAGCCCGGTGAGATTATCCGATTCTTCTTCCGCCCGATGACTAAACCCGCGCAGATCGCAGAACAGGACGGTGACGTCGCACTCACGAGGCTCCAGCAGAGATGTGTCCAGATCTCTTCCCAACGCTTCCAGAATCGGCGGCGAGAAAAACTGACGCAATCCTGATTGTTGTCGTTCCAGTCTGCGTTGACGCTGCAGCGATCCGACGATGTCCGCAATAAACTCCGTAAACTTGATGTCCGCATGCAAACGGCGTTCACCGGCTTCCGGATTATCGGGTTCACTACGGCCTGTGATGTAGAGTGCTCGATCGCCGCTGAGATCTGCAAACGGAGTGCAATAGGCCCAGCCAAAACCAGCGACCTGAGTGTAGAGCGAATCTGAGGCGTTGCTGTTATCCCAGACATGCAGAACCGTCGTCTGTTGCTCCATCGCGTTGGAGATCAATCGTACGCTGGGTTGCATCAGAGTACCGGTTTCGAATCGCTGCTCCTGATGGAACACTCGCGGCCGCAGATTCTCCGACAGTCCCACGATCGCAACGCCATCGGCATTCTGCACTCCCGCCAGCAGCAAACTGGCGAGGCGAACGTGCAGATCTCGTTCAACCCCCGATTCGCGGATCACGGCCGGAAGACTGGTCAGTACTTCAATGCGTTTGGCGGCATCGTCATATCGAACGCGTTGCAGTTGCTGACGATCAATCGCCAGTTGCTGCACAATCTGATTGCCAGGCGAATCCGTCTGAGTCACCTGTTGCAGTTCAAACCTCGATGAACCGATCACAAACGACTGTCCGGAAGACAGCGATGAGTTGCTGACTTCCGCCCCGTCTACAAAGATTGGGTTGGAAGCGTCCGAAAGGCGAGTCAGCTGGACGCCGGTCGAATCGACAGTGATCTCCACATGGCGCCGGGAAATACGCTCGTCCCACGTTGTCTGCAGCCCCGCATCATCCGCGCGACCGAGCACGTAACTGCTGTCACTGACCAGCAGAAACTCGCGATCCAGTCGTCGTCCATGATGAAAAGCCAGAAGGCGAAACATGAGTTGATCTTAAAACTGGTGTCCCAACATTAGCCGCCGGACGCAAGCAGCGTGTTGAATTAGTCGCATCCTGCGGGGTTCCGTTTACCGCCCAGCCGCAGGCGCCGGCTTTTGTGCTGGCCGGCGCCTGCGGCTGGGCGGTAAACGACTGAATCAACAGCAGGCTGGCGCGTTCCGGCTGATAACCGCAACTCAACGTCGTGGCCGTGACAAACCACTATCCCTTCGCCACATCACTCACAAAATCAAACAGCAACTGCAACGAGTGTTTCGCATCTTCATCTGTCATGCACATTGGAGGACTGATGCGAATCACGCAGTTCGCCAATGGGCCGAGCAGATGGATACCATCATTCTCTGAGTTGCCTCGATAGCAGCGTTCAACGATCGCATTGGCCACCTGATTCGGAGTCTTGTCACCGTGTGGACCGCACTCGATCCCAAACACCATGCCTTCGCCGCGAACGTTGACGATCAAACCTGTCTGCTTTAAGCGTCGCAGGCCGTCGACAAAGATCTTATTCAGATGCTGAGTTCTCGCAATGATATCGGTGCTTTCGAATTCATCCAGAGTCGCCAACACCGCTGCTGAAGACAACGGATTCGCGCTCCATGTGTCGGAGGTTGCTCCGTAACCCATCGGGTCACACACATCGCTTCGACCAACGGCCGCACTGACCGGGACGCCATTGCCAAGCCCTTTGCCCAGACAAACGAAGTCCGGCTCGATGCCATAAGCTTCGAAGGCATACATCATCCCGGTGCGTCCAAAGTTGGCCTGCACTTCGTCGAGAATAAACAGGATGTCATGTTCACGGCAGAACTGTTGCAGCATCGGCAGGTATTCCTTCGGAGGATGATAGCTGCCGCCACCGCCGAGATACGGTTCCGTAATCAGGCAACCGATCGTCCCGTTAGACTCTTTCCAAATGCGTTCCAGTTCTGCTCGATAAGGAGCCGGATCAAACGCCTTCTTTGGATTGTCAATGTCCGAACATTCTTCTCGCGGGAAAGTAATGAAGTGAACTCGCGGATCACGATCCGGATCTGATTCCGACCCCGTCACCGCGCCGCTGAGCCCTTTCTTGCCGTGGAAACCGAAACGAGTCGCCAGAATGCCTTCGCGTTTTGGGTCACGCTTCATGCAGGCCCACAGAGCTTTCTGGACGGCTTCAGAACCGGACGCGGACCAGATCACGGTCTCCAATCGATTGCCGCCTTTGCTGGCCTGAAGATTGGCGACCAGGCGTCGGCTGGCTTCCGCTTCCAGCTCGGTGATCGCGTTATAAGCGGTCAGCGAAACAGCCTGAAAGAATCCGTCTTCATGAGAATTGAAGTGCGATGGATTCCAGCCGAGATATTCGGTGAAGCGAGCCATCCAGCGTTTGGGGTTATGGCCAAGATTGGCCACCAGAACACCCGATGTGAAGTCGAATAAACGACGGCCTTCCGGAGTCCAGTGAAAGACGCCGGCCGATTTCGCCAGGACCGCCTGACTTGGTGTGAACGTTCTCAGTGAGTGCGGCTCACGTGTCGCGATGACGTCACGTACGGCATTAGAACGATCTTCATGATCAAAATGGATAGAAAAGTTGGGGGCAGTCTGCGGCATGATGATGTTGTCACACGAAACGGAGGCTGGAAAACACGAGGGACACAGAATTACATGGCGGGTTACACGAAGGATGTGATTGGATCAGAATTGCGTGGCTCAGAAATGCTGGTCGACTCAGAAAATATGGGAAAGCAGCGTGTTGATTGAAGTGATTTTCATAACCCGAAACGTCAGTGAGGAATCAATCTGTCCACGGATTACGTACAAATTCCATCGCTGACACGTATGGGTGGGATGATGACAAGATTTTGCGAGTCTGTGTTCAGGTTACACCGGCTTTCGCCATCGAACGAGCCTGTGTGCACGCAGGATTACACTGAGGAAGAGTCAATCTCAAGGCCGCTTTCCTTCCAGCCGCGAAATCCTCCATCCATGGAAATCACATTGGTGTATCCCATCAGTTGCAGGTTATGCGCAGCCAGGGCCGAGCGATAGCCACCGCCACAATAAAGAACCAGCGGAGTCGCGGGATCGGGAATGATTTCTTCGATATCACGTTCAATGACACCTTTACCAATATGTTTGGCCCCGGGAATTCGCCCCGCGCTGAATTCACTCTCTTCGCGAACATCAACCAGAACAAATGACTCCCCCAGGGCCTGTCGACGCACGACATCCTGAATCGTACACTCTTTGATCAGAGGACGTACGGAATCCACAATTTTGACAAACTGAATGCCGTGACTTTTGGCCATACGAAGCCGCCTCGCCTGTGACTGAGTCATGAAAAGTCGCCATCGGATTCTGCCCCGACCCGCTCGGGGTATTCGACGCACGTACTGCGACTCGCGGATGGTAACTTAGCGTCACAGGAACTCAAAACGAGGTCATTGTCACCCGAACATCATCAACGCATCCAGGAAGCGGGTGTCGTTGCGGCTGATTTTCAAAGTCGGACCTTGTCTATTGGAAAAGGATTTTCATGTTGCCGCAAGGCGAGCCTTGTCTGCACATCGTTGAAGCTTGTGGACTGCTCAGAACAAGTTACGTGCACCGAAGTCGCGGCCAGCCGCGAAGTCTTTCTCGGCAAGGGAGACCTGTCGAAATCGCCGGCGGCAGCCACAGGAAGCGTCGGACTGCCCGACCGCTTGCGATGATAGTGAAAGGCCCCTACAACTCGCGATGGGCGAGACTTGAGGATTGTGGTGTGACGCGGTGGCATGCTGGTTTAAGTCAGCACCACCAGCGAATTGACGTTCAAAGTGGTTCTACTGATTCAAAGGATTCTCTCAGACAATGCAACCTGATGACAAAGCCAAAGAGCTGGGCGTAAGTTTTGAGCCACTGACCCCGGGCTACCTGAATCTCTGTGTTCGATCCGGAAATCAACTGATCACGTCCGGTCATGTCAGTGATCTTAAGGGTGTCCTGGGTAAGGGTGTCACAGTTGAGCAGGGCTATGAAGCGGCAAAGGACTGTGCGAAGAAGATTCTGCGATCCGTCATTAACACTCACGGAACGCTGAACGGGTTGCGAGTTCTGAAGGTGCTCGGCTGCGTTTACTCGGCCGGAGAATTCACCGATCAGCACCTTGTGATCAACGGTTGCTCGGATCTGTTGCATGAGATCTTTGGCAAGACCGGCGACGGCTATCATGCTCGAAGCGCTCTGGGTTTTGCGGCTCTGCCAACCGGTGCTGCGGTCGAAGTCGAAGCGATTTTTGAGATCAAGGGCTAAGCCTGCGGAGGCCGCCGATTCTTGAAGGCCAGGTGAAAACTCGGGCGATTTGCTTCGATCACTTGGCGAACGTGTATTTGTTCAGCTATCCTCATGGCATGCAATTCTCGAAAGTCTGCAGTCAGACAGGCTTTCGAGGATTTTGATCATGTTAAATTCAGATACTTTCAACAACGTCGGCTCTGACAGGACCATGATGCGATGACAACGGACCCAACACTTCCAGAGCCTCAGTCAACTTCAGCAGGACACGAACCTGCGCCTGCCTCCGTAGCGGAATCAGCTCCAGCCCCGGAGGCTCAACCAGAGCCCGTTGCTGCTCCTGATCTGACTGTTGCAGCGACAATTGCGGCAGACCCTATTGCTGCAGCTCAGGAAGCCGCGCTTGAAGAAGCTTCTTCCGCAGCAGCTCGCGTCCGTGAAAAAATGGCCAGTGGTTCTGAACGTCCAGCAGCGGCCGAGGCCAATGTTCCTCGAACTCCGCAGCGTGCCTCCGCGGTTGAAATTCCTGCAGCCGATGATCTGGATTCGTCTCTGGAAGCTGAGATCTCTGCTGCGATGAACAGCGGTGATCTCTCAACGCCAATCGAATTGACAGCAAACGCTGAAGAGCAACCTGCAGAAGGCGCGAAGGAAATTGGTCCCGGTGCCAAGGTCAAGGGTGTTGTTCAGGCGGTGCATGGCGGCGATATTTTTCTGGATGCCGGACTGCGTCATAATGTGGTTCTGCAGGTTACGCAGTTTGCTGAAGGAAAAGTTCCCGCTGTCGGCGATCAACTGGATGTCATTGTTGACAGCGTTGATGCAGACGGCCTGATCAAGGGCCGAATTCCGCGAGCACGTCATCGCGCGGGCGGGAATTGGGACTCATTGGCTGTTGGTCAGGTTGTTGATTGCCTTGTGACCGCTGTGAACAAAGGCGGTTTGCAGGTCACCGTCAGTAACTTGCGAGCATTTCTGCCGGCCAGTCAGGTTGAGCTTGGATTCGCCGGGAATCTGGAAGGCTATCTTAACCAGAAGATGACCGTGCAGATCACAGAAGTCAATGCAAAGAAACGTAACCTTGTCGTCAGCCGTCGCGCGCTGTTGCAAGCCGAACGAGCGGAAGGCGAAGGTGAGTTCTGGAGCGGCGTCGAAGTTGGTCAGGACTTCAAAGGCGTGGTCAAGACTCTGAAGGACTACGGTGCGTTTGTTAACATCGGACCGGTCGATGGCTTCCTGCACATTGGCGAAATCAGTTGGTCCCGCATTAATCATCCGAAAGATGTTCTGGCCGAAGGTCAGGAAGTCGATGTGAAGATCCTGAAGCTGGACGCCGACAGGAAGCGAATCAGCCTCGGCATGAAGCAACTCGCTCAGAATCCATGGTCGCATGCTTCCGAACAGTATGCTCAGGGCCGCACTGTTTCCGGCAAGGTTACTCGTGTCACAGAATTCGGTGCGTTCGTTGAACTTGAGCCAGGGCTGGAAGGCATGGTGCACATCAGCGAACTGGCGTGGCGTCGAGTTGGCAGCGTTGGAGAAATCCTGAAGGTTGGCGAAACCAAAGACTTCCAGGTGGTTGAAGTCGACACCAAGCGGAAGCGAGTTTCACTGTCGCTCAAGGCTCTTGAGAAACGCCCGGAACCGCCAAAGTCCGAAAGGCCGGAAGAGCCAGAACCAACTCCGGTCGAGCCTCGCAAGCCGCGCAACACGAACCTTCGTGGAGGCACTGGCAGTTCCAGCGGACGCGGAATGTTTGGTAATCCTTCAGACTTCACCTGATTTGGTGGTTGCCTGAATCTCCTCGATGCGGATCAGCCTCCGTGGTGCCGACTTCCGTCGGCACTTTTCTTATCTGGCGGACATTTTCTGCATCGACGGCATTGGTAAGTTTTAAATATGTATTGGCTTGGCTGGATTGTATTCGGTCTTGTGGCGATAACAACGATTCCGGCCGTTATCGCACTCAAGCTGAAACGCCTGAAGTTGCCTTTTGAAGCCGCGACGAACTCGGATCTTCCGAGCGTCAGCGTGATCATACCGGCCCGCAATGAGCAGGCTCAGATTCGCAACGCATTGACGACGTTGTTGCAGTCGACAGGAGTCCGCCTGGAGCTGATCGCCGTCAATGATCGTTCCACTGACAGCACCGGGCAGATTATGGATGAAGTCGCGGCGACCGATCCGCGACTGCGAGTCGTCCACGTGACGGAACTTCCCCCGAACTGGCTCGGTAAGAATCATGCAATGCATCTGGGATCGCAGGCGGCTTCTCACGAACTGCTTCTGTTCACAGATGGCGATATTTTGTACGAACCGCGAGCGATCGAAGCGGCAGTGCGACATTTCCAGAAGGCCGGATTGCAGCATCTTTGTCTGCTGCCGAAGATGCTCCCGGGCAGTGTGCTGGAGAATGTTCTGGTCTGCTTTTTCGGACTCGCGTTTGCCACGGGCATGCAGATTTATCTGATCCGAACTCGCTGGCCGATGGCTTACGCGGGTGTTGGGGCGTTTAATCTTGTGAACGCAGAGTTCTATCTTTCCCTGGGCGGGCATAAGCCGATAGCAATGGATGTTCTTGACGACGTCAAGCTTGGGAAAATGATCAAGAAGAACGGCGGAGCCAGTGACTTTCAGATGGCCGATGATTGGTTGTCTGTTCGCTGGCAACCATCATTGTGGGGTGTCGTCACGGGGCTGGAGAAGAACGGATTTGCATCGCTGAATTATTCCGTGCGAGCTCTGCTGTTCACGAATTTGATATTCTTCGTGACGATGCTCTTTCCGTGTCTCGCCTTTTTCGTACTGCCGTTATCCACGGCGGTTGGCTGGATTGCCACGGCGTTTGTCTGGCATCTGGCATTTGCCTTTATGGTTTATCCATTGCCGGGATCGTGGAAACTGATGCCGCTGTTCATGTTCGGCCCGTGCCTGATGGCGTTCGCCTACTGGCGATCTGCAGTCATCACACTGCGACAGGGCGGAGTCAAATGGCGAGACTCCTTTTACCCGCTCAAACAACTGCGAGATGCTCTGTACAAGTGAAGTCGTTCCGCACCTGAAGCAAAACAGCCCGGAAATCGATTATTGGTTCTCAAGCACTGACGAACGCGGCTTCCGCTTCCAATTTCCGACCGTTTTTTGCTAACCTGCGTCCTCACGAGGTGTCTCCCCCGCACCAAGCTTCCGTTATCCCGCGCCCGTAGCTCAGTTGGATAGAGCGACCGCCTTCTAAGTCTTAAGGGTGGTATCTAAAAACACTGTTTTTTCCTGTGTTTTGTGCGGTTTCAGGCTTTTGCCGATTGACCCGAAACACCACCGTTTGCCCCGTGTGAGGTGTACGGAACACCCGCAAAATCGGGCTACCTCTTTCGAAACCGTAGCCCTCTGTTTTCGCCGGATGACCTACCGTTCTCCGCGCCCTATGTCACCCGCTGGCCATTGCTTTAGGAGCCGGGAGTCTCTTGAATCGGTTGCAAAAGTAACGCCGTGTTGGGATGCTAAATTCTGTTTACCAAACGAAGGCAAGACGTATCGGCAGGGCTTCAGTGAAACCACATTTACAGTCGCTCATTCTGGCAAACCAAGTTTTTCAGGACAAAGAGTCGAACAGCTTCGTTATTGCGGGCACGTTCAACCGTCTGGTGTTCCGGCATAATCCGCCAGAAATACCAGTTGTGGATGGTGGACAATCCGTACAACCGAAAAAGAAATCAATTAAGGAACTTCGGGCCGTCGGATCGCCGTGGCTGTTTTTTAGCCTTACTGATATCGTCGGCAAAGTAGAGTGTTCCATTCGATATGTGTATCTGAAGGACAATCAGGTATTGTTCTCAACCAACTTCATGATAGAGTCGAGTGACAGATTGGCGACGTTTGAACACAGATTGCCATTGCCTGTGTTGC
The DNA here is from genome assembly GCA_044235005.1 of Planctomycetaceae bacterium. Lineage (GTDB taxonomy): Bacteria > Planctomycetota > Planctomycetia > Planctomycetales > Planctomycetaceae > SXXK01. Next base: position 45,957 of record JBIIIF010000009.1, on the reverse strand, counting down.
CGATTGTCGGGGAAGGTCAATACGCCATTGAATTCCTGGCACACAACGAAATGATTGGTTCACTTAGGGTAATTGCTGTTCCGGAAATAGTTGAATCGGAGAATGCTGAATCATGATCAACACTGAAAAAACAGAGACGTCGATCGACTCTTTGGGGCAAGTTCAGTGGACGAATTATGCCCCGCAAACGTGTTTTGAATGCAGGGTCGCCCTCATGCCCGAAAGCGAAGGCGGATTTAGTGTCTATGCGATTAATCTCCCTGGTATTGCCAGCGAAGGGGAAACTGAATCCGAAGCCCTCAGCAATGTCATTGAAGCTTTGAGCGGAGCTCTCGCCGAATACAAGGCAGATGGCGAAATCCCATGGTCCGATGATTTCATCGAGGAAGGCGCTATCGAACGCCGAGTTCTTGTGAACTTGATGGAACACCCTGTTGCTGGATGACTCCGTTGAACGACGATGGCCCATTGCCGCAAGTTAATGCCAGGGAGGTCATCGCCGTCTTGGAATTTGCTGGCTTTCATCTTGCTCGAACATCGGGAAGTCACGCGCAGTATAAAAAGGAAGGGCATCGCTACGTCGTCACTGTGCCACAACACGGGTCGAAAAGTCTCAAGCCGGGAACTCTCAGAAGCATCATCAAAGGTGCTGGCCTGACGAAAGGCGAGTTCAACAGTTTCCTTGAACTTACTCGTTGAACATCATCATTCACCACCAGCATCAATCCACGCCGCAGGAGATACCCGGTACAGTTCAATCCGGGCGATGTGCCGCTTCTGCCAGTTCTGTTGGTCTGCCGTCAGCATCACAATGTCATTCCTGCCCGCGGTCATCCAGTTTTTGCGAGAATCCAGCAAACGGGCGCAGGGCTTCTCTGTGGCCTTGTTTGGCCAAATGATGATTGACTGATCGGACAACCCGCCAAAGTGAATTCTGATTGCGTGAACCTGCCGGCCGCTCATTTGCAGTTGGTCCCTGCTCTCATTTTCCTGAAACAGTCGCTACCGATCGCCTTGCTCTGTGGTGTCCATGTCACCACGCAACGACAGGCCACGCTCAATCGCTCGATACCTGACGTTTTCTTGAAATCCTGTTCTGTCATCATTGAACTGCCGTATCGCTTCAGGAAGCATGTTGCCGTCGGTATCCTCAATCAACTCCATCAGGAGTTCACGAGAATCGCGTCCTAGCACTTCCATTTGATCATCAGTCAATTTTGCCATTTGCTGTAGATCAGCGTTCTTGCTTAGCATCATCGTGGAAAACGCTTCCTCGATCACTGCTATTGCCGAAGTGATATACAGGTTCTTACACAACAGGTTGTAGGCTTCAACGATCGGATTCTGGGGTTCTTTTGATTCGACGTTCATGGAGGTTATCGCCAATTCCTCAAGCCACGGGACTGTGCAGCAGATCGGAACGATAACCGGCCCCGATCCTGACTGCGAGCGCATGAAACAGCCCCGAGGGTTTCATTCGTTCGCATCGCCATAAACGCGTTCAAAGTCAGTCATTTTGATCAGTCCAGAAAATGCCGGATGTTTCCGCAGCTTCGTTGACTTCTTTCGAACCGCATCGACGCCGATTCGGACGATGTGCGAAACAATCTGATAGGACACCCACGGTTCACCATCAATCCCGGGGAAGAATTTCCAGTCGCTTCGGTCGATCGGTTCGCCGTTAATGTCGTGCGGTTCCGGCCTGTTGCAGATATCAATCAGCCATTGCCACTGGTTCATACTTCAACCCCTTCCCGCTCGAGGTCTGACAGCTTGTAGAACCCTTTCAGCTTTGGATGTTTTTGCAGTCCCTTAAACTTCCGAGCTAGATCGGTTTCCGCCCGTCCGGTGATTCGTGCGATTGCTTCCATAGTCAACCACGGTTCACCGTCTGCCCCAGGACACCAGCCGATGTGCTCTGTCAGGCAGAACTGAATGATTGCTTGCCATTGGTTCATGACTCTGCCGCCTCGCTGCGATACATGGCCAAAACATCCGACAAGCGAACACATGGCCGCCGGCCGATTCGCAGCAGTGGAACGCCGCTGGCTTTGCAGTCGCGAACAAACTTGTCAACGCTCTCCAGCTGTAACCAGTGCTGGCAAACATAGGACGCTGAGAACCACGGTTCACCATCCCACACTGGCAAAACAGGATGTTCCGCCTGTCTGCATTCCTCCATCATCGCTTCCCAAACTTCTGCTTTTGGTTTCATGTTTCTGCCTGTCTCTTGTCGGGGAAATGGGACCGGCCAAACATGACCGGCCCCGATCGTCAACCGTTACTGAATCACCCGAACATTCGCCGGATAGCTCAAACGGTAATCAGTCCCGCCTTGCCCGGAATGCGTCACCTGCTTCCGGTTTCCCCGGTAACGCCGCTTCTCGTACTCCGTGACCGTTGCCACGAATTCCACTACCTGGCCTTCCTGCAGCTCGCCCAGCGTTGAAAACCGTTGCCGCCAGTTCAACCAAAGGTGATCGGCCAGAACGATTCCTTCAACGTTCTGGATGTCAGCGAGACAAAACGTTTTGACGGGTGGCAACACAACCGGCCGAATCCCGTACCTCTGGAAGGTGCCACGAAAAACGGTTCGCTGTCCGTTAAGTTTTCCGAGTTCTTCTCTCATGCTTTCACCTCTGGCGTTTTGATTCGTCGGGGTTCGACGTTGCACAGTGCAACCGCCGTTTCGTGGTCTTCAACCAGAATGCAAGCGCCCTTGTGGGTGTCAAACGCTGGTGAAGTCGTCCGGGAAAGGTATGTCTCCCCGTTGCGACCATCTGGCCAGAATTGGACCTGCTGACCGACTTGGAACACGTTGTTCCATCGTTTGGTTGATTCGTCTGCAGTTGTCCGGCCGATGCCGATAACGTCCCGCAGTGCGTCCGCAGCTCGCAACACGTTGCAGGCTGATTCAACCCGCTTGAACCTGCTCAGCAATGCCGCCGCCAGTTGTAAATCTGACGGGGTTAATTCGCAGCCGAAAAGCAGAATTGTTTCGTCTGGTCGGAAGTCTGCTGCCCGGTCGTAATTGTCAAAGAATGCTCTGATCTCGTCAGATGTCGGGCTGTCATCGTCCCGGAAGAATTCGTCGTCGTCGTTGAAACACATATTGGCACCTGTGGTGAATTGGAGAATTTGAATTCGGAACGCGTTACGAAATTAGTCACGCGTGACCAATTTGAAGAACGCGGCAATCAGCCCTTTTCAGGACGTGGCAAGTGATCCGCCGCCTTGTGTTCGTTCGTCAAACGTGGGTCGACATAGCGTTTTGTCATTTCAACGCTGGAATGCCCCAATTGACGACAGGCTGACTCGATGCCCAAAGCCGCCGTTAAATGCGTTGCCGATGTTCTCCGCAGTTTGTGGAACGATCCGTTCTTCTCGTTGCTGTAGAGTCCTGCCCGCTTCAGAATTCCTCTGTAGGCTTCATGGATGCCATCGGGACGAACTGGCCACGGAAAGAGCAACCCGGGGCTTGCGTCTGCAGACTTGGCACTTCGCAGCATCAATTCGACCGCTTCTTTCGTCTGCTCAGATACCTGGAACGTCTGGCTGACTTTGTGCTTCATCACGCTGGCTTCTGCAGTGATCTCACGGCGTTCTGGTTTCCATCCGTCCCGCTTTACTCCGAGCAATGCCCGAAGTCGCAACCCTGTGTCATAAGCCACGAGAATCATCGCCTGAAAAAACAGTCCCGGGGGATACTGCATTCCCGTGCGTGGGGTCTGTTGCTGTTTGGCCGATGCCAGGATCTGACCGAGTTCTTCCATCGTCCACGCCGACGGGAGTTTTTTTAGTTCCTTCAACTTGTCGCAGTCCGATGGCAGTGCTTCAACCTGCTTCCGTTTGTGAGCGTATCGCCAGAGCGAAAGCAGATGTGCCCGGCTTCCGTTCGCACTTGCGACCGACAAGCCAGCTACGTTGATAATCCACGCCATGAGTTCTGAAATGTTGTCATCAGTTAAGTCCGCCAACATTGCAGGGCGACCGAGAAACTTCGAGAACCGCACGACACCATACCGGATCGCATCAATCGAACCTGAGGACGCGCCAATCATTCGCTTTGGAACGTAAACATCCCGCCAGAATCTGTAGAGACTGCCTTCAACGTCGAGGTCTCTTTCTGCCAGTCCTGCAATCACAACCGGATTGTTCTCGTGAGGTCTCCGGCCGCATTCCTTCAAACATCGGTCAGGGTATTTGTGTCGAACGATCCGCCGGAGGTAAACGCGGTAGGCTTTCGCCGTCTTCGTGCTGATGCCTTCCGTGATGATGTTCCTGGCGAATCTCTCGAGGATTCCTTCCGTGATGTTATGAATCTGGATGTCACAACCAGACCACGACACAAACTTTCGCACGGCCTTCCTGTACTTCTCTTTGGTGTCCGGTTCTGCGTTCGGCAGAACATCCGGCAAAAAGACTTCGTCGAAGTACAGCGCCAACGGTTTTGAGTAACCCGTCATCGAATCAACCCCTATGGACCGGGGTGAAAATAGATCCATCAATTGATGGATCTACAGAACCAATCAACCATGCGCGCAGCATCACACAAAACGCTGAACGCGGGATTCATCACTCGCTGGTCGAATAGCAATCGACGTGGCATTGATGTTTTTGCGAGTGGCAAGGGAAGCCGAATTGATTAAACTCCCCGCAGCCGCTCATCCTTACTAGAGAAGGTTGACGGTCAGTAACGGTCAGAGGGTCCAATCTCTGGCCGTTACGCTTTTCAGTCTGCCCGAAATCTCACTTCGCGTCAAGTCAACCTGAAGTGAGCAGCGAAACCACGATTGCCAGCAACAACTGCAAAACCGCATCGACCGCCGTTTGTCTGGTGAAAATCAGTCGCATCATTAGAAACTATCAAAAGAAAAACACGCCGCCGCCAACCTCTCAGCGACGGCGCTCCAGTTCGGCAACGCGCCGAGTGGATCAGTTCAAAGATTCTTTGTCTTCACACGATCCCCAATAGGGCGTGGTTCCATACTTGCGATGCATACTCAGTGCATATTCTCGAACCGCTATCCAGCCAGTTGCATCTCCCGCCGGAAACTTCTGCGCGGCCTTCATCAACTCGAGTGTTCGCGCCGCTTCTGCAGACGTCGCGTATTCCGGCAATGGCAATGCCAGAAACTTCTGCGCCCGTCTCATAATGCGGGGATCTTCCTTTTTTGACGGTCGCATGAATGGTCGGCATTCGAGACTGATCAGCCTGCGTTTGAGACTCATCTGTCTGCCTCCAGTTCCGCAATCCGTTGTCGTAGTTCGCCCAGCTCAGAGAGGGGGCCTAATGCGTTCAGGATCGCTTTGGCCGCGTTCAGTCTGACTGATGGCTCATTTGTACTGCTCAGAAGTTCCTTGATTGTAGCCACTGCTACAGTTACCGCTGACGTGATCTCTCCCGTCGCTGCGTCAAGCGCTGCCGTTCTGATCTCAGATACCCTGCGTTTGAACTCAGCAGTTGCTGAAATCCGATAACCCTGGCGTTCACTGCAACCGCACGATTCAGCAGCCGCCCGAATCGTCTGACCGGCTGCAACCGCAACCGCCAGTAATTCGGTGAACCTGCCAGAATCTGCCGTCTCTTCGTTCTCGGTCATCTCAGGAACCTCCGGCCGAAACCAATGAAACAGAAACAGGCTGCCACGCTGTAATGACTCGCCCCGGACCTGTCATTCCTGACAACGATTCACCCGCCCGAAGAATGCAGGCTTCCCACTCCGCAACGTCCAGCTGTAAACGCACAACGCCTGAATCAAACTTCGATTGATTCGCCAGTGCTGCCGGATCGCTGCACCATCGAAGATTCCCGCAGAGAACCCCGTTGCGGATTGCGAGATTTCGAACACTGCCAACGATGTCGCGAACTGATTCCGCCGGTCCTGCCAGAACTGGCATCTGCCGTTTTGGGCGGAACCTGCAGCCTGACAAAATCAAATTCGATGCCAAAGGTAGCTCAACACTTCGAATCAGTGCTGCCTGCCTCAGGATCAATTGCGGCCTTGCCTTTTGCATTGTTGATTCTCTCCGAAAAGCCGCCACCGGGCGAAAGGTGTTACCCGATGGCGGCCCGTGAAATGACGGGCAGTAAACCGCCCGTCATGTGAATAGCCTTAGAAACTCCGCTGGTGCCTCTCTGAGCGTCAACAGGTTCAGATTGATTGATCGGGCAAGCTCCGACGACAACGCCTCTACAGCGTCCCCGTATCGCTCCGAAGACAGTGAATAGATCCCGTGCAGGAATTGCAGATCGGCAGGAGAAAGAACAACGCGTTGTCTCGCCCGCCAATACAAGTGCATGGACAGTCGCACGAAGTCTGCACCGTGTTGCCCCCTAATCAGATCGTTTCTGCAGATCCCCTCATCCTGCAAAAGTTTTGACTCACCAACGCTGAGCATTTCGCGTGCAATGAGACTGAGGGATTCTGCCGACACTAACGCCCCGGGCTGATTCAGATGTTCAATCCCGTGAGCGAGTTCGTGCAACAGAGTTCCGATCTTGCAACGTTCCGACCATGTTTCGAAGTCATCGCGAACGATGATGCAGATACCACGGCCCGACCATAACCCGAGATTCTCCAGCATCATCTGCGCCCGCAGATCCGCCAAGGGGCTGAATGCCGCCATCCAAGCCGGGTCCCATTCCGTAGCCGTTTCTTCGGTTTTCAGAATGTAGATTGGCGTGCTGGCGAGTTCCGGAACAATTCCCCGGATGAACTCGATATGCTTTTCAGACCAGTGCATCGCGTGCCCTTTCAAGGCTTCAGTTTTTCGGCATGGATCTGATCGAGTTCGGCCTGCAGTCGCACTTGCTTCTGTTGTCGTGGTCGAATCGCTTCCTGCAGTTGCTGCAATTCGCCGCGTACCGCTTCAATGCGTGCATCTGTGGATTTGATAGCCGCGTCAGTCTGTTGTAATCCCAGCATTCTGAGAGGTAGCCAGGGGACCGAAGCATGGTCACGCAGTTTGCCAACGTGGGACTGAAGATTTTCCAAGGTCGTTTGTCTGCGAGCCTGATCCTGTAGGAGGGGTTTCAGTTCGCTGCCGACTTCACGCAGCCGAGCATTGACCGCCGCTTCACGTTCAAGCAGCTCTTTATCGATGATGTTCTCTGGATCAGCCAACCATGCCTCTGCCTGCATGGTTGTCATAAACTTATGGTTTGCGTCATTCAGTCGGGCTTGTGCCTGCTCGATCGCCGGGAACAACTTGTCATAGGCTGCCTGCAAAGCTCTCTGCGCGGCCTGCAGATCGTTTTCGGCCTGCAGCCGATCAGAAACAGCCTGTTGATTCTGAAGTCTCTGTGCGTGCCGCGCGAATCGCTCCTGCTGCTTTTCAACCTCGCTCTCAAGGATAGACTCATCCCGCCCCGCAGCGTCGATGATATGCCCGACTTCGTCTGCGTCGATCTCAGCACCGGATGCCAGTTTTCTCACTGCGTCGATGTAATGTGAGAACGCGGTTTTCGTCGCCGCTTGTTTCTTGTTCCTCAGTTTGTCAATCAGTTGAGCCAGTGCCATTGGTCGCCATTCCTTCAAGAGTTCAGGAGTGTTGTGTCACGTGTTCGCGGTCATTGTCCCAGGTCCTGTTGAGTTGTGGGAAAAGTCGTTACCAGACAAAAACATTTCTGTCTGAATCACGCTGATTGATTTCGCCGTTCGTTTGCACGACTCGCACTTTTTGTAGCGCGTTCGAAACAGAGATCCTGTCACTGTGTGATAGATCAGCAATCGCCCGCTGCAGTGCTCGCAAGTTTCTGGAATTCGCATCGCTAAACATCCGCTTCAAGAATTTAGAAAACCGGACGAACTGACTTTCTGTTACCGAATCGGGACTGATTCGTTCGCGTAGCAATGCGAAATCGCCAGGAGGACCCGCTCGAAATATTTCAGCCCCTTCCCTCATGATGCTGCCGGTATGCCGCCCCGGTCATCGCTTCAACCAACCCTGATGCCGCGTTGACGAAAACATGATCAGGAGTTTTCGGAAACGTTTTCCTGAATTGATTCACCGCCCGCAGCAGTGCATTAATCAGGGCATCTTCATTGCCTGACTTCTCGCCAAGTCGCAGTGCTCGATAGTGTGCCGCGATATCGTTCCATGAAAGTCCTCGCTGCCTTGCATCGACAATGACTTTCAAAACGTCGGGCTTGTCTTCGTTGTCGATCTCCTGCAGGAATCGGCCAATCTCTGGTGCATAGGTTGTCCATCCCTTTGGAAACTTTGCGTTGCCTGCTTCGATGTCATCAGCAGTGCTGCCCCAGACAATCCGCTGAACCTCTTCACCGGCATCCCTCACAAGCCTCAGGGTCTGCAGCATGAAAACCCAATTGATCTTTGTTCGGTGGCCGCCGTCGACGGTATAGGCGAAACCGTTCAGCTCGAGATTTCGAGAACCGAAACCCTTTGGACGTCCTCGCTTCTTTTTGGAAATGTTTTCCTGAATTGTGGTCTCTGTCATCGGGCCTGCTCCTGAATCAATTCCCGTTGCTCATGATGACGGTTGTAAGTTGCGCTGCTCATGTCCAACTGTCTGCCATCTGCCGCCGTGAACGTTGGCCGAAGATCAACCCGCAACCGCTTCAGCTTTTCCGCTGGTGTCCATGTGGCCTGAATCAGCAGGCATTCCGCTGCGATCTCTTCGGGGGTAGGGTCTGGTTGTTTCATGGTCTCACCGTCGTTTTTGCGGGTCTCTGTCGACGAATACCCCGTGTTTCTCGGGGTTTAGGTGGCAATCGTCGACAAATCCTGATCGAACAAAAAAAACTCACGACTCTTGTGAATGCCTCTCCACTCACCGAACCCCATCTCTGAAAGCTGAATGAGTTTCTCTTCTGCTTCCTCACTGGTGGTGATGTCTCGACGTAACCGGGAAAGGTCTCTCGCTGTGATCTTTCCCCCCTGTGTCTGGATCCACTTCACCAGTTGTTGTGCCTCTCTCTCAGCCTCAGGGAGGGTCAACACTCGATTGATTCTTAGAGTCTCGCCCTTGAACCATTCCCCGAGGTTAATAGCGGCATGCATGGTCTGTTCATCAATCTCCCAATGATCAGCCACCCCTGCAGTAACCTGTCTGACACAATGAAGAATGATTGCCAGTCGTGCGGGAATCTCTTCCAGTTTCGACCACTGAGAGGCAAGGTGTCCGTGCATAGCGGCCTGCTCCTTACCTGTCAGGTTTACATACTGTTTGTAGAGCTCCCGGGCCTCAGGAGAGAGAGACAGTGTTGCGGGTCTTAGTTCTCCACTGGAATCATCATGCTTTAGATCAAACAGACTCTGGATGCATTCCCCGTACTTCGCTTGAGTCTCAGGGCTTAACTCATCGTCTCGCCATTCCTTTGCTTGTCTCGGTGGGAATGTCATCAACAGACGACTCTGGAGCCCGCTGTCTTTATGCTCATCAGTGAGACACCTTGAGAGAATCCCGGGCTGGATCCCACCGCAGATAGATACAAACGGTCTTCGAACAAACAGGAATCGTTCGTCTCCAGTCTTTCTGTCGATCGTGATTGATTCCGCGTTGTAGATCTCCAACCACTTCGGAACCTCCGAAGATGATGAAGCCTTCCCGCTGTACTTATCAAAGCCTGCAAGCCATCCACTGAGTTCATCCCTTGCAAGCAGTACACCGCGGGGATTCTCATTCAGTACAGGGGCAAGGGCTTCAATGGTCGCATCCTGAACCAGACACCTACTCCGTACAGGTCTTTCTGGCTCTTCTGGTTCCGCCCCTTCCTGTGTCCTTTCCCATTGCTTGTTCTCTCTCTTCCACGTCTTCAGATCGCTCTGGTACTGTGCTGATTCACTCATGAACGCATCAGCGTCTCTCTGCTGCTTCTCTTTCAGGGGAGCCATTGCCATTCTGAATGGTGGGCTCTTCTGTGTTCCTGACTCACCAACCAACAACGTCCAGACGATAGGAGGAACGAACCATCCGTATTTGATACAGAGTTGTCTGGTGGTTCCGATGGCAGACGAACAGGCTGAAAGAGCAACCATCGCCGGGAATGATTCATCACAACCGACCGCCCGAGATACCTCCCGGCAGAATGATGCTAAGACGGGGGGGAGGTCACTGATCGGGAAGGGTTTAAACTCATCACAGATTTTTTTTCTCTTCTGTAATTTGTCGACGATTGCCCCGTTTGCCCCGTGTTTTAGGCCTGATTCGTCGACAGAGAGGGCGTTTTTTGAGGCTTTGAAGGCCTCCCGACTCTTCCGGTCGTGGTCATCAACAACGCTTTGGGGCAGGTAGGCTTTGGCCGCTTCAACCTGGCGATTCTCGAACCCATTGGACCAACAATAGAACCGCCACTTGCCGAAAGTCTCACTCAGTTCGCCATTGTTATTCAGTCCAGCCACTGACGACGTGAACACTGTCAGCAGATTGTTTCCGTTGAAGTTCAGTTTGGCGCTGACTCCGCCATTTTTCCCTGGCCGCGTCCACTTCGATTCTGATCCGTTTTCAGAATGCAGTTTCCAGCCAGCTGCCTGCAGAATACTGAACCATGATTCCGATTCGATCGTTCGTTCTGCCAGATCCCCGATAGATTCGTGGTCTCTCGCTGAAACCTGTGTTGTCGACCTCGCTGGAGCAACTGGAGCCACTTCAGGGCGTTCCGTCGGCAGTTCTGGAATCAATGCCACGTCCGCCGCCGGCAGGCTTAACCACGCTTCGACAGAATCTTCAATCGAAAGCCATTCACCATCACCCCAGATCCGCGACCAGTGTTCATAGGTATGATGTTTCCCGGGTAGCCTGATGAAGTTTCCGAATCCATCCCCCGTCGGCGCGGCCTGCTTTGGGAACGTCTCAGGGAGGTCGTTTCCATAGTTCGGCTTTCCATTGGGAAGGAACAGGGGGTTATCGTTCTCATCAACTCGCTGAAAGTGCTTTTCGAATCCGTTCGCTTCAGCGTCAGCTACGAGGGACTGCAGGAAGGCATAAAGCGGGGCAGCCTCGATGCGGTCTGAGAGTCTGAACCAAATATGGAAACCGCCGCGACCGTTGCTGTCTTCAACGATTGACGGGATCCCGTATTCGTCCAGCCGCTGCTGAATCAGCAACGCAAACTCATGGTTCCGCTGCTGCCTTGCCGCCTTGTATGGGTGATCGGGCTTCAAATCCAAGTCGATGCATCCGAAACGGGCAAACCAAATCCCGGCAGTATTCGGAACGCTGTTCGGGTGAATGCCGCCGATCTTTCGGCCTTCGAAGTGAGACACCAAACGCAACTGGATGGCCTGCGTTCTGGCTTCACTGATTTCGCCGTCAGTCTTGTAGGTGAATGGTCCACTCGAGCCATACGCGCCCATTCCATCGTTGCGGTTCAAAAGATTCCGCACCGCATGTTCGGCCAACCGTTTGGCGTTCGTCTGCCAGGCGTTGGGAGAATCGGCGGGCTTATGGGTTTCAATCATTTCCTGAATCAGTTTGTTGCCTGTGCTCATCGCTTTCCCTCCGCAGCGCGATGCGCCTCGAGTTCCTGAATAGTCTTTTCGAAGTGTCCTCTGCGTTTGTGTTCCGCGTATCGCCTCCGGAACTGAATGGCCTGAATGAACCACTCCGTCCCGATCTTTGCGTTGGCGCTGGATCGGTATTCAATACTGATTCCGTAGTTGTCGAATCCCCACAACATGACCGCCCGTTCGTGTTCAGGCAGGGTAAAGAATTCGCAAAGGTCTGAGAGGCGATAGCTGTGCCAGTCGTTCAGCGTTTGCGGTTTCGGGTAGGCTCGTCGTTTCATCGGGATTCCTCCGATGTCTGCCGACCTGCGGCCCATGCTTTCAGGGCTTCGCGTTGTCGCCGCCGTTCCCTCATTTGGTCAATCATCGCCGGAGTGATCAGCACCGCCGGGGGATTGATTTTCGTTGCGTTCGCTTCCCCCAGAGAATTTTGTTCAAAGTCCTCTGTGGTGTCCGCGATTCTTTCGCGTATCATGTTGGGTATCCCTTCAAAGGGTTCCGCTTTTGCCGAGCGGTTGAGCGTTGCTGCTGCTGATTGTGTCCAGAAGATCCCACGTTGACCGATCCCACGGTTGACGTGGGTTTCTTCGTTAATGGCCTTTGCGTGATCGTGCGTTTTCACTTCGCTGCCTGTCGTCAGTGTTGACCACCGCAACGATGTGTGGTGTCATCAGGGCGAGCATTTCGGCCGCTAAACTTCGAGCCTGCTTCAGGTTCTTACTGGTCATGATCTCAGCGAATGCCGCCATAGCGTTTGCCAGAATGCAGAGTGAATCATTCTGCTTCGGGTCCGCATCTGTCAGCGTCGATTCTGCCAGCTCGTTCATCGTTGTGGCGAGTGTTGACGCGTCCAGGCTTCGCAGGAATTGTTCCCGCTCGTTCGTCGGGATTTCGTGTAATGTCCAATTCATCGTTCTGAGTCTCCTGTCAATCTGCGTTAAAACTCATGGTGAATGCGCCGCATCAGATTTGTGCAAACGCTGCGTTCAGTTTGTCGTTGACTGAATCAATCACTTCGCCTGTGTCTGCCAGTGCCTCAGGAGTACAGGCCACCATCATGTTGAATGGCAGAAACCATGTGTCACCAGTCGCAAACGTCACGTTGAAGCACTTGCGGCCTACACTGTTGACGATCGCTGTAACGCCCCTGAGACTGCGAAGCTTCCCTGCCGGAATACTTCGATTCGGACTCAGGACAACCGTTGCCCCTTTCATCCCTCTGGCTGTTGCCCGCTCAATCGCTACTTCGAGCCGTTCAAGTTCGGCCCGGTCTTTTTTGTCAGCTTCAACACGTCGTTTTCGTCGTGCCTGAATTGCTTCCCGCTGTGCTGTCAGTTTCTGAAGTTCGTTCATCGCTCTGAGATTTCCTCTCTGGTTGGTTGATTGAATAGATCCCGTTGCCGCTGTTTCCATGGCGCTGGTTGAGATGCCGCCGTTGAGTATTCAGGCATACCGATTGAGGTTCTGCATTCCTGAACTGTCTTTGCCAGCTTCCGTGCGATCGTTGCCCACGGAACGCCAGCACCTCTTGCCGTTCGGATGAAATCAATCTGCTCTGGTGTCACAAAACACCGTCCAATCGTTCGCAGGCGAACAGGTCAAACGGGGTGTCATCATCTGCCGGGACTTGTGCCCACTGTGGCCATCCCATAAGGCGGCAGAGATCCTCAACGCTGCATCCCACCTGCCCAGCCAAATACGCAACCGGCTTGCCGCTGTTCTTTGCACGTTGAATTTCGTCGCGGGTGTCCTGGTCGAGATATGGAACGCTCATTTGAAGTACTCCACGAAGTTTGATGGTTTGACAATGCGAGTCCTGCGCGTTGCTGGCTTCGCTTGCTGTGCGGACCGTCCGGCCTTGAATGCGTCAAGTGCCTGTCTAGTGACTCGGTACGATTTGCGTTTGTCGCCCGGGGCTGTTGTGTCGTAGCCTTGCAACGCTCCCGACTTGATCAGGGCAACAACTGATTCCCGCCGCTTCTTGAGCTCTTTGGCGACGTCGCTGATTGTGAGATCAGACATAAACTGCCCCACTCTCTTCAGCCTTCACCCGCTGTCTGGCCGCTGCGATCTTCTTTTTTGCCGATCGCCTTTTGTCAAACTCCGCCAGGTCGTCTTCATCCATTCGCCACCGCTTTCGGCTTGCGGTTGATCTGCTGCAATCGGTCGCGGGCATCAATCCGCTGTTGATCCAGTCGAGAACTGTTACGGGGGTCACTCCGTAGCGTTCACCGACTTTCTTCGGTGTCAGTTTCTTCATCTTCTATTCCTCCGTCTCGTTTCGAAAAACGCCGCTTAGGTGCGGAACGAAGGCGATGGTAAGGCCAAAAAGAAAGGCGTCCAGAATTTGTCTGGACGCCTGCCGAACTGTGCCGAAGCTTGCCGAAGTTTGCTGTCAGCCTTCTTAAATTGCTGGCAGCTCTACTCCCTCATCTGCCAGATACTGGAGATCGAACTCAATCGGCCCTTGGGGTTTATTGTTGTCACGCAAACGAGCATGTCCAGAAGCAAGCAGGACGTCAATTTGCTCTCTGAATCTCCTTTCACCCTGACTGAACCGGCCAGCGGTCTTGAACTGAATAAGCCATACCGCCCGCGAAAACGCTGCCGACCAAACTCGTTTGACGCTTTTCGTTCGCCTCAACTGACACAGCAATTCCAATTTCTCGAGTTCTGTGTGCGTTCTATTCACGGCCCTTGATGGATCAACAAACTCTTTTGCTCTCACTATCGTTGGCCGCTGCTTCCAGTCAAGGTGCTCAAATGCTCTGCAGATCAAGCGAAGTGATTCCCCGTCAAACACTCGAAGTTCAGCGTTTATCTCACTCGCAACTTGCAAACCATAAAGGATTCTTAGCCCGCGGAATGCAATTGAGCCGCAGTTCACATATTCCACCGGAGCCCAGACCAATTCGCCATATTCATCGCGCATAAAGTGCGATTCGATTTCATCAACCAGTTGACGCACCGTCGCTGTGAACGATTCAGTTGATTCAGAGAACGCCTTTGCCAGAGAATGATCGACACTTGAGCAAACTAGAATGTGCCTGTCTGGATCAACCAGACGTTTTGCAATCGGTAAGCCTTCGCTCAGCCGTGTGTCCTTTTCTGTTGCACCGCCATCAACGCTGTCCGACATCGTCCCGACTCCTGAAAAGTCGCATCCTGAAGAAAAGAACAACAGGCAAAAGCAATTCAGGATTGCGGTTCGGTCGGGCTCATGACTTCCCGGCCTATTGCCTGTCGTGTTTCGAGTTTACTCCGCCGCCTCTGGTTTGTCCGCGTTCTCTTGCTTCGGTGGAAAGAGCCACGCCCTGACATACTCGACCGCCGCTTTCAGCCGTTCGTCTTCAATGCCCTGCCGGTATCGTTCAGCCATTGAATTGTCAGCATGGCCCATGATGTAATCGACCGCTACTTGATCTTTTGACGCCCCGGCAACAGTCTCGAAAGTTCTCCGCAGAGAATAGAAATTGTGCCCGGTCTTGTTCATCTTCAGTTTTCGCATCAGCTTGCCGAAAGCCGTTGTCACGTTGTTCACGTTGAAATGCTTCTGCTCTTTCTCTTCATCCCAAACGAGGGGCTTTCCATGCGTTGTTAGGAAGCACAGGTCATCGTCTGCCGGGTTCTTTGCGATCGGTCGGTCCTGTATCGCTTCCCGGATGGCTTCGAGCGTTTCCGGCCAAAGCGGAACGCGACGTTCGATTGCGGTTTTCGGTCGTGGATAGTCGAGCCAGCCCGATTTGAAGTCGATCAGCTTTGCTTTCAGTCTGGCGCAGTCCGTGTTCCCGAATCCAGCATTCAACCCGAGCAAGATGCAAGCCTTCAACCAACCGCTTGAACTCTCGACCAACTTCCGGGCCTCTTCCGATGTGAAGTCGAGCCGCCCCACGTTCGCCCGTTGTGCCTGTTTCTGCTTTCGCTTCTGTGTCTTGTCCGGTCGTTTGAACGATGACCCGAAGTTGATTGTCTTGTCGGTCAGTTCCTCATCGGTCGCAAACTTAAAAACGGAACATACTCGACCGATCACCCCGTTCAGCATCTCCAGCCCCCAGGTATCCGGGAACGATGCGCGGAACCTCGTGAAGTCTGCCGGTCTCAGGACGTCGATAATCGTATCCTTCCCGAAGTGCTTAACGATCAGATCGCAGGCATGGTAATACTGGCTGAACGTCTTCGCCGCCAATTGCCCCGATTCTTTCTGGACGCGTTTGGCGTTCTGGAAATGATTGCAGAGATCCATGATGGTACACCCGGTTTTCGCATCGAGTACACCCGGCAGCTTCCTGGGATCTCGACCGGCCTTGATCCCATCAACTCGATCTTTGTAATCTTGCAACGCCGCGAATGGATCTTCCCATCTGCCGAAGTAATGCAGCTTCCCGCCGATTTTTGCGGCCCACTTGCCCCGAGCGTGTGGAAAAAGCGGAAAATCCGGGTATGGTTTCGCTGGTTTCTGTGTCGTATCTGGCATGTGACAACCGCTGTTAAGATAGGTGAAAAGGTGTTCCGCAGGTGTTCCGGCCTGAAAAACGATTGTCCTTTGTCTTGCTGCGATTGTCAATTATCCAGTGTTTTCATTGCTCAAGCGCCCGTAGCTCAGTTGGATAGAGCGACCGCCTTCTAAGCGGTAGGTCAGTGGTTCGAATCCACTCGGGCGCATTTGTTTAAGTCCTTGCCGTTCCATCACTTATGGAAACCTGTCTTTCGGGACAGTGCGGCGTGAAACGGTTTACTACCCGTTTTACTACCCATTTCTTTTGGGAGCCGCAGGTCATGAAGAAGCAACAGCCAAAGTACGCCCTCCACAAAGCCACAGGGCAAGCCCGTGTACGCATCGACGGGAAATCCATCTACCTTGGCGAGTATGGCTCCGAGGAATCCCGTCGCCGCTACGACGAGGTCGTCACCGACTACATGAAAGGCACACTCAACGTGTCCTTCCATAAGCTGACCATTTCTCAGTTGAGCATCGCCTACGTCAAACATGCGAAAAGCTATTACGTCAAGAACGGCCGGATCACGTCAGAAGTCTCCAACATTCAGGTGGCTCTGCGTCCGCTGGTGAAGCTACATGGCAAAGGGCTTGTCGCAGAGTTTGTCGTCGGCTCTCTCACGCCACACTGAGCATACCAGTCGACGAAAACCTTTACCGTGTGAGAAAAAAACGCGATCGCCGTGTTGTCAAAGGGCACAACCTGAGCACTAGCGGTCCGATGAGATTTAAGAAAATGTGCTGTCTGCTGAATCAGCTTGAGCGTTGCGTCAGGAGCATGGTTTACCAGCTCTGCAAAGAAATCGCCCTCGCCGCCAGTCCCCGGAATAGGAGGTATTCTTCCGAGACCTACGGCGCCGCGATCTCTTCCAAACCTGGCCGACAGCCAGGCATCCATGAGGTCATCATAAGCTAGTGATGCGGCCGAGGGATCGATGATCACTGCACCAGGATCGAGTCCCGTTTCGACTGGATAGCCTACGCTGATGCTCACAAGCTGATCGAGAAAATGGGCCTGAAGAAGCTTGCTGATGCGGGGACAGCGGAAATCCTCGAAATCTGCAGCGGCATGAAGGCGGAAGCTGTTGAACGTCTTCTCGCTGGAGTTGAGATCGGTCTTCGAATTGCCGAAATGCGGAGTGACTATGAGTCCTCAGCACGCATTACAAGCCCTGCCATGGCCATGCAGTTCTGCCTTCAGCGTTTCGGTCGATTGGCTCGTGAGAGTCAGCAGGAGGAGTTCTGGATCGTCACGCTGAACGCGAAGAATGTCCCCATCGAATGCCATCAGATTACTGTGGGTACGCTGAGGAACAGCCTGGTACATCCAAGAGAAGTCTTTCGACCTGCGATCCGTGATGCGGCGAACTGCATCATTGCAGTCCACAATCACCCCAGCGGAGATCCCACGCCGAGCGATCAGGACATCAGTGTGACAGAGCGTCTGGAGCAGACGGCCGAAGTTGTCGGCATTCCGCTGATCGATCACATCGTCGTGGGGCTCGACAGGGCGATCAGTATTCAAGAATGGCGTAGCGGGAATCGCTGGTAGCGGTGGAAGGTCAGATGGAGTTCAGCAGGTTGTGCTGGGCTCCTTCGGGCGGTTCACGAGCGAGTCGAACATGGGTGGTTGAATTGACTTCACTCAAGAAGTGCGGGTGTTCTGCACTACATGTCGCTTTGATATCCGGATATCCACGACGTGTGATATTGGAATAATTCTGCACAAACCCTAAGTTTTCAGGCCCTCCCGGCCAATATCACACGGGACGTGTAATTCAGAGTTCGGCAAAACTGAACAGGCAAAAAACGAAAGTCACCGTGAGAAAATTCGCAGCAACTTTGACGAACATTTCAGCCATTATTTTCAAAATTTTTGTGATCCTCTGGCCTATCAGCTACTGCTTTGGCGGATGGATTTGGTTTTTTCCCGCTCCTTCTGTTCCTCTTCCAAGAGATTTTCGGTGCAGCGTTTATCAAGGCGGTATCTGGCTCTTTAACTCCAAGAGCCCAATGCCGGGCAACCCTGAGTTCAAGGGGGACAGCAAAAGTCTTGCGTTCATAGATGGGGATGGTCGACCGGCCGTGAGAATACAGGATTGGCAATGGGAATTTGGAGGAGCCATGCTTTCCCAGTGGACTTCTCATGGTGAGGATCGTGAGTTCGTAGGGATGGCGAGAGATGGCGATATGCCGGGTATTTTCTATCGGCACCGGCAGAGCAAGGTGGGGGCGTGGTCGACACTGAGAGTCAGTTTTTTGTATCCCGTTTTAATTTTTTTGGCTTCATACCTGCAATTCGGCTTCTTCATACTAGATATGGCCGAAATCGGGTAAGGGCCGCCATTGCTGACGGCCCTCTCCACACCACCTGACGTGCGGGTCCGCATCAGGCGGTTCCTCGAAGCGGAGCGAGGTCGCACCAGAGTTGTTTGAGCGAAAGAAGTCCCAGTTGCTCCAGATTTACCGCCACATTCAGTCGTACACTCCAGCCTCCCTTACCCGCACCCCCGCCATACCACGTTGCATTCAGACCGTTTTCCACGTCAGTCCGGCAGAGTCACCTTCGACTTTGCTGATTCAGTCACTTGGCAATCGGAGTCAGACGCAATGTACGACATGGACCGCATCAATGCCCTTCTGGGATTGGCCCCGGAAACCCCTGACGATGACACGGCCGTCGAGTTCATCGACGACGACTACCCTGAAGAAACCGTGAACATCGCCGCAGAGATCCCGAAGACGACCACGGCCTATGGTCACACCCTGAGTCGACTCGGCACTGATTCAGACATTGAACGCAGCGAAGTGGAACGATACCTGAGCTGGTGTGTCGATCGAGTTCCGCTCACGTTACAGACCGGTGAGCCAGTCAAGACTCATGTCGCCAATGTTCGGAGCGACAGCCGTCAGGTCATCGGTGTGGTCATGGCCGCATTTCAGACTATCCAGAATCAGGAACTGATCGACCTTGCAGACGCTGTGCGGAATGACCAACAGCTCCGGTTCTGCAATGCCGGTGTCGTTGCCGGTGGTGCCCGCGTGTTCTTCCAATGTCGCGGTGACAGCCTTGACATTGGTGACGGCGATGAAGTATCGCCGTTCATGTTGTTCTGCAACGGTCACGATGGAAGTCTGAGTTGTCGCATGACACCGATGACAAAGAGAATCAATTGCCAGAACCAGCTCGGCAACATCGTGAAGACTCATTCAGCCTTTGCCGCCATCCTTCACACTGGAAACACTCGCCAAAAACTGGACGAGGCCAAACGACTGGGGCGGCAATACTTTACCACTATCCAGGCCAACAGAACGGCCATGCTGGCGATGCGAGACACAGGGGTGAAGACCGAGGATCTTCAGCGGTTCTTCCACGACTGTTACTCGAAGCATTTTGGCAACGTCGAGTTCAACGCAAAGACGGAGGCTGAGGAAAGAGCTGCTGAGCGAGCCAAAGAGGGCTACTCTGAGTTTGTAAAGCGGTTTGAGAGTGAGAAGCGAATCGCCGGATCAACCGTTTGGAACATGGCAAATGCTTACACAGGCTGGCTGCAGCATGACAAAGGTGTGGGCAAGATCCCGCAGCGGACGGCTCAGCGACGCTACGAGAGTTCTCTGTTCGGGGTAACCGCCAGCCGTAGTGTTGAAGCGTTCCGAATCGCACTTCAACTTTCAAGTTAATGCCGAAACGCCCGGATGGGCGTCGTCGTGGATTGGTTAACCACGGCCTGATGATGGCAAACCACACAGCTCGTTCATTCACCCCAATTCAACTGAGCCCGATGTGGAACTCCCATTCATTCGCTCGTCGACGACAATAGGGATGACACTGAAAGTTATCAGTACCCTATTCTGGCTCCAATTATTTCGATTGGCTGCTTACTGGCGAGGCGTCCGGCTGACTCTTGAAAAGAGGCATCGACTTCTGCACCGATTGGTACACACCCCAACCCAAAGGGACTGCAATCAAGGTCCACGCAAAGATGAGTAAAAGCTTCTTCATTTATCGGGGCTTAAGGAGATTCAACGCGGTGAAACCGGGGATGAACGGGTCTAACCAGGAGATTGGCAATCAGGCCGACGATCAGCAGGCCTGCCATCATGTACATGGTGGAGTTGTAGGCCTCGGCTTTTGGCACACCGGCCTCAATCTTTGACGTTGAGATGTAATTGACAAGACTGGGCCCCAGTATTGCAGCCACAGACCAGGCCGTGATGAGCCGTCCGTGGATGGCACCGATCTGGTATGTGCCGAACATGTCGCGAAGATAGGCGGGGATTGTTGCAAAGCCACCGCCATACATTGTGATGATGACAGCGGTCACCATCACGAAGAACGACTTATTCTGTGTGTGCTGTGTCAACGGGATGAGGCAATACAAAATCGCTCCGAGGAGAAAGTAAATACAATAGACAGCTTTGCGTCCGATTGAGTCAGAGATGGACGACCAGACAAATCGGCCACCCATATTGAAGATACTGAGAAGTCCTGCAAACCCACCTCCGACGGCCGCACTGACACCGAACATATCGGAACACATCTTCGACGCCTGACCGAGAATACCTATTCCAGCACTGACGTTCATGCAAAGGACCACCCACAGACACCAGAACTGGGGCGTCTTCCATGCGACATCCACGGCAACATTGGCATTCGTTACCATCGAATTAACATGCTTCCTGGGCTGCCAGCCTTCGGGCTTCCATCCTTCCGGCGGAACTCGGACGATCATTGCTCCAAACATCATGGAGATCGCGTAGAGACAAGCCATGACCATAAATGCTTCCGCGACGCCAACGGAAGTTGATGACTTAAAGTAATCCATAAGTTTGACGCCAAGGGGAGCACCGATAAGAGCACCACCTCCGAATCCCATGATCGCCATTCCGGTCGCCATTCCCGGCCGATCAGGGAACCACTTGATCAGTGTTGAGACGGGCGAGATATAGCCAAGTCCGAGGCCGATTCCGCCTGTGAAACCGTAACCAATGTAAAGCAGCCAGAGCAACTTCAGCTTCACGCCGATAGATGAGATGACCAGACCACCACAGAAGCAGACACAACTCGCCAGCATCGTCTTGCGTGGCCCGCTGCGTTCCACCCATTTTCCAAATACAGCGGCCGACATACCCAGCATGAACAGCGAAATCGAATAGATCCAGCCCACCTGAGGAATGGTCCAGCCTGCACCGGCTTGTGTCAGAGGAACGTTGAAGACACTGAAACCGTAGACCTCACCAATGCACATGTGGACCGCAATGGCAGCGGGTGGAACCAGCCAGCGGTTGAACCCAGCTTTTGCAACCGTCGCCTCACGCGAGAGAAACTTCATCATTCGGAGTCCGTTGAAAAAAGCCCGTTCAGAGTTCTCCGATGACGGTGTGTGTCAAATGGATGCCGTGTCGCATACTGACACGACCTGTGGCACAACATACCACCCCGTGGAGATCTATTCCACCACAGCAAAGCTCGGTCGGAACCCAGGTTGAATGAGATCCAGCATTGTAAGCTGCGGAAACATCACTCTTACGCGTGCGTGCAATATCGCGTTGCGTAGAGGCCGTTTATTGGATTGTCCGGCAGACTGACTCTGTCGTTTCGATCATCCCATGCCTCTACGAGGACCGCCCACAATGGACCCAACCGCCTGCTATCGCGAAATGCTGGCGTCATTGCAGGACAACGACGTTGAAGCCGCACAAGAGCATGCCCGGAACCTGAAAAGCTGGCTCGACCGAGGTGGGTGCTGTCCGCAAGGACAAAGTTTAGGGGACGTGAAGACCCGACTGATTGAAGTGCTGCGAAACACCGCTGCTGTGGCTCAACTGGATTCATGACTCTGTTTCCTTAACCATTGGAGTTTGCACCTATGGGAAAAGCATTGTTCCAGGTTCACCGTCCGGCGTGCCGGGAAGGCCTTGTCGGTCATGCCCGGCACAAACGGGCTATCGAAAGCATGAAAAGTCGGGGATCACTCGGCGGTCGGGCGTTCTGGATCTCCGGCCCGTCCGGCATCGGTAAGACATCCATGGCCTATTTGATTGCCGGTGATGTCTGTGATCGTGACAACTTCATCGAAGCGGATGCGGGTGAACTCACACCCAAAGGGCTGGATGACATCGAAAGACTCGTTCGATGCCGAGCCATCGGCGACAAAAGCGGGCGTGCTGTACTTGTGAATGAAGCTCACGGTCTGCGGAAAGACTCCGTTCGGAAACTGCTGGTCGTCCTGGAACGTATTCCCGGCCATGTGACTTGGGTCTTCACAACAACGGCTCTCGGGCAGCAAGCGTTGTTCGATGACATTGACAGTCACCCGTTGATGAGTCGCTGCGTGAAGTTTGAGCTGAACGTAGAGGACTGTGCGACAGAAATTGTGGAAGGAGCCCGGGAGATTGCTGAGTTGGAAGGACTGGGCGGTGCAACAACCCGAGAGTTTCAGAAGCTGGCGAAGGAATGCCGCTTCAACTTCCGCGATATGCTGACGCACATTGAGGCTGGAAAGATGGTTCGAGACATCATCGAACCAGCCAGTACAGCATACGATATGGCTGCAATCCAACGTCTGATGACCGGCGTCGGCTGAGATCAACCGGTCGAGCCCATCGCTCCAGTGATGGGTTCATCCGGTTGATCTCGGCACACTTAAGATTCTGGAGAAACGCATATGCCTGAAAAGAAGCTCACGCCGGAGGAACTCCGGATGCTGCTGACACAGCCGATCGATGTTGAGGCGTTACTTGATCACCAGTTTGAATACTACGTCTGGTTCCGTGGCCATTCGCATCGGCTGGATTACCAGCGGCACGAGAACATTGACGACGTTATCGGCCGGTTCATCCTCGAATCGGGAGCCGGTGAAGCGGGTGACCAGGACAAGGTCTATGTCTTTCGCGAGTTCGAGCTGTGGCTCACGATGCAGGTTGCCAAATGGGATGACACCGGACTGCGGGAGTTCAAGGTCCGGAACCATTGGCTGGAGGCTGACGAGACGATGTGTTTCCAGTTTGGCGACGATGACGAGTCGGGTTCTCCTGATGCCTGATTGATCTTCACCCTTGCATACAGAAAGGACTGTCTTGATGGCGAGTGTATCCACACAAAAGAACACCGGGCTGCGGCGAGTCATCTTCCATGGACTGGATGGCCGTCGATCAGCAATTCATGTCGGCAAGATTCCTCTGGCAACGGCCCGAGAGATCGCGGGGCATATTTCTCATTTGGTGGTATGCCGACAATCCAGCACCGACTGCCGGAGATCAACCCGCGATTGGATTCAACGCATCCGGAGCGACTGGCCAAAGCTGGCCAGCCGTCTGGCGGACATGGGTTTAATTGCAGCCCCGCTTCAGGCAGATCAGCCGTTCACAGATTTTGTAGACAATTTGGTTTCCAGCCGAACCGATGTGAAGCCCAATACTTTGAAGCTGTGGCGGCAGACCGCCGAGAAGATCAGATTGTTCTTCGGTGACCGAATTATTCGCAGTCTCACCGCAAAGGACGGCAGCAATTTTCTTCGCTGGCTGAGCACTTCGGTGGGCCTCGGCGGAGCAGGTCACTCTGCGTCAACGCCGGGCAAGCATCTTACCATCGCAAAGGGATTTCTGAACGAAGCCGTCAATGCAGAGATCCTAACCGCCAATCCATTTCAAAAGGTAAAGGCTGATCGAACGGTTGACAAACGTCGTCGCCGATTCGTTTCAGCTTCGCTGATCGAATCAGTCATCAAATCCACAGAAGATGTGGAACTTCGAGCGATTATCGCCCTGAGTCGCTGGGGCGGCCTCAGGACGCCGTCTGAGCCCTTTGCTCTGCAATGGCAGCACATCGACTGGGAACGCAAAAGAATCACTGTCCCGGCGGTGAAAACGAAGCTTAGAGAACTTCCGTTGTTTCCGGAGTTGGTTCCATACCTGACAGTGCTGATGAATACCGCAACGGACCAATCGCCAGCAGGACACCTGATCAACACGCTAAACCAATTCAGCGATTCGAACCTGCGGAAGCAGTTGACCCAGACGATCCTGTCAGCAGGTTCGGCTCCGTGGCCGAAGATTTTCCACAACCTTCGGGCATCACGTCAAACAGAACTGGAAGAACACTTCCCCCGGAAGACAGTGTGTGAATGGATGGGGAATTCTGAGACCGTCGCCGATCATCATTACCTTCAAGTGCTGGAGGAGCACTATGACAGAGCAGTTGTCGGTGAGAAACCAGCAACATGGAGTGTGTCCACGGAGTTGATTCAACGACTACCCATCTCTACCCATTTGGTACCCAAAACTACCCATTTGCGACCATAAGGGGCTGTTTGGTATTGTAAGTCAATGCAACGTTTGAGACGATAAAAGACAGTGATTTCGTCTGTTTCACGTCGAGGCTCTGGGCTTTCTTTTGTGCCTTCTAAGCGGTAGGTCAGTGGTTCGAATCCACTCGGGCGCAATCAGAATAGAGGCCCGTTCTTGCCACTTTTGGCCAAAAACGGGCCTCTCTCTTTTTTCTGACACCAACAGTTGACACCAATCAGCTTTCTTCGTCTGGCTTCGCTGTGGCTTTCTTCATCATCGCCGACAACTTCTCAACCGCTTCGTTCTGAGCGTTCTGGAGCAAATGCGAGTATGTGTTGGCCGTCGTTGCAAAGTCGCGGTGGCCGAGCCGCTTCTGGAAAACCTTGAGATTCACGCCCGACGCCAGCATCAAACCGGCCTGAGTGTGTCTCAGATCATGGAAGACCAACGTATCCGAGATTCCGGCAGATTTCCGGATTGGATATCAGACACGTCGATCGAAGTTAGAGCCCCGGAGATATCCGCCGCGTTCCTTGGCGAACACGATAAAAACGTCCTCAGGTTCAAATCCTTCCTTTTTCGCTTTCTTCAGCCTGCTCCTGAGTGCCTTGATCGCTTCAGCATCCAGAGCGACCACACGCCGCGCTGCTGACGTTTTCGGGTCTTTCACCTTCAATCCGCCGCTGAGTTCTTCCAATGCACTACGAACGACCAGAACGCCCTCATCTAGATTGACCGCGTTCCAGTGGAGTGCGAACAATTCGCCCTTCCTGGCTCTCGTCATCCGAAACAAATAGGTGTGAGGGATTGCCGTTGCGGCGCGGCTGTCGAGCGAAGAGCGGCCTACGCAGTAATACTCTGACACGGGATCACGGAGAAAGATGTGAAGTGAGCCCCTCGGTCGAGGTCATGAACGCGGTCAGAGACCGGTGCACAATCTCCGCGACAACGGCGACGTTACGGGATGTTACATGGTTCAGAGTTGATGCAGTCGCCATCGAGCGGCGACTCGTTCGTCGTCCGTGAACAGTCCAGAGAATTCGTCTTCCAGCATGATGGATTCCATGGCAAGCTCTGGCCTGCCATGGGCTTTGACTCGCTTTAAGCCGCTCTGGATCTCGCCGGTCGCCACCAACTTCTTCGCAAGGGCCACACCTTCCGTCTTGTCGAGCATCTCAATGAAATCACTGGGCCGATATCCCAGCGAGTTACATTGCACGATCGAATCGTCAAGGCGCCTGTTGAATTTTGCGGCGGTTGACACAGCTCGGCGTTCGATGATGATGGTGGCGAATCTCCAGTCTATCAACCTCTGTCGTCGCAACAAAGCCGAGGGTGAGTTTGGTTTCGGCTGCTTCGGTTAATCCGGACTGAACACGTTCTTGCGGTGGTGCGCGAGAGCACAACTCCTGCTGCCGCAAGCCAGAGCCCGTTCCGGCCTGAAGAACCTTCCTGCGCCGTTTCGACTTCAGCCTTGCAACGTCGCTGCCTCTTTGGCACTCGGCAAAGCCTGGCTGGGAGATTCTCATGCCAGGCGAAATGTATTCGCGGGTAGCCTATAAACATCGGTTCGAGTTGCGGCTGATTACCGAATGTGCATGTACCTCTTCCCCTTCTGCAACTCCGCTGTATCGTCAGCAAATGTGCCGAAACGGCCCTCGAAGTTCTCATCTGTTTGGACGAAAATGACTGCCCTGGTAAACTGAGGTCGAGGAATGACAAATCAAGACTTTGCGGCTCATGCGAGATTGGCTCCAGTGGGAAGAGAATTATGGAAGTCCAAACGCCACGCTGACGTTTTTTGCAAATAATCTGCGAGCTAAGCCTGATGTCTTCGGCACCGATCGGATCCCGGATGATTCTGCATGTGGACATGGACGCCTTTTATGCGTCCGTTGAAGAGCGAGACAATCCGGCACTGTGCGGGAAGCCCGTCATTGTGGGCGGGACTCCGGAAGGTCGAGGCGTTGTTGCCGCCGCGAACTATGTTGTTCGGAAGTTTGGTGTCCACAGTGCCATGGCCACGGGCAAGGCATTGCAGATGTGTCCGGACGCTATCGTGATTCGACCACGAATGGATCACTACGCAAAGATCTCGCAGCAGATACGCGAGATCTTCCATCGCTATACCACAGTGGTCGAACCGCTCTCATTGGATGAAGCCTTTCTGGATGCCACTGATAGTGTCCCGCTATTCGAATCCGTCGAATCCATCGGTCGAGCTATCAAGCAGGATATTCGTAGTAAGCTGAATCTGGTGGCATCGGTTGGCGTCGCCCCCAATAAGTTTCTGGCAAAGTTGGCCAGCGACATGGACAAACCAGATGGCTTCACTGTAATTGAACCGCAGGCGGTCCAAGACGTGCTTGCTCCATTGTCCGTCGCGAGAATTTGGGGCGTTGGTAAGGTCACCAAACAGAGATTCGATCGCCTCGGCATCCAGACAATTGGCCAGCTCAGAACACTCAGTCTGCAACAGTTGCAGGCTGAGTTTGGCCAAAGCGGCGAGCACTTCTGGCAACTCGCTCGTGGTATCGACAACCGGGCTGTCGTTGCGGATCGAGAAGCAAAATCGATTTCACATGAAACGACTTTCGCAGACGATGTCAGTGATATGGATGTCCTGCGGGCTTGGTTGATGGAACTGACCGAACAGGTCGCAAGGCGGTTGCGGAGCCACGAGACTCAGGGCCGCACGGTGCATCTGAAGATTCGTTACAGCAACTTTGACACGTACACGCGTTCGAAACGTGTGTCGCCAGCAACAAATGCGACGAATCAACTGTGGTCAGTCGTTTCTCAGTTGCTGGTATCTCACTTGCCCGATCGTCCGCTGTGTGTCCGCCTGCTCGGCATGGGCGTCTCCAATCTGCAAAAGCAACAGCCCGTTCAGCAGAGTCTGTTTGCCGAAGATCATGAGGAGAGAGATTCAAAACTGGATCAGGTGGCCGATCAGATCCGCAATCGTTTTGGCACAACCTCACTACGCCGCGCCAGTACGGTTCAGCATAAAGCTGAGCACAAGCCCCATCCGAGGCCCGAGTAACTGCGTGGAACTGTGATGCGAACCAGGCGAGTTTCGATCCTGGTTCAGCAATGCCGAAACTGCTGTCCGCAAGGAATGTGGATCCGGCGGCCTGGCTCTGCGCGTCTGCAGTTAGTCAACAGGGGCTGTGTTTGCACTCGTCCTGAGGCAGCACAGATTTCGAACAGTTCGAATCAATAAACGGTCACCGGAAATGGCGGGCGTCGCCATGACCACGTCCTCCATGTCGTTGCTGGCGATGTGCCTGAACGTACTGCCGGCTTCAATCACCGTCACATCACCTTGTTCACTGACGAAGTAAATGTGTCGCCCGGCTGCCACGGCGGAGGCGGAATACGTCTGACTGCCCGTACCAATTCGCTGGCGATAGATCAGGTCTCCGGTCAATGAGTCACGCACGGACAGGCGACCGTTGTCGTTGCAGGTGTAGAGCAGTTCGTCTTTAACCAGTGGCGTTGGCATGTACGAACCGTCGCTCGCCTTCCACCAAGCGAGGCCGTTGTTTTCGGATTCATCATTGGTCGGTGTCAGGTCACCGGTCGCTGTTGGTTTGATGGCATACGTGGGGCTGCGACCGTGGCCGTTCGTCAGGAAAATCAGGCCGTTGGCAAAGAACGGCGTCGGTACCGGGACATCCCCGCCATTGTTCAGATGCCAGAGCCGTGCGCCGGTCTTTAGGTCGTATCCAGCCATCTGGCGATAACCATTGCAAACCACCTGCTCTTGATCATTCGTTGTCACGACCAGCGGTGTCGACCATGTGGCGACTTCGCCGTCGCGATCAATGCGACGAATCTCTTTGCCAGTCCTGATCTCCAGGATTGCCACAAAATTGGCATTCAGGCAGTCACACTGAACAATGACGTGACCGTTGCTGATGATCGGAGAACTGGCAAAGCCCCATTCCAGTTCCGGAGCATCGTAGGGGCCGGAATGCAGTTTTCCGAAATCGTGTTTCCAGATCAAACGCCCTTCGAAGTCGAAACAGTACAGACCTTCCGATCCAAAAAAAGCGACGACAAATTCACCATCCGTTGCCGGAGTGCAGTTCGCATGCGATGCTTTCAGATGCCGCTTGATTGTAGGCTCGCCGATATAAGCATCCCTGGTCCACTGAATCTTCCCGGTTTCGAGCTGTAGACAGACGACCTGCCATGTCCATTCGCCGGAGTCCATCGCGGACTCGCCTGCTCCACCGGACCATCCCGTCTCGATTGAAGGATGAACCATCTCTGAGTTGATCGCGTTTGTGAGGAAAACGCGATCACCCCACACGATGGGAGCAGAATGTCCCAGACCCGGGATCGGAGTCTTCCACGCGACGTTCTGTCCTGTCTGAATGTTCCATTCTGTTGGCGGATTGCCGCTGCCGATTCCCGATCCTCCATGTCCTCGAAACTGAGGCCAGTTGTCATCCCCCCAAACAGTCACTGACATCACGATGACGATCAGTACAGTAAACGTGGATCGTGTCTGCATCGAAGGATTGACCCTGATTAATGTGAAGCAATCGTCCAGTCAATATATCAGACATGCCGATTCGTGTACTCCGTTTGCGGCACCGATTTGGATCATCACCGTTTGGGTGACACCGCCGCAGCGATCGTCTAAGGTACGACTTGCCATGTTCGCTCAGTGCTCACTGGAGGGAGATTCCATTGCTTCGCATATTCACGGTCATAATGCTGATGGCCGGCGCGTTCCTGGCAGCCGATGAGCCGAGCCCACCCAAGCTTGCCGCGCCGGCCGGGTGGGGTGGAGAAACGATTGCGCTTCCGCCGGGATTTGCTCCTGAGATGAAGCTGAAAGGTTCTGAGCATATTCGGTTTGCGCCTGGGATGATGAACCCGGAGTCAGATACTTTCTTCAGCTATGCGTTTGTGTTTGAACTCGAACCGACGCCAGAGCTGACTGAAGCCGTTGTCAAAGAGGAATTCCTGAAGTACTACCGTGGTCTGTGCAAGGCTGTTCTCAATGGAAAGCTCCCGCAGGTCGATCCCTCGAAATTCACGCTTGAATTGCAGCGAGCGAAATCGGACGCCACGATTGCTCCGGATGATAAGAATCCGGACATGCCAGTGGTCTATTCAGGCACTCTTGAGTGGGTCGAACCATTCGCCACGAAGAAGCCACAAACTCTGAACCTCGACATTCAGACTTGGACCAGGAACGACCGAAGTTTCATCTTTGCCTGCGTCTCACCTCAGGCCAGGGATGCAGTGATCTGGAAACAACTGCACAAGATTCGCGACGGCTATGTGAAGAAGTAATGGATTGTTAAAGCGAAAGGATGATTCGATCATGAACACCAACCGACGAAGTTTTCTCCAAACAGCCGCCGCGGCCGCTGCGGCAACGTCACTTCCGACGTGGTACCTGAACGAATTGGCTCAATCAGCCGCTGCTGCAACAGTATGGGACGAAAAACCAGCGATCGCGTTGATCGGTTGTGGCGGCATGGGAAAGGGTGACGCAAGAAACGCTTCACGGTTTGGCCGCATTGTCGCCTTGTGTGATGTTGATGATAGCCAGCTGGCCGAAGCGAAGAAGCTCTGGCCGGACGCAGAGACCTACAAGGACTTTCGGAAGGTGATGGATCGAGCGGACATTCAGGTTGTCATTTGTGGCACCGTGGATCACTGGCACACGCTGGTCTCGCTGGCCGCCTTGCGGGCGAAGAAAGACGTTTACTGCGAGAAGCCACTGACACTCACAATAGAAGAGGGGCAGCACCTCGTGTCCGCCGTTCGCAACACCGGTGGCATTCTGCAAACAGGAAGTCAGCAACGCAGTGACAAGAACTTCCGGCTCGCGTGCGAACTTGTGCGCAATGGACGCATTGGAAAACTGCAGCACATTTCTGTCTGGTTGCCACGTGGGCGACGAGAAGGCCCGTTCGCGAAGTCCTCTCCTCCCTCTGGTTTCGACTGGAATATGTGGCAGGGACCAACTCCGGAGGTTGAATATGTTCGAGAGCGAACGCATGTCACGTTCAGATACTGGTGGGAATACTCCGGCGGCACGATGACCGACTGGGGAGCACACCACAACGACATTGCGTTGTGGGGTCTTGGACTGGAACGGAGTGGACCAGTATCAATCGAAGCGAAACCGCTTGTCGAAATGATTCCCGATGGTTTCAGTGCGTTCAGTGAATACGCTGTCAATTATTCCTATGCCAACGGCGTAACGCATTCATGCCACAGCACAGCGGCCAACGAATGGAATGGCGCAGTCGCAGATCCCAAAGGGCAACAACATGGCGTGAAATTTGAAGGAACCGACGGCTGGATCTGGGTCACACGTGGCTCGATTGAAGCCAGCAATCCGGAGTTCCTCACGACGCCATTGGCGGCCGATGCCATACGACTCTACGAGAGCAACGATCATATGGGGAATTTCTTCGACTGTATTCGCACACGGAAGGCACCCATTTGTGAAGCAGAGATCGGCCACCGTTCTGCATCGCTTTGCCATCTGGGAGTTCTATCGCTCCGCCTTGGTCGCAAGCTGCAATGGAATCCTGAGACCGAGCAATTTGTCGGTGACGACGATGCCAATCACTGGCTTCGTCGTGAGCTTCGGAAGCCGTGGAGTTACGACGCCGTGTGAGCGTCCAATCAGACAATCCTCTGACTGACAGTGGCTTCCTGCGCCACTTCAGTCAGGCCTCGTAGTCAGGTAACTTTGCCGTCGGCGTTTATGTCCAACGTGCCTCTTCGCGGTCGATACCGTGCTGCAGAATTGCTGGCGAATTCTGTTTATGACTTAAGCAATGTCGCTAACTGAAGCCCGTTGGCCATCATTTTCACCGCTTCCTCAATGGGAATGTGCTGTCATTTCGACTGCGCAGATTGGCCGTACTTCGAGCCTTTGCAAATCAACTCGTCAGGCACTATCGCGTTTCGGACTAGAGTAAGCAGAAGTACTCCGGTTCCCTGCCTCGGGCGATGTGACCGATTCCGTTCCATTGATGCTACCAATTAAAACACAGGGAATGTATTCTGTTTAGTGTCGGTCAAAGGGCAAAACTACACCACACCACTACACCAGAGGCGTTTCCCGTGAAAGCTGCAAAAGTAAAGAAGCCTTACCCTAAATATCCTTTGTTCGCACATGCGAGCAACCAGTGGGCGAAGAAGATCAAGGGCCGCATGTGGTACTTCGGAACGCTGGATGATCACGTTGCTGCACTCGACAAGTACAACGAGCAGATCCACGACATCCAGGCTGGCAGAGATCCACGACGCACGAAGAAACAAATCTCGGCGGCGGAGTTGTCGGTTCACGACATGGCCAATCTTTTTTTGGCTCGACAGGAAGCCAGAATCAAAACTGGCGAAGTTGGGCGTCGGCATTTCAGTGATTGCTTTCAGTCGTGCAAACTGCTGACTGATTATTTTGGAACTTTTCAATCGGCATCGACTTTGAAGGCGGCCGACTTCCAGGCGTTTCGGGCGTCGTTTCCTGCCACATGGGGGGCAACGAAAGTTTCTGGCGAGATCAGTCGCGTTAAGGCAGCATTCAAATGGGCGTTTGAATCTGATCTGATTACTGCACTCCCGAAGTTTGGACCTGACTTCAAAAGATCCAGCGGCAGCGTTACCAGACGCGACCAGCAGCAGCGACAAGCAGAACGCGGCGGAAAGCTCGACTTCTCAGCCAAAGAGATCCAGAAGTTGCTCAAGGCGTCATCAGGCTGGTTGCACGCCTGTATTCTGCTTGGAATCAATGGCGGTATGGGCAACGCTGACTGCGGTCGATTATCGACAAAGTTTCTGGATCTGAAGTCAGGCTGGTACGACCTGCCGCGACACAAAACAGGCGTTGACCGTCGCTTCCAATTGTGGCCAGAGACGATCAAGGCGATTCGCGCAGCGATGATGGAGCGACCGATTGCGAAGAATGATGAACATCAGGATCTTTGCTTTCTGACATCACGGGGAACGCCGATCTGGTTTGAATCCAGCAACACAAAGTCTTCAGGCTTCCGTGACAGCGTTTCGAAGGCGTTCACGGCTCTTTGCTCGACCTGCGGTGTCGCTCGCAGTCAGCGGGGATTCTACAGCCTTAGACGGACGTTTGAGACGGTTGCGGGTGACAGCAAAGATCAAGTCGCGGTCGATGTGGTTATGGGGCATTGCGATCAAAGCATGGCAGCGAAGTATCGCCAGGGGATTGAAGACCAGCGGTTGATTGATGTGGGCAACCATGTCCGGAACTGGTTGTTTCCACCAAAGACCAAAAAGAAGCCAGCGAAGAAGGCGGCGAAGAAAGCCAGCAAGTAAACTTGAGTCAACGCGGGATAGGTTAGCTCCCGACAAGCGAGATACCTGTACTCGTTTCCCGCGTTTTCTTTACTACAGGCATCAACCAAAACAGGGGTTGATAATTGTGGATAATCACGAAAAGCTGAAGACAGCCAAGACGTTCGAAATTACGCTCAATCGCAGGGAAGGGCCATTTGAGTCGATCAGCAGGACACTCGAACGACTGAAGGCGGGAGAACTCGCTGAAGATGAGATCGAGCGAATTCGAGAGTCATTCACCAGTCTCGCCAGAGATTGCAAAGCTGATCAGCAAAACTTCCTTCAGTCTCGTGGGTTCCCTCCAGACCTAGTTCAAGCCGTGCGATTGGCAATGGCTGATCTGTTCGGCACATTTGCGACGACAGACGAAATTGAAGAGTTTGCGATGGACAAAGTTTGGGATCTGTTGCAGACAGCCTTTGATCGTCGCCAATGGCTTGCAAAGATCGACAACGGACGCAAACCGGACGCAAACCGCAATGTTCCGGACGCTGACAAACTTCCCTTCGGGCTGCAACGCTGTGATGTTCCGCGATGGTTGAGAAGACCTGAATTCGATAAGCCAATCGAGATTCCAGAAGTCTATTCCGCAGTGATGGAAGCACTGATGGCGAGTGCACCAAACGCGGTCACAGATGCGAAAAAGAGCCATCTCAAGGCGTCCGGGTATGACACAAAGAATGCTCCAAAAAAACTTCGCGACGTTATCGACGCGATCGGATTGACAGTTGAAAACTGGACTCTGAAAGACCTGAAAATGCAGGGCTATCAGAAATAGCCTATGAGGATATGAACCGTATCCCGCCAATTTGAATACTCCCTTCAACAGTTCATGGATTTTCTTCCAGACTCTTGAAGGGATTTTTTATGCAATGGTATTCAGCGGCGCAAGTCGCAAAACAGAGGGGCGTGGTAACGGCCACCATCATCGGGCTGATTGAGGACGGCGAACTTGAGGCCGTTAACGTCGCTCGGAAAAGCTCGAAACGCCGACGATTCCGAATCAGCGACGTAATGCTCTCGACATTCGATGAGAAGCGAGCAACTAAGCCAGTTCCAACGTCAGAAGCAAAGTCATCCCGGCGCACGATTACGCGACCAGTAAAGGACTACTTCGCGAAGACTGGCGGTGGCAAATGATCCCATACAACGACGCAGAAAAAATCGCAGAGACAACAGAGTTTGTCAGGAACGGTGGCGACAAAGAACGTGCGGCAGCTTATCTCGGATGCAAGCCAAAGGATCTTCCGAAGTTGCTTGACCTGCCGAAGCCGAAGCCAGTCCGCGGTGACATTGAAACGGGTGTTGACCTTTGGGCGTTTGATCGACTGAAGGAGGTTCTCTAATGCAAATCAGAGTCGTAAACATCAAGACCGTTGACTTCGACGAGAACAACGCCGATCACGTTTACATCGGACGTGCAAACAAGAACTACGGGCTGGCAGGGTCGAAGTGGGCGAACCCGTTCATAGTCGGTGACGATGGTACTCGTGAGGAAGTCATAAAAGCCTACCGTGAGTATATCAAACATCAGCCCGAACTACTGAACTCGCTGGAAGAACTCAGAGGCAAGATCCTGTTTTGCTATTGTTGTCCGAAAGCGTGTCACGGTCATGTTCTCGTGGAATTGCTCGAAGGCAATAACGAACTGAAGATCCATCCTGCGGCCGAACTCTTTCCGCCAATGACTGAAGCGGAATTCCTCGGGCTGAAGGAGGACATCCGGGAGCATGGCCAGCGAGAAGATATCGTCGTTTGGCAGGGGCAACTGATCGACGGCCGGCATCGCCTGAGGGCTTGTCGTGAACTCGGCATTGAACCGCAGATTGCGGAACTCATGGATGAGACTGATCCGTGGCAGTATGTCGTCTCCCACAATCTTCATCGTCGGCATCTGACGACAGCTCAGCGTGCTATGGTTGCCGACAAGTTGGCAAGCCTGAAGCAGGGCGAGAAGAAACCAGACAGCGGAATTCCGCTATCTCAGCCAACGCAGGCAGAAGCAGCGGCGATGCTGAATGTCAGCGTGGATTCTGTAAAGCAGGCTCGCAAGATCCGTAAGACAGCAACGCCTGAAACGGTGGCAGCGGTTGAACGTGGCGAGATCACGTTGAATGCGGCAGTGGAGACGGTCAAGCCAGCGGCGGCGACAGAGAAGCCCGTGGCAGCGAAGCCAGCAACTGCGAAAGCAGAACCTGAGGCATCGAAGGCATCACATGATTTAGAGGGGCGAGTCTACAGCGTGATGCTGAAGCTAATGCCGCATCTCCAGCAAATGAATATCGGGCCGGACGCGCAGCCAAAAATCAGCAAGGCATTGAAGAGTCTCGATGAGCCAGGGCGCGACATTGTACTCGCTGTGCTGATGCACCTTGAGTCGGTTGTAGGGCTCGCAGATCAACTGAGTGAAATCCTGAAACCAAAACGCAAAAAGCCCACTACCGGTGGGAACCAATAGCAGGCTTTCTTGCGACAACATTTTCAATTCAACCGCTTTGGCGAGCGGCTTTCAACGAACGGACACACCGATGATTTTACATGAAGACCAAAGTCATTCAATCGCAAAAACGCATTGGCAGCAGAACGCCAAACATATCGCAGACTGGCAGATTCGCCGGATGGTGAATCGGACTGATCAGGCGACGTATTGGACGCACAAAGGATGGTGTGCCTCTCCGGGCGACGTGGCCAGTCGGTTGCGTGACAATTGTCAGCGACTGGCACCAACAGTGGTTTACAGTCACAACGCAGACGGGCATTGTAAGTGGGTGTGCCTCGACTTCGACAATCACGATTCTGATCCCAATGTGGCTCAGCGGAACCTGATCATTGCGACCGGCATCCTCAACACGTTGACGGAGCTGGGTGTTATCTGTGCCCTGGAAGATTCCGATGGTCAAGGCGGACTGCACTTGTGGGTGCTGTTCGATCCATCGGTACCAATTGACGCGGCGTATCGTTTCGCCAAGTTTCTGCGGAGTGATTATCCCACCGACGACATTGAGACGAATCCGAAGCAGAGATCAGCAAAGTCATGGGGCAACGGTGTACGTCTTCCCGGACACCATCACAAGCGGTCGCATGTGTCGCGATTTTGGGGCGATGCTGCATGGCTGGATGCTCAGGAATCCATTGATCTGATGTTGTACCTGCCGACCAATGTTCCTGATGTTCTCGGCATCATGGGCGACTTCGATCCTGATCGAAAACCTGATCCACCTCCGCCTCGTGTTTATACGCAGCGGCCATTGTCGGGGAATGGTGGCAGCGTAACGCAGGCCGAAGCACATATTGAAAGCACCCCGTGGCCTGACTTACTCCGCGACTTTGGATGGCAGGGTCAGGGGAAATTCTGGACGCGACCGGGCAAAGATCATGGAATCTCGGCAACGCTCGATCATGACGGCAAAGGGCGGCTGCATGTGTTCTCTAAATCTGCAGGCTTGCCGGTGCCAGATTCAGACGACAGGAACGGTGCCCCTTTCGGCAAGTGGCGTTTCTGGCTTCACCAGGCTGGCTTCAGCGACAGCACGCAGCGCGAAGCAGCAGAACATTATCTGCGCGGGGTGAAATCATGAGCGGTATCACCTTGAATGAGACAGCAGAAAAACGGGCCGCAGAACGTGTCGGCAAGGAATGGAAACCCCCTGGCAAAGAGGATGAAAAACCGCGTACAGAACCTAAGTTGATGACAGTAAAGGCATCCGAAGTGGAACCAAAAGAACTCGACTGGCTTTGGGAATACCGATTCCTTCGCGGCCACATCAACATTATCGGTGGCGATCCCGGGCTCGGTAAGTCCATGTTGCTGATTGACATGGCGGCACGGGCGTCAATGGGCGTCAACTGGCCAGATGGATCAGTGTGTAAGCAATGCTCGGTGCTGTACAGCACGACCGAAGATGGAATCGCAGATACTGTCGTTCCTCGACTGATTGCAGCCGGTGCCAATCTGGAACGTGTTCATATCGTCGAAGCGGTCAAATGTCGTGACGACTCTGAACTGCCTCTATTCCTGAACGAGCATCTGATCTACCTGGATGAAATGCTCACAGAGAATCCAGAGATCGGGATTCTGATTATCGACACTCTGCAGAGTCACATCGGCAGCGCGGTTGCGACGAACAACAACAGTTCAGTCAGGGGGGTGATGACACCTTTGAAACGACTTGCCGAAAAGCATCACGTTGCTGTGCTCTGTATCGAGCATCTGACGAAGTCAAAAACAATGTCGGGTGAAAACGCGACATACAGAGTTCAGGGCTCGATTGCTTTCGCAGGGGCTGCAAGATCGGTCTGGATCGTCGCCAAAGATCAGGAAGACGAATCCGGCAAGCGTCGTTATCTGCAGGCCTCAAAGACGAATCTGGCTCCAGACAATTCAGGGCTCGGTCTGGCTTATGAAATCTGCGGACCAACGGGCAAGCCATACGTTCACTGGCTGGAGACTGATGTTGCTACACCGATTGATCAGTTACTAAGCATTCCAGATGGGACCAATGGCGATCAGTCAGACGGTGGTCAACTCGGAAGGTGCTGTGATTGGTTACGGGACACGTTGACAGTGGCCATGCCAGCAAAAGAAATCGACAGGGGGGCAAAGTCGGAAATGTTTTCTACGGCAACACTGCGAAGGGCAAAAGAGCAACTCGGCATCCGCAGCGAAAAGCAAGACTCGGTCTGGTATTGGGTGCCAACAGCGGACATGGAACAGACGCGAACTGACGAAGTTATTGAGGCTGCAGAATCCTGAATTCAAGGTGCTCAAGGCACTTTGAGCACCTTGAAATGAGCATCTTGAATTCCCAGTGTTTTATGCGGTGAAACAGTGTTTTTTGGTCAAGGTGCTCATTCTCAGGGGAATGAGCATCTTCCTTGAATTGGACTGATTGACATGAAAAAAAACAGCGATCCATTGCCCGAACAAATTGCAGAACTCTGTCTGCAGATCCAATCGACCTGGAGCCATCGAGAACGAATGAGCAGGCTTCGCGCCGACTGGCGGCCAATGTTCACTCGATGCGATGGCGAAAAACTTGAGATCGAAGCTGCGGATTATGAGCGGCATCATGAAAGCAGTGTCGCATATCGAAGCTAGAAACTTTTTTTGACAAACAGGCGAATGTTCTTACACTCTCACGAAGATTGGAATTTCAACGATGATGAATCTGACCTTACTCGAAAAACACCCTAGCACAGTCCCTGCGGAATTGTTGCGAGGACTGACAGATGAAGCATTGGGCGAGCAGCTGTGGAATCTGGCACTGAATCACATCAAGCACAGCCGATTCAGCCTCGGGGAATTCCTGCTAAAGATGGCAGCGGCAGAAATTCGGAGACGAACCGGAGACGGTGAACTTGAAAGCTGCAGTTTTGAGATTCCACAACTGGAGGCGGACGAATTGGGGAAATGTCTCGTTCCGCTGCTGGTTGAAACCTATGCCAGCGGGGTGTTGTGCGAGTCATTAGGAAAACTTTTGGATCATGTGAATTCGGAAATAGTTTTCCAGGCCGCAGCATTTTTGAAGGGCAGCACGAATGAGCGAAGCTAATAAGTCACAGCCGATTGAAACTGCAGCGAAGTCACCAGCGGTCGAGCTTTTGGATTTGCAAGCCGTCGCAGCACGGTATTCGGTCGCGCCTCGCAGTGTGCAAAACTGGCTGCGAAAAAATCCATCATTTCCAACGCCGATCAGATTCTCCCGTCGGATTGTCAGATGGCGACTGGCTGATCTGGAGCGGTTCGAAGCTGGCAGTAAATGAAATCATTCCCGGTGTGTATCAGATTCATGTGGTGGCAGTCCGTTGATTGCCAGAGCGACACAAGAACTGATGAAATCGGACGGTGAAAAAAAGACGGTTTGTGCCTCGTTAGTCGCAGCCGCAACGGTGTAAAAACAAACTGGTTCAAAATTGGAGAATTGAATTATGGTAACGCACATTAACGGCAGTTCGCTCCTGCACAAAAATCAGCGGCCACTGGCTGACATCGAATTGGACATCACGCAAAGCATGGCGAAAAGTCAGGAGATTATCAGCCTGGCGAAGTCAGCGAATCGTGACCTGACGGCAGCAGAATGCTCACGTTGCGACAGCCTGCATTCTGAGTTGGATTATTTGCTGCAAGAGGCCGCCATGGTGAAACGCCGATCTGGTGAATCAAACTTCGATCCATCATTCTTTGACGGACTGAACCCTGGCGATCCAGATTTCAACGCAGAAGTTGCACGGCGACGCGCGGGCAACAGCGGTGGTCCTGGTGCCTCATGGCAGCAAGACAGCCGTGGTTGCAAATATGCGATCCTGAACAAGGAAGACAAAGCAACCAGCGTTCTTCCATCGAAGGCTCGAAACGAATTCGGCCACTACGTTCTGGCTCGATTGTTCGGGGCGAATGGTGCAACGCCATCGAGTGTTCGGGCAGCACTGACAGGCGACCAGAATTCTTTGGGCGGCTTCATGGTCCCTGAACAATTATTCGGTGGCCTGATTGATCTGGCTCGCGCCAAGTCAGTCCTGGCGGCAGCGGGAATGCGAACTTTGCTGATGAGTTCTGACAGCCTGCTGATTCCGACTGTAGAGTCAGACGTTACGCCAGCACTTCGTGGCGAGAATGACGCGATTGCCGAAAGCAATCCGACATTCGGGGCAATCCGAATGGTTGCGAAGAACGCAGGCGTTCTCACAAAGGTGTCTCGTGAACTTGCCGAAGATGCTCCAGAGTTGTTGGCCGAACAACTTGGAATGTTGCTGGTCAAGGCGATGGTCACAACAATGGATCAGTGGGGATTGAACGGCGCGGGAGGCACTCAGCCTGAGGGCCTGTACCTTGCCAGCGGCATTGGAACCACTGGCACCATTGGCAGTGTTGACTGGACGGACATCGCAGCAGCAGCTACGGCGATCCGTAAGCTGAACCACGAACCGAACGCGGTGATTCTGTCACCAGAACGATATGACGAACTGTTCAACACTGAGACGGGCGACGGTGTCAATGCCGCACGTGGATGGCTGGACGTTCCGCCTTCACTTCGAAACCTGCAGTTCCTGCAGACGACGAACAACCCTGACACGAAGGCAATGGTCGGTGACTTTACACGCTATGCAATGGGCTTGAGGAGTTCACCATTTGTCGAAGCAACAACGACTGGCGGCGATGCTTTCGGAAACCATCAGGTTCATGTGAAGATCACATGTCGATTCGACTTTGCTGCACTGGATGGATCAGCGTTTCATAGCCTGACAGGGTTAACCTGAGGATGAGCACAACGGCAGACCAGTTCTTCGTTAAGGGCTGGCTGGCGTCATGTGCGGCAACGCGGGAGTGATGGCTGTAATCGGGTGGCCATTGCTCCCATTTGTCTTTCGGAAGACCCCCCAGGGCATTTTTCTAGGCGAGCCCGTTTACGCGATATCTACGCCCACTCGCACATTTTTCTTGCTGTTTTCGAAGGGGGGTCGGCAGCCCCTCTTTGTTAGTAACCCCTAGGGGTGGCAACAATGTGACAGGGCTGCTCCTGTCGATAGCTAGGGCCTGCGCGTGTCTGCGAGCTCAACGAATGGTCTTTTGAGGTGAATCTGTGATGGCAGGATCAAAAGGCAGAAGCGGCGGTCGAAATCGGAAGGTCACCACTGGCAAGTCGGACGGCAAGCCAGCGAGTCCGCGACCATTGTCAGCGACCGCGGCCGCGTACTTCAAATGGCTGCTGGCACGGCTCGGGGCAGGGAAGCCAGAATCTGCCTGGTGCAAGATCGACGGGGCACTTTTGGCGACTTTGGCCGAAGTGTTGGAGAGTCAACAACGTGTCTCGACCATGCTGGCTCAGATGCCAGAGTCATTGGAACTGCATCGCCTGAGAAACGCCCTCGCAGGCCAGGTGCAAAGAATGTCGGCAGTGGTTGGGCTGTCACCCTTTGACCGTGCGAGGCTTCCTGCGGAACTGCCTGTAGACGGCAAGGATGATCCGTTTGAAAAGATCATGCGACGAATGGCAGGCAACTGAGGCAGATTCGGGCGAGTAAAGTATCGGCCAAACAATCGAAGGCCCTCAGACGCGATCCTGAGCGGTCGTTTTCAACGTGGAAGCTAAGTCAGTGGCTCACTTCGCGCGTGCGAGATGCTGGTCATTAAAAGGTGATATTATAACCTTTTCACAGCGGGCTCACTTCGCGCGTGCGTGCGAGATGCTGGGCTGAAACTTCCCCAATTTTTTGGGGAGGTTACCTGGGGAATTATTTCCCCCGGTTTACTGGTACAATTATTTGTACCGGCAGAGTTGCTGAGGGAACTAATCCCCCTGGCAGAGTTGGAAGTCATTCGTGCCGCCGATCACTTCCAAAATGTCTGGAAGTCAAAAATTCACTTCCAACGGCTCGCCAGTGGTTGATTGAGATCCCAGGCCGATGATGGCACAATGTGTTCTGCGGGATAGGCTGATGTCAATCGCGAGGGTAAGACTCACCAGGAATACGAAGGAACCGTCAGGCTTTACATCTCACCATTTATCGGCCACATCAAGCTCAGCAAGTTGGACGGCGAGCAACTGGTGGCGTGGCAGGGTACGTTGAAGCGAAAAGGCTTCAGTTCCAATATGCGGTTGCGGTCGATTCGCGTACTGAGGAACGCACTCAACAAAGCCGTGAAGCTGCGGGTGCTGCCATATAACCCGATCATGGCAGTCGACAAGCCGAAGGTCACTCGGAAACAGGTAACCCCATTGGAGCCACAACAGTGTCAGGATCTCTTTGCGGCTTGCAAAGCACATCGGCTAGGCGATCTGATCGTCCTGGCGGCAATGACAGGGCTTAGGAAGGGAGAGTTGTTCGCACTTAACTGGAATGCCGTGAATCTGGATGAGGGTGTTTTGGTTGTTCGTAAGACGCTGCAGGAGTTGCGTGGGCTGACGCTGAAGGAGCCAAAGACATCAGCCGGAAAACGGGTCGTCTCGCTCGATCCTGTTGCTGTAGAGGCTCTCAGGAGTCGATTGAAGAAAGCCAAAGAGGAAGGCTTCGAACCTGAAGACGTGCCGGTGGTGTTTCCGAATGAACGCGGCGGCTATCTTCGTGGCTCAAACTTTGATCGCTGGGTCTGGTATCCAATCAGAGAAGCTGCAGGCATCGCAGATACCTTCGTCTTCCATGATCTGCGACACACTCAGGCATCACTCATGCTGGCGGCTGGCGTGGATCTGAAGGTCATTCAAGCAAGGCTCGGCCATCGCGACTTCGCGACGACTGCCAACACATACTCACATCTGCTGCAGAATGCTCAGAACGAAGCGGTCGAGAAGCTAGCGGCGATGATGAAGAAAAGCACTCAGGAAGAAACCAAAAAAAGCTGATTGGTGTCAATTGTTGGTGTCAGCCTGAAATGAAAAAAGCCAGTGTCACCGTTTCGAGCGGTAAAACACTGGCTTTTTTGAATGCACCCGGTAGGGCTCGAAGGTATTTTCGCCGTGTTGCACGACGGTTGGATCGAAGTTGACTTGTCGTTGTAAGTCGTTTGACTGCTTGATGTAGCTGAGACGCTTGGTTGAAAATTCAGTGTAACAAAATTGCAAATACGTTGCCAACAATGTCACTGATTTGTCACTGCAGGTTCGCAAACATCGGCAGCCTTATCGGTCAGACCTGAGAACTCACTGGCCTGCAAAACAAATGGCGAGCAGTCGTTGTAATCAATTGATCATTGGGGGGAAAACATTTGGTGGAATCCCCTTCAGCGTCTTTACGTCGAAGTCTTTGGGTATCGCGAGTGAACCAGAAATCTTGTGTGGTTCATTCTCCAAGACTTGCGCAGCCTTCATTGGATCGGTGAAAGCAAGGGAAACAAAATGAGATTGGTGAAGCTGCGTCCTGATCGCATATCCAACTGCGTCTGGCAATGCTAAGTTAAGGCTAGAAGTTGGGGCTGAACGCTGGCGAGGCGACCATGTTTTCTCGTCCCAATCCATTTGCTTAACTATCTGAGATGTGAACCCATTGATGGATCGTTCAAAAGACTCTGCATGCAAGTCAACGTTCTTTTGCTCCAACCGAGGATTCGAGGAACGCTTCACTTTTTCGTGGAGGATCGCCATGTGAAGGGTTGCACACTTCGTATACAAGCCGAGAGCCTGTGGCCCGAGCTTTTCAAACTCGTACATCGCAAATCCGGATTGTGTTCGTGCTTCGTCTAAGGAGTTCACGTTTTCAGTCGGATTGTTCAGATAGTACTTCAGTTCGCGGTCGGCGTTCTGAAAATGACTGAGGGCTTGTTCGAGTCTCGCTTTGTGAAATTCTGTCTGGATAATGGCTGCAATTTCCTGCACCGTCCTTCGGTGAAGTTCTTCATCAGACAATTGACCAGTGAACTCGTTCCAAACTTCAGCCCCCAAGTGGGAAACGATTCCGCCAGCAATTTTCTCGAGCCCCCATGACAATGAGTATGGATCTGCCTGAGCAAATGCAGTCAAGCTGCCCATCGAAGAATTCAGACAAACGATCAAAACCATGACCCTTAATTGCATTTGGTAGCTCCTTGTCTTTGCAAAGACAACAACGTTTCAACTGAAAGACTCTCGCACTCTCCAATGAATCTGCAAGTCTCCTCGAAAACCGTATGCACAAAGATTAGCAACTTGTTCACTGGAGGGCACGCGCATTTATTGAGGACAAGCCCACTACGGATCCTGTGCCCAATCCAGAAATGCGGTCCGGTGCGGAATTCGAGACGGAAAGAAGAAATCGAGCGGTGCAGA
The DNA here is from genome assembly GCA_044235005.1 of Planctomycetaceae bacterium. Classification (GTDB taxonomy): domain Bacteria; phylum Planctomycetota; class Planctomycetia; order Planctomycetales; family Planctomycetaceae; genus SXXK01. The sequence continues at coordinate 2,607 of JBIIIF010000009.1, read as the reverse complement.
GTCCTACGTGACTCAGCCGGCCTTTCGTCGCCCTCAGGTCGAATGTTAGCGCATTCCATGGACCGATTCCTGGAGCGTTTCAGACTGACGGAACATTTTGAGCAAGTAATCGGATTCGAGTTTCTAGGGGTGGAACTTGATCGCTCATCAGGACGCTTGTCGAGAATCTGCCGCAGAGATCAGACCGCTTTTTGCGAGGTACGATTCCAACGCTTCAATGGCGATGGTCTGTTTCGTGTGAGGCTTTCCCTCTTTCTTCAAACGATAAACCAGATCATCTAGAAGCTCGGCCATCTCCTGAGGTATTCGCGTATTGAAAAGTGCGGTTGGTCTCCCCCATTCTTTTGGTTTTGAAAATGCCTTTTGTCGCGGAACTTCGGGCTTCTCTTTCTTTTCTGACTTTGGCTTTTCTTTTCGCTCTGATGTTTCTCCAGCCGCTTCACTGCTGACGACGTTTTCGGATTTTGGTTCCTCAACTGCTGGTGCCGGAATTTTTATTGGTTCGGGTTGTGGTGCGGATTCCTTTTGTGTCCCCTGCTTTAGAAACTGCATGACTGCATCATCTGCAGATTCTTTGATTGATTGAAAATCCTGAGCGAACGGATTTGGTTTTCGATTAGCCATTTGCAACCTCCTTGTTTACCGGCAAAAAACCGTTGAGTAACTCGGTGAAGAGTTCAGCGAGTCGATCTGCGGCGGGCTTGCCTCGTTTGTCTGTGAGTCGCGTTGCGACCATGCGAAGTCCGGGAGCATCGCGATACGCTCGAAGTCGTTTGATGTTTGTCTTTGTCATCGGCACACCAAACTGATCGGCAAGATCGCGAACGTCGCGACAGCCAGTATCGTGTTCTGAGTCGAGGGTATCGTGTTCTGAGACGACGATCATCGTGTTCTGAGTCGAGTTGTATCGTGTTCTGAGTCACTGATCATCGTGTTCTGAGTCGAGTTTTTGCCCGATTCGGCAGTCGTTTCAGGGACTTGCGACTGCAGAACTATAGAACTTCTATAACTATAAGAACTGTTTTCAGTTTTGATGGAGAAAAATGGCAACGAAAAGAGCCGTCAAAGAGACAGCAGAAATCATCCCGTTATTCGGGCGTGATGAAATGAACCTCGTGGAATTTCCGTTTGGTCCAGTGACCAGTGCTGGCGGAAAGACGTTTGAGGTTGAACATCCAGTTTTTGATCGAGCATTGAATCGCGAAGTGACTCGCAAACTTGTGATCACAGGAAGCGATGCCTATGGACTGCCACGACCGATTGATGATCAAGTTCTTCTCGGCATGAAAGCTCTAACCTACGAAGCTGGATTCAAATCACCGCGAGTTGAGTTCACTCGTTATCGTCTTTGCAAAACAATCGGCTGGTCGACTGATGGTCGATCATATCGACGACTCGAAGAAGCCTTCGACCGAATCGCGGGAACAACTCTGAAATTCAAAGACAGTTGGTGGGACAAAGGCGAAGAAATCTGGCAATCAAAACTTTTTCACATGATTGAAAGTGTTTCGCTGACATCACGAGATCAGATTGAACGCAGTCGAAAGAAGAAGGGGACGTCGACCGAACAACTCTGTTCATTCGTCTGGAACGAAACCATCTGGAAAAGTTTCACCGATGGCTTCATCAAGAAGATCGACATGGAAATGTTTCGCAAGATCAGCAGTGGTCATAAACACGAAGTTGCAACACGACTCTATCGCATTCTCGACAAACGATTTCATAAACGCATGACGGCGAAGTTTGAAGTCAGGAAACTTTGCATCGGGACACTTGGGGTCAGTGTGAATCATCGGCCGAGTGAATTGATCCGCCTGCTTCAAAGATCAGCAGACTGGCTTGTTGAATGCGGCTACCTGAGAGAAATGAGGATCACACGTGATGAAACATCCGGAAAAGTTCAGGCGCTTTTTGTGAAAGCCGGGACATCGTCGCTGAAAACTGGCAATGGAAAGCACATCATCGCTTCCACTCAAGCTGACAAACTTGTCGCATGGTTCCGGAATCAGTCAGCAGAACGACAGACATCAATTGAAGAGAAAGCATTCAAGTTCTGCCGAGTAAATTACAAATCGATCTCTAATGGATACACCCGGACAAAAGAAGTCGGTGGAGAAGCTTTTGAAAGATATCGCGAAATGCTGGTGAAGACATTCATTGAAAGTCGAACGAAAACGAAAGCGGCCTGAGTTATTTGTGAATAGACATGTCGACCGACCACGGGCTGTTGTGAAGATACTGGAATCAGTGCAGCGTAGGCCTACGGATTTGATACTACCGTGTAACCTGCGAGTTTGACAGGACCCGGTTGCGTGTGCTACATCGCACTTGACTAGAGAAACCAAAACAGAGAAGGCGAAACTGATGGCTTTACAGCTTGTTGATCGTGTATGGATGTTAGCCGAGAGACTCTACATTCACACACACTCAGTAGAAGACTTCTTGACGTTCTTGAATGCGTTTGGTGTCGTTTACCCGGGTCAGGGCAATCGCATGTCGGCGTTGGCCTTTCGGCTTTAGTTTTGCATCGAGACATCATTCGTCAAGCGGCAAATTGGATTGCCGTGGTTTGTGAGTGCGGGATGGAGTCTCAGTCATGAAGGCCAA
>JBIIIF010000374.1:0-5484 GCA_044235005.1 Planctomycetaceae bacterium | reverse complement strand
GGAGCGGCAGATTCTCCGCACCGGGGAAGTGGTTACGATGAAGGATATCCTGCGGCAATCGGACGGAGATCACACCTATGTCTCTGTGAATTTCCCTCTGTTTGACCCCAATGGCAACGTGTCTGCAACTGCCAGCATATCGACGGATGTCACCGAACAGCTTCTGTCTCAGGAGCGCGAGCGCGAAGTCCAAACCGCCCGAGCGTTCCAGCAGCAATTGTACCCCCGGGGAGGGCTATCGCTCGTCGGGGTTGATGTGGCCGGTTGGGCCAGGCCGGCAACCGGATTGTGTGGTGACTATTATGACTACATCAAAGTCGGACCACAGCAGCTGAAAATCGGGATTGGAGATGTCAGTGGACACGGGATCGGTCCGGCGTTGCAGATGTTAAATGTCAGCTGCACTGTCCGGACGATGGCTAAGATGAATTGCAGCTTGTCGACTATCATCGGCGAACTGAACCGCGATCTCTGCGAGACGCTTCCTGTGGGATCTTTCGTCAGCATGTTTCTGGCAGAGATCGATTTGATGACGCGTCAGTTGTCGTATCTCGGTGCCGGACACGAATCGATTCTGGTCCGTTCCGATGGCACTGTCCATCAACTGAAATCGACGCACTTATTGCTGGGCGTTGATCCTTCGATTGAATTTTCTGAGGTTGTTTCGGTGCCTGTTCAATTGGGCGACGTCCTGCTGCTGCTGACAGATGGTTTAACCGAGGCGATGAATGCCAAACGAGAACTGTTCGGGAATGATCGCCTGGTCGAGGTGCTTCGCCACCAGCGGCGGAATTCCGCACAGGAAATTATCGATGGGATTTTCCGTGCGATCGATGACTTTGCTGGTACAAAGACGCACAAGGACGACCTGACCGCCGTTGCGATAAAGATTACCGAATGAGTTGCAACTCACGTGGTGCAAGTGAGTCGGCGAAATGTTTCGGCTTTCGTGCATCTCCGCTGGAGCTGGTCAATCTGATCTGGTTTGTCCCGGCGGAAAAACAATGCCTTTTGTCCACTTGAAGTCTGACTGAGATCCATGATGGAACCGTATGGAATCCAGAGTGAGAAACTACTTCAGCTCGCGGTGGAAGCGTCGCCGAATGCGATGGTTCTGGTCGATAGTGGCGGGGGAATTGTCCTCGTCAATTCTCAGACCGAAAAGTTGTTCGGGTATTTGCGAAAGGACCTTCTCGGGCAGAAGCTGGAAATCCTGCTCCCCGGGCGGTTTCACGCGACACACCCCGAACACATGCGGGGGTTCTTTGCCGCTCCGGAGACCCGCTCCATGGGCTCCGGACGGGATCTCTATGGACTGCACAAAGATGGCAGCGAGATTCCCGTGGAAATCGGTCTCAACCCCATCACGACTGGAGATGGGATATTCGTTCTCGCCTCCATCATGGATATTACCGCACGTCGTCGAATGGAGCAGTCTCTCCAGCTCATGGCTGCGATCGTCGAGTCCTCGGACGATGCCATCATCAGCAAAGACCTGAACGGAGTCATCCAGAGCTGGAACCGTGGTGCCGAACAGATTTTCGGATATTCCGCAGCCGAAATGATTGGGCAACCAATGTCAATGCTCTTTCCGCCAGATCGCGCTGACGAAGAGACACAGATTCTGGCGTGCCTCCGGCGGGGTGAGCGGTTGACCCATTTCGAGACGGTGCGTATGCGCAAGGACGGTGAACGGATCGAGGTTTCAGCAACGATCTCTCCCATCTATAACGCTGCTGGACGGGTCATCGGGGCTTCCAAAGTCGCACGTGACATCACCGAGAGGAAACGCTCGCAGGCGGCATTGGAGTCGGTGCGCTCCCGTCAGACGGCGATTCTGAATAACAGTCTCGACTGCATCATCACGATTGACTGCCAGGGCCGAATTCTCGACTTCAATCCTGCCGCAGAACGGACCTTCGGCTATGGGAGGGATGAGGTTCTGCATAAGAGCATGGTCGACCTCATCGTCCCTCCGTCACTCCGGGAGGCCCATCAACAGGGTATGAAGCATTATCTGGCGACTGGCGAAGGACCGGTCCTTGGTAAACGAATCGAAATCACCGCGATGCGTGCCGACGGCAGCGAGTTTCCCATTGAACTCGCGATCACCGCAATCACGGGCGGCGGAGCGCCCATGTTCACCGCCTGCCTGCGAGACCTTACTGAGCGCAAGCAGAATGAAGCGGCGTTGGATGAACGTATTCGCCTGCTCGCCCTGACTTCCGAGATTGGACTGGCGCTGTCCCGAAGCGGAACTTTGCCATCTATGCTTCAGCAGTGCACAGAGTCAATTGTCCGTCAACTCGACGGGGCGTTCGCACGCATCTGGACACTCAGCGAATCAGGTGACACTCTGGAATTGCAGGCCAGTGCCGGGATGTACACTCATCTTGACGGCCCGCACGGACGCGTCCCCGTCGGACAATTCAAAATTGGCTTGATCGCCCGGGAACGCAAACCACATCTCACTAACAAGGTCGTAGGTGATCCTCGTGTGAGTGACCAGGAATGGGCTCTCCGCGAAGGTATGGTTGCATTTGCTGGTCATCCGCTGATTGTCGATGGCCACCTGGTGGGGGTGGTGGCCATCTTCGCGCGGCATTCCTTCTCCGAGGCGACCATTGCAACTCTTGGCTCTGCGGCCGATGCCATTGCGACAGGCATCAGCCGTAAACACATCGAAGAGGCCTTGCTCTGCAGCGAACTGCAGGCTCAGGCCGCCAATCGAGCGAAGAGTGACTTTCTTGCGAATATGAGCCATGAAATCCGCACCCCGATGAACGGAGTGCTGGGACTCACGCGGCTGATGCTCAATACCGACTTGACTCCGCTGCAGCGGGAATACCTGGAAATGACGAACCGCTCCGCCGAGAGCCTGCTGCAGATCATCAATGACATCCTCGATTTCTCAAAGATTGAGGCGAACAAGCTGACCCTGGTCCATGAGATCTTCAGCCTCACGGAATGTGCAGAAAACGCTGTCAGCGACTGCGCCGTCAGCGCCCAGGTGAAGAATCTGGAACTCACGTGCGACCTCGACCCGATGATCCCCGAAATTCTCGTGGGAGATGCGGGGCGATTGCGGCAGGTACTGCTTAACCTCATCAGCAACGCCATCAAATTCACGGACCAGGGTGAAGTCGATCTTACAGTCCGAACCGTGTCGGTGTCCGACGAAGAAATCTGGTTGCACTTTTCCATTCATGACACGGGTATTGGGATTCCGGCCGAAAGACAGGCGCGGATCTTCGAGGCGTTTGAGCAATCGGACGCCTCCATTTCGCGAACCTACGGCGGGACTGGACTGGGATTATCCATCTCTGCAAGAATCGTCTCAATGATGGGCGGCGTGCTGGAAGTCGAGAGCGAAATGGGCGTGGGCAGCACATTCCATTTCCGCGCCCGGTTCGCTGCATCAGCCCAGCCATTGCACCCAAAATCCGCACGTGCCGTACCAGAACTTCAGGGCCTGAGGGTTTTGGTGGTGGACGACAATGCCACAAATCGTCGTATCCTGCACGATCAATTGATCCACTGGAACATGAATCCACATTGCGTGGCGACCGGAAAAGAGGCTGTTCAGGCAATGCATGAGTCCTGTTTCTCAGGTGCCCCCTTCGCGCTGGTGCTGCTCGATGCCCTGATGCCTGAAATGGACGGCTTTGTCGTGGCAAAAGAGTTGCGGGAGAAGTTTGATTCGGGTGCATTTCGCAGCCCCATGATCATGATGCTCTCTTCTGCCGACCAGCAGCAGGATATTGCCCGTTGTCGGTCAATAGGAATCAACTCCTGTCTCACCAAGCCCGTCAGAGCATCCATGCTGCTGAACACGATTCTGGAGATTCTTGAAAACGCTTTGGGGGCGGTGAGTTCTGTCGCCTCCGCACGGCCGTTCACAGGGCAGCGGTCTCAACAAAATAACGAAATCACTCCACTCATTCCGGTTGCGTCTCCCAATCAAGGCAAACTCCGCATTCTTCTCGCCGAAGACAATGCTATCAACCAGAAGGTTGCGTCTGCGACATTGCATCGGCGAGGCTTCCAGGTGACGATCGTCAACAATGGATTGGAAGCGATCGAGGCGATCGAGAATCAGACATTTGATCTGGTGTTGATGGATGTGCAAATGCCGAAGATGGACGGCCTCCAGGCGACCGCGGCCATCCGACGACGGGAGACGGCGTCCGGCGGGCACCTGCCCATCATTGCCCTGACAGCGCACGCCATGCAGGAGGACCGAGAACGGTGCCTCACTGCGGGCATGGATGACTACGCCGCCAAGCCAATTAACCCTTCAGAACTGGAAAAAACGATAAGAAAGTGGACTCTGTCGCCTCACATCATGGAGACATCGCTCGCGTCTGAATCACTCGTTGATCAGCAAACCTTCGACCCTGCAGCCCTGCTGGAACGTCTCGGCGGCGATACCAACCTGTGGGATGAAATCCTTGATTTGACCGAAGGTGTTTTGGCGAGTCTGCTGGAGGAACTTGCGGCTGCCATTTCACAAAAGAACGCTTCGCGGATTTTAGAGTTAGCTCACACACTCAAAGGAACCCTGCTCAATCTGACAGCGAACAACGCCTCTCAAGCAGCATTCCGTCTTGAGCAGATCGTTCGCGACGGGAATCTTTCGCAGGCGCATGAATGTTTTGCTCTATTACAGGAACAGGTTCACTGCGTTAGCCTGGCGATCGCAGCATCCCGATCTGGTGCAATCCAGAGCGCACCGAAAGAGACCTGACATTTTCAAACGCGCTCCGTAACGACTCACGTGCGACCCGATTCCGAAAGTCGTGAAGTGGCATCGTTGTGCAAGACATCGAGTCCTTTACGGTGGCTGAGAAGTCACCAACTCACCTCGAATTTTCTGAGACTGGGTTAACAGGAGGCGCGACACCGAATTGCTTCGCGCGATCGAGGTTGTCGCATCTACCACCGCTATGAAAGCTCGATGACAAAATCGCAAACGAGATGACAAACTGAACGTCTCCGGTCGCTGGAGCGGAAACTCGTTGTGGGACGATCATGCGTGCCGGATTCCCAACGTGTTTCCGGACTGGCTTCCCATAAACTCCTTGCGCGCTCCGGTCACATCGACGAATGGCACGTAGATTGATGTAACCCGTTTCGCCATCTGTTGTTTTAGCGTGGCTCGTGGTTTTCCAGGGAACGGGTAGCGTTTGTCGCGTCGCTTCTGAAGTCGAGGCTCGAAGCGGTCGGGGCGGTCACCAACTCGATGCCTGGAAATTGCATCCAGTAGCTGTTCGTACACGGAAAATAAATCACTGTTGCGCTGCGAGTGGTGATGAGCAATTAATGGCTGAAGCCATTCCGGCGCGGACGTATCAGCAGTTCATTGGCTGCGTCGTCTTCAGTGAACTTTTCACGAACGGGATCCCAGCGCAAGGGGCGATTCAATTCTCGCGCGATGTTCGCCAGGTGGCAAATTGTCACGGTGCGATGTCCGGCTTCGACAGG
>JBIIIF010000134.1:0-18752 GCA_044235005.1 Planctomycetaceae bacterium | reverse complement strand
CAGAGCCTGCTTTATCACCACCGATTACCGGTTCATTCATCAGGTCGTAACAGAAGACGGCTGAGCTCTCGCTGCAAACCGTCGCCACGGCTTCCCAGAAAACCTGTTGAGCATTCCAGCGAGCCTGTTCATCCAACGCGTCGTACCACGCGGGGACATCTTTCTTGTGATAACAACCCAGCCCGGTCAGATCGAGATACAGCTTTGTTTCTTCTGCCAACGTCAACAGTCGTTGCAGTTGTTTGAGTTCTTCAGCATTCGCTTCCGTGGCTGACTTCATAAACTTGCCGAACTGCAGATGAATCCGCACCACATTCGCGCCGAGACTTTGCATGTCGCGAAAGTCGTTTTCGACACGATCCCATTCTGTATGCCAATAGTCCTCCAGCAGTCGACCATCAGCATCATGATCGTAATTGAAACCCATCGGTCGAAACGGAGTCGCAGAATCTCCGCTGACAAAATGTGTTCCATCCGTGCTGACCTGAATTGCGGGTAACTCCGCCCCTTCGACCACGCTGCGCGACAAAAGCGGCGCAGCCACGAGGAAGATCAGACACTGCAATAGCAATGATTTCGAATGGACCATATTCGTCGACTCTCCTGAGGTGCCTCTTGTCCCTGTGTGCTTCACGAAGTGCGCGTCTTAAAGTTCGCAGAAACATTCAGGGCGTGCTCTCATACTGGCCTCATAAGCTTAACGGAAATACGCAGCACAGAAGTAGTGACGGGTAAAAGTGTCGGCCTTTGAGCTCGGCCGAGAACTGGAACTGCAAATCACTTTCCATCAACCTCGGAGGGTTCCCGAGCAGAAGTCCGCTCAAGTCACCCACTCAATCGTGACACTCGACTTTGACGGTTGTTTCGGCTGGGCGAAATGGAACGAGAAATTTCGGCATCTATTGCCATTTGGTGAAGTGGCATGCCGGCAAGCGTCAAACTTACTTGCGCAAACAACTGCGTGACGTTCAGTCACGGGCAGGTCGTCTCCGATTCTAAGTGTCAGTTAAAAGCAATCTGGTGGCAGAGACACCTGCTCACAGATATCCAGCTGACCGGACAACCGGAGGCCGGAGACCATCCCGTGGCGGTACGGATTAACGCTTCAATCAGGTCTCTGTCCAATCGTCACGGAAGGCGAAGGAAAAATGGGCCCGTTAGGTATTCGCACCAGACTGGAAGCTCTGCTGGGCTTGGCGGCCGGGCTGTTCTATTGCCTTACCGTGATGGCTCAGGACGAACTGTATGTGCCGTCATCATTGCGCCCCATGAGCAACGCTCCGGAGTGGCTTTCTGGCGAGAATGACATAGCTCGGGCCAGCTATCTTTTCGCCCCGCCTCCTGATGTCCTCCCGGCGCAAAACGCTGCGGCCGCTGATGATGCAGTAGCCGAAGGGCCATCCGGCGACTTTGAGAGCGAACTCAGCCGCCTGCAGATGCGAATTGATCAGTTGGAAGCCTCGGAAAAAAAGCGAGTCGACTCGGACAAAAAGAAGAAGGATGCAGAGGCCAAGAAAGCGGAAGACTGGCAGGATATGTCCACCGACAAGTGGACGGTGAAGCTGGGTGGTCATGTTCAGGCAGAGTATATCAATTGGGCCAACGCGGATCCGGCCATTGTAGGGGCGCAGGATTACTTTCAGTTTCGCCGCCTCCGTTTGGTGGCTGACGGCGCCGGATATGGACAGTGTGACTTCCGGCTGCAGATGACTCTTGAGCCGGAAACGGTTGGTGCCAGCCCGGCGGGAACGGTGACATCGCCGGATGTAAAAGACGCGTACTTCTCGATGAATGAGATTCCGGGGCTTGGGCGTTTTCGAATTGGTAATTTCTTCGTTCCATTCAGCCTGGAACAGGTCACGAACGACACCAACAATATCTTCATGGAGCGATCGCTGCCGTCTCAGGGAGTGTTCGCGGTGGATCGCGAAGTCGGGATCGCTCTTTACAACCACACCGACGACGAAAGTGTGTCATGGGCGACGGGCGTTTTCTTTGACAGCATCAGTGAAGGCCTGAAGGAACGCATTGACGACAATCAGGGTTGTCGAGTTTCCGGCCGACTCAACTGGACTCCATTCTACGACGAACCTTCCAACGGTCGTTATCTGATTCACACTGGCGTTGGCATTATGCACACGGAAGACCAGGACAAAAAAGTCAGCTTTCGTTCCCGTCCACAGGTTCACGAAGGACCACGACTTATTGACAGCGGCAGTATTGATGCGGAATCCTACACGACGGGAAATCTGGAGTTCGCTGCGGTCATGGGACCTGTGACTTTGCAGAGCGAAGCATTTCTGTGCAACGTGAACACGATGGCCTCTGGCACAGAAACAACGCATGGCGGCTATGCCCACTTGAGCTATTTTTTGACCGGTGAAAATCGCATCTACGAACGCTTCGGACAACATGGAGCTCAATTTGGCCGCAACGTTCCAACATCAAACTTCTTTGTTGTTCCTGGTGCGATGAGTCCCGGAGCATGGGAAGTGAAAACTCGCTATTCGCATTTGAATCTGAACGAATTCACCAAAGGCGAATACAACGATCTGACAACCGGGTTCAACTGGTACTGGAGCGATCGGACGCGAATCATGTTCGATTGGATTCATCCGGTCACGACCGGGGCAACCGTCTTTGGCGAAACCGAATCTGATCTCCTCGCGATGCGTTTCGACTTTAACTGGTGATGACTCTGCTGCGGCTTTTTTCTCTCGCATGTCATGAACAGTTTCCTCAATTTGACATTTCAAATCTGAGTTCTCAAGTCCAATTCACGCTGCCATAGGCGCTGCATCCATGAAGTCATCATCACGTCGACTGTTTCTGGAATCTATGATTACGGCCGCGTTCGCACCAGTGCTCAGTAATGTTGGCAACGCCGCCGGTCGATGTTGCGCTCATTGTGGATGCAGTGCCAACCGTTGTCGCAAGGTTTGTCGGCTGGTGCGCGAAGACAAGAAGATCACAACGACATGCTGGGGGATGCAGTGTGAGGAGTTCTGTGTGCCTGGTCCGAGTACTCCGGATTGCAAACACTGCGAAACGGTCTGTCTCAAGACACCGGAAGACAAGAACATCTGTACTCAACCAAAGAAGCTCGTCTGGATATCGTGGATTCCAGGCTGCAGTGCGGATGTCTTTACGAAACGAAAGCTGATGAAGAAAACGGTGACGAAGACGGTCCCCTCATTCAAATGGGTCGTCGAAGATGCCTGCCAGCAATGCATCACCGCGATCGAACCCGTCTTGATCCCCGAAGGCGTCACTGTCCCCTCTGCTCCAGATATCGAAGGTGCGTACGTCGTGGCGGCGATCTCGGAGAAGTAATCCGACATCGAACTCAACGGCGAGCGGCTGGGCGTCAGCCCTCCGTGTCGATCCGGTTGTCAGTCTCCTCATTCCAGCCGTCACAGCGAAGGCCATTGTTTGAACGCAGAGTTCGCAGAGGAATACATTGAAGCGAGTTTGCTCTGCAATCCCCGGCGTTCAATCTGCGTTGATGGTCTCCGCGGCGGTATTTAGTAGTCGCGGCAGTGTGAGGAGTGTCGTTCGGGCCAATTTTCCTGACCATTGAATCCGTCCCGGGGCTATGCCGCCCGTTTGAGGAGTCCGCTGGGCGTTGCAATCCGTCCTCTTCGGCAAGAAAATCTGATTCATTGGTTGCGTCGATCGGGCCTGAGAGATAAAACACGACCAAACGAGTGGTATTTATCCAGCGGCCGGAGTCCCTGAGTCGATGAAGCTCTCCAGAAAATCAGATTATGCACTGCGAGCTTTGTTCAGCTTGGTGGCTTATCGCGGTCAGGGACCGATTTCCATTCGAACACTGGCCGAACAAAACGACATTCCACGTCGGTTTCTCGAACAGATTATGCTGGACCTGAAGTCGCGGGGCTGGGTTGAAAGCATCGCAGGGCGTGACGGCGGTTTTGTTCTGGCGAAGCGGCCGGAAGAAATCACAATGGGCGAAATTGTCCGTCATTTTGATGGCATTTTGGCTCCGATTTCCTGTGTCTCAACGTCTGACTACGAGCCTTGCTCGCAGGAAGGTGTCTGTCGTTTCCGCCGTGTTATGCTGGATATTCGCAACTATATCGCTCGCCTGATGGATAATGCGACACTGTCAACAGTGTTTGCCGGGGCCATCGTAAGCCGCGAAGAAGTGTTCTCTGCAGAGTTGAATTATGGGGATGGCATTTAGCCGTCTCTCTTTTTTGCTCATATCTATCACCCATTTAGTGATGATTGTTTATTTGGAATTGGAATGACTTTCATGAAGAAGAGTTCCCTGGTTTTCCTGCTTCCACTCTTTTTGGCTGCGATCGGATGTGGTTCCGGCTCCAACTCCCCCGCAGAGTCGTCAGCCACGAACGGCGGCTCAGCAGCGAAAGGATCCTTGGCTCCTGTCGAATTGCTGAACGTTTCCTACGACCCCACTCGGGAACTCTGGAAGGAACTGAACGAAAAGTTCACGGCCCAGCAGTCAGCCAGTGGCAAGACGGTTTCCATCAAACAGTCACATGGCGGTTCCGGCAGTCAGGCTCGCGCGGTCATCGATGGGCTTGAGGCCGATGTTGTGACGCTGGCGATGTGGTCCGACACAGAGCAACTTCATAAGAAGGGGTTGATTAAAGACGGCTGGGAAGAGGCGTTGCCGAACCGCAGTTTGCCGTACACCTCAACGATCGTCTTTGTTGTGCGCAAGGGAAACCCGAAGAACATCAGGAACTGGTCAGATCTGACCGGTACCGGCATCGAAATCATCACTCCGAACCCCAAGACGTCTGGTAATGGGAAACTCGCTTTCCTCGCAGCCTGGGGCAGTGTGATCAGCAAAGGTGGCAGTGAAGACGACGCCAGAGCCTTCGTGACGCAGTTGTATAAACAGGTTCCAGTGCTCGATACCGCGGCTCGTGGAGCCACGACAACGTTTGCTCAAAAGGGCATCGGTGATGTTCATCTGACGTGGGAAAATGAAGCCCACCTCGAAGTGGCTGAAGCCAAAGGTGAACTGGAACTCGTCTTTCCTGAGGTGAGCATTCTTGCCGAGCCGCACGTTGCAGTAGTTGATTCTGTCGCGGACAAGAAGGGCACTCGAGCGACAGCGGAAGAGTACCTGAAGTTCCTCTACACAAAAGAGGGGCAGGAAGTCATCGCGAAGCACTTCTATCGACCAACGAATGCCGAAGTCCTGGCTGCCAGAGCTGCATCATTTCCAGCAATCGAGCTGTTTCCAGTGACAAAAATTGCGGCAAGCTGGGATGACGCTCAGGCGAAATTTTTCGAGGACGGTGCTGAGTTCGACAAGATCTACATCGGCGAGAAATAAGGACTTGATCGTTTTGCTGACAGGTCATCTCAAGGTTGCTTGCCCTGGATGCTCAGGGCGGCGGCCGAAAGAATCGATATTCGGTGCCTGATTTTTTTTCTGCATTCCAGGGTTGCCTGTCAACCATGGCAGAGATGCTCTCGTCATCGACGCGGGCAGCATTGTTGCGAACACGGTGAGTGTAAAACCGTGTGAAAGACTGTAACCCCGGTTGACGTGAGTGAAATGAGCAGAGTCATGGGAAAGAAAAGCGACACCACCGAGGATCATGCGACATCAGACGGTCGATCTGAAACAGAAGACCTGGTGTTGGCACAGATTCGAGAATCACTTCGCAATCTCCGCTTTGGACATGTGCAGATTGTGGTTCAGGACGGAGTTGTGGTGCAGATCGATCGTCTCGAACGCCGCCGCATTACTCGCAACGAACGACAGACGTCGCAGACAACGCAGTAGTATTTAGACAAGCGACTTCATCGGGGTTTATCAGACTGTTGATTGAATCATAACCCGAAGGGTGAGCGAGGGATTTTGGGGCGAGAACTGTTTAAACCTGAAATTGCAATCCCTCACTGACGTTTCGGGTTTTGAAAAACCGTTAAATCAACGCCCCGGTAAAGTCAGTGGTGAAGATTTCTTCGCTTCATTGAGTTGACCTCCTCTTCTTTCCGCAAATCAAATTTTGCCTGACGATACCACTTCGAGGGCCGGTTCAGATGCGACTTTTTGCAGTCAGTTTCTCGACGAGAAACGCGTCCGCGTTATTTTGGCGCACGATGTACGCATCTTTCAGGAGCGAACAACGTGAGCGCCGCTAAACCTTCCCCCAATCAATCTCTCGGGGGGACTCTGAGACGACTTGTTTCGGGAAAACATCGCAGTCCTCTGCCCGGATTTGGGCCAGGATTGGTTGTGACGATCAGTTGGCTGACCGTCATGCTGTTTGTTCCTTTGATCGCCTTAATTGCCAAGTCGATTTCTCTGACTCCGACAGAATTCCTGACGGCGGCCTGGTCCGAGCGTGCTCGAGCTGCCTACATGCTGACGTTTGGAGCAGCCGCCATCGCCGCTGTTGTTGACGTCGCTTTCGGGCTCCTGTTCGCGTGGGTTCTTGTACGGTATCGATTTCCCGGGCGAGAAATGCTCGATGCCACTGTCGACCTTCCCTTTGCCTTACCGACGGCCGTGGCCGGGCTGGTTTATTCGAGTCTCTATGTGAAGAACGGCTGGTTCGGCCAGTTTCTGGTGCCGCTGGGAATTGAAGGTGCGTACTCACGATTTGCCATCGTGCTGGTTCTGGTCTTTCTGGGACTGCCATTCGTCGTGCGAACGGTGCAGCCGCTTTTGTCGAGTCTCGAGGGTGACATTGAGGAAGCCGCTGCATCGTTGGGAGCTTCTCGCTGGCAGACGTTTATGCGAGTCATCCTGCCGTCGCTGATGCCGGCACTCTACACCGGATTTGCCCTTGCGTTTGCTCGCGGGTTGGGCGAGTACGGCTCGATCATCTTTGTCTCGACGAATATCCCGTTCAAGTCCGAGATCGCTCCGATGCTGATTTACTCGCGGCTGGAAGACTACAAGTACGAAGAAGCCACCGCGATTGCTGTCGTTCTGCTGGCCGGATCGATTACCACTCTGATGCTGATTAACTGGCTTGAAGCAAGGAATCGCCGCTATGCACGTTAACTCCGTCAGAACTCAGAAGACCGCTGGCAAGATGGTAGCGAATGAACCACTGTGGTTTCGCATTCTGCTGATCTCGCTTTGCTATCTGATTGCCAGCGTCCTGATTATTGTGCCCCTGATTTATGTCTTCGTGCAGGCGTTCGCCGACGGGATTTCAGGATGGTGGAACAACCTTTTCAACGACGCGGAAACGCGACATTCCGTTTTTCTGACGCTGATTGTGGTGCCACTCGCGGTGTTGGTGAACACCGTCTGCGGAGTTGCAGCCGCGTGGACTCTGACCAAGTTCAAGTTTCCTGGTCGAACACTGTTAATGACTGCACTCGATCTGCCATTCGCCGTTTCACCGGTCGTCGCCGGCTTGATGTTCGTGCTGTTGTACAATCTGCGGACCGGGTACTTCGCTCCGCTGCTGAACGCGATTGGATTCAAGGTGATCTTTGCCTGGCCGGGCCTCGTGATGGCCACGATGTTTGTGACCATCCCGTTTGTGGCTCGCGAATTGATTCCTCTGATGCAGGCTCTGGGTGATGACGAAGAACTGGCCGCCGTCAGTCTTGGGGCATCGCCCTGGCAGATCTTCTGGCGAGTCACTTTGCCGAATATCAAATGGGGCCTGTTGTTTGGAGTAATCCAGTGCAATGCTCGTGCGATTGGTGAATTCGGAGCGGTCTACGTGGTTTCCGGCCGCATTGAACGAGAAACCTACACGATGGCTCTGCGAGTTGAAAAGCTCTTTCAGGATTACAACAACCCAGGTTCGTACGCGGTTGCTTCTGTTCTGACCTTGATGGCTCTTTCAACACTGGTGCTGAAGATCATTCTGGAGCGAATGGTCGCCGCATCGATGGAGCAGAGTTCTTCGGAACAGCACTGAGGTTCGTAAGTCAGATTCAAGACTGCGATTTGTGTTTTCCCCTGTCAGGTAGTTGCCATGAGTATCTCAGTTCAAAATCTTTCGAAGCGATTCGGTGATTTCGTCGCCTTGAAGAACGTCAATCTTGAAGTTCCCTCAGACAGTCTGACCGCATTGCTTGGCCCCTCAGGTTCAGGCAAGACGACTTTGCTGCGAATCATCTCCGGGCTGGAAAATGCTGATGAGGGCAGCATTCTGTTCAAAGATGAAGACGTCACGACTCGCTCAGCACGCGACCGAGAAGTCGGTTTCGTCTTTCAGCATTACGCTCTGTTTCGTCACATGACTGTGTTCGAAAACGTTGCGTTCGGAATGCGAGTTCGCAATGCTCCGAACAATGAAGTTCGCGAACGCGTCAACGAGCTGCTGCATCTCGTGCGACTCGAAGGACTTGGCCAGCGATATCCTTCCGAGCTTTCCGGTGGACAGCGTCAACGCGTTGCCCTGGCACGTGCTCTCGCAGTTAAACCTCGCATGCTGTTACTCGATGAACCCTTCGGCGCGCTGGATGCCAAGGTGCGACAGGAACTGCGAACATGGCTGCGAAAGCTGCATGAAGAAATGCATGTGACGACTGTGTTTGTGACGCACGATCAGGAAGAGGCCTTTGAAATGGCCGATCAGGTTGTGGTGATGAGTCAGGGGCATATTGAGCAGACCGGGACGCCTCAGGCCGTCTTTGATAATCCAGCCACATCGTTCGTTATGGATTTTCTGGGCAATGTGAACGTGTTTCACGGGCGAGTTCAGTCGGGGCGAGTTCAGATGGGGCCGTTCAGTCTGCAGTACGATGAATACCAGAACGAGGAACCTCGCAACGCGACCGCTTACGTTCGGCCTCACGAACTGGATATCGATCGATCACCATCGCAGGCGTCGCTGCTGGGAAAAATCAAGCAGATTAATCCGGCTGGTTCTGTGCTGAAGGTTCGAGTCGCCGTCGAAGAATTCGGAATCGAGCTGAACGTCGATGTGACGCATTATCGAGCCAAACAGTTGGAGCTGAAACTCAGCGATATTGTCTACGTTCATCCTCGATCAGTCCGCGTCTTCATGCCGGAGACGGATTACGTGATTTGATTATGTCCCGAGGGCCGTTCACCATAGATCTGAAATTTGAAATTTGAGATCTCAAATCGAGACTACACCGAGCTGATGGCTTGAAATCCGCGAAATACTGGCTGTCTCGGGGTTGGCCATACATACCCATGTTGACGTCGGACGTGTGAACCCTGTAAATTTCCCAACAATACTGCTGACCGAAGAACTCGGAGGCCGTTGCGTTTTATCGAAAACGCAGCGGCCTTTTTTCGTTTGTACTTTTCAATTTGGACCTTCCTATGCCACGCTGGTTTGCTGATAATTCTCTTTCCATCGGTCGTACGCCGCTCGTTCGATTGAACCACGTGATCGATGGAGCCCCTGCGACCGTGCTGGCAAAAATCGAGGGACGAAATCCAGCCTACTCAGTCAAGTGCCGTCTGGGCGCTGCCATGATCTGGGACGCTGAGAAAAAAGGGCTGCTCGGCCCGGGCAAGGAACTGGTTGAGCCCACCAGCGGTAATACGGGCATCGCCCTGGCATTCGTGGCTGCGGCGAAAAGCATCCCTTTGACACTCACGATGCCGGAGACGATGAGCATCGAGCGAAGAAAGTTGCTGTTGGCCTTCGGAGCAAAGCTGGTGCTCACCGAGGGGCCCAAAGGAATGACCGGCGCTGTCAACAAAGCCGAAGAAATCTACGCGTCTGATCCCGGAAAGTATGTGCTCCTACAGCAGTTCAAAAATCCTGCGAATGCCGCAATCCATGAAGAGACGACCGGACCAGAAATCTGGGAAGACACGGATGGACTCGTTGACATCTTTGTTGGTGGAGTTGGCACTGGCGGAACCATCACGGGAGTGTCACGTTATCTGAAAAAGAAAAAGAGCAGCGTTCGTTCAGTCGCGGTGGAGCCGTCCGCGAGCCCCGTGTTGACGCAGAAAAGAAACGGCGAGCCACTCAAACCAGCCCCCCATAAGATTCAGGGCATCGGAGCCGGTTTTGTTCCTGAAGTGCTGGACCTGTCGGTAGTCGACGAGATCGAACAGGTCAGCAATGAAGACGCGGTGCTGATGGCACGACGAATCGCTCAGGAAGAAGGAATTCTTTGTGGTATCTCCTGTGGAGCGGCAACAGTCGCGGCCATTCGAGTCGCCAAACGCCCGGAAAACAAAGGCAAAACGATTGTTGTCGTCCTGCCTGACTCCGGCGAGCGATACCTCAGCTCGATCCTGTTCGAAGGTGTCTTCGACGCGGAAGGCAAAGCTCGATGAACAGCAAAAACCAACCGGCGGCCTGTTGTCCACCTGCTCAAAGTGTGCGCTGGGACACGCGTGAGATTGTTGCCGAGCTGCGAGCGTTACGCGAAGAGTCACTGGCAACTCGTCAACGAGCCGGGAAGCCCATCAAACTGCCGTCGCGGAAAGTGCTGGCGGGCGTTGTAGAAGATCTCGGTGCTGCGTTATTCCCGAATCGATTGGGAGGACGACGACGTCGTTCAGGAGAGCATCGATTATTTCGTAGGACATACGCTCGAAAAGGCTCTGAGACATCTGGACGAGCAGATCGCTCTGGAGATGATCTTTGCTGAACGATACTCACCAACGCCGGACGACAATCGTCAGAAGGCCACGGAGATTACTCGTCACTTTGCTGCTCATTTGCCCCAGATTCGACAGACGCTTGAGACAGATATTCAGGCGGCGTATGAAGGCGATCCGGCTGCACGGAGTGCGGATGAAGTATTGGTGTGTTATCCCGGGATGACGGCGATTCTGCATCATCGCATGGCCAACCTTCTGCACCGACTGGGAGCCCCTTTGGTCGCGCGCATTATCGCGGAGATTGCTCATTCGCTCACTGGTATCGATATTCATCCGGGCGCGACGATTGGCCAGAGTTTCTTTATCGACCATGGTACAGGCGTGGTTATTGGAGAAACGGCGGTCGTGGGTGATCGGGTTCGCGTGTATCAGGCCGTCACACTGGGGGCCAAACGATTCCCGGTCGACGAAAACGGCGCGTTGTTGAAGGGTAAGGAGCGACATCCCATCGTTGAGCATGACGTGGTGATTTACGCTGGAGCCACGATTCTCGGCCGGATCACTATTGGAGCACGATCGGTCATTGGTGGGAACGTGTGGCTGACGCGCAGTGTGCCACCTGATAGCAACATTACTCAGGCCAAGCATCAGAACGAAGTTTTCAACAGCGGGGCAGGAATTTGAGGGATTGCGTGGAAGGCATCGGCGCCCGTTCCGATCATTGGATGGCCTGTGTCTTTAGCCACGGTTGATGCAAAAATGCGACGTTCCGGTGAATAAAGCGTCCCTGATCTTGGGTTAATCGGTTTCTGCAATCTCTGGCAAAACAGGTTGATTGTTCTTGCAGTAAAGCCCACAGGAAATATATACCACTCATTCGGTGTGTGATATTCATCTGAATGCTTGCTTTAGTCTTTTTTTAGGCCAACGGGCTGGCTGTTTCTGCTGAAATGCGGACAGTCTTCAGGGAAGTTTTGCTGAACCGATCAAGGCTGCGAAGTGTCCGTCAAATAAATATACACGACTGTGTCGATGATGTATTCGTTGGGTGAAGTTTTCCCGGGACGGGAGTTTAAGGGTACGGTGAGCATGAAAAGAGAACGCTTCAGGAAATCTCCTTTGACATCACGCCTTCCAATCGTGCTGTCGTATTTGCTGTTTGCAGTGGGGCTGTCCGGCTGTGGCGAAGCCGCAAAGCCATGGGAAATTGTGGTGCCAGCTAAAGGAACAGTGACTTTTGACGGTAAGCCTGTCGACGGGGCAGAGCTGACTTTGACACCAGTTTCTGCAGATGTTCCAGCAACAGTTCGGCCCTCTGCGAAGTCTGGTGCCGACGGATCCTTCACGCTCGGGACTTACGGAACTGGTGATGGAGCTCCAGCTGGCGAGTACAAAGTCAGTGCCGTGTGGTTCAAGCTTGTGAACAGCGGGGGCAGTATGGTGCGAGGTGACAACGCGCTCCCGGCGAAGTACGCGAACCCGGAGACGTCCGGGATCAGTGTTGTAATCGGTGATTCGGAAACCGCGATTCCTGCGATCGATCTTAAGAAGTAGTGATAGCGTGCTCTGTTTGTTGATGCTGTTTGTTTTTCAGGGCGACCTTACGCCACCTCCATTTTAAGAAAAGGTTTCAGAGTTTATGAAGAAGTTTCGTTTCAACTCAGTGTCTGTGGCTCGTCAGGACTCTCGTCGCGGGTTCACATTGATTGAACTGCTCGTGGTTATTGCCATCATTGCCATTCTGATCGCATTGTTGCTGCCTGCTGTTCAGCAGGCTCGCGAAGCTGCTCGCCGAACACAGTGTAAAAACAACCTGAAGCAGCTTGGACTGGCGATCCATAACTTCGCTGACGTTTACGGATTTCTTCCCGTCAGCAGCCGACCTCCCGGGACGGGTACAAGACGTCTGGCAGGCTTCGTGAAGCTTCTTCCTCAACTGGAACAGGCCAACCTGTATACGAGGTATGACCAGACACTGCAGTGGAGTAACCCCGATCCCACGATGCGATCCGTCGTGAGCACTCGGTTGCCCGCCTTCGAATGCCCTTCTTCCGCCGCTCAACTGAAGTTGGACGGAGACCCGGACGTCACGACGACTCCGTCAGGTTATGCCGCCAACATGGTGGCCACGTCGGACTACGCACTGTCAAAGGGAGTAGATGTCAACATCAACGCCTTCCTGCCAACTGCGGCTCAGGCTACGTTTCCAATCACCGGCAACTTTGTCGACCCAACGGCCCCTGCTCACAGATACTTTGCCGGCATGCATGCTCAGAATGTGGATTCAAAGTTCCGTGACGTGACGGACGGCTTGTCAAACACGGTTTCCGTGATTGAATCGGCCGGACGACCAACCGTTTACCGCCGCGGCCCACGACCCTTCGGTGTTGTGCCGACCAACCGCGTGAACGCCGGTGGATGGTGTCGCCCGGCGAGCGATATTCTGGTAATGAGCCAGCGTGCTGACGGCTCAGCTTTGGGCGGAACGACTCCCTTCAATGCGACGAACGGGCACAATGTCGGTTCGGAAACCTATCCAACGGGAGCCTACGGAGTTCAGGGCACAAGCCAGCCATTCTCCTTCCACACCGGTGGTGCTCAGTTCCTCTTCGGCGATGGCAGTGTGGCGTTCATCAGCGAAAACATCGACCTCACGTTGTTCGCAGGCCTTGTAACTTGCGGCAACGGAGAAGTCGTTCAGGTCCCATAATTTGTACGTAGACTTCTTCCATTCTCACACCGGACAGCGTCCCAGCGCTGTCCGGTTTTTCCATTGCACAAAGGATCTGTGCGATGTCCGATCACTCACTGCGTCTGACGCAACTTGACGCATTGTCCGAAGCGGCCGAATGCCTGAGGACGATTGCTCATCCGCATCGCCTTAGAATTCTGCAGATTCTGTCACAGGGCGAACACCCCGTCGGCGCACTTGCGGAAGCGTGCGAACTGCCCAGTGCCATGATGTCAGAACATCTCCGCCTGATGCAGCGTAGCCGGCTTCTTGATAGTCGCCGTGACGGTCGACATGTTTACTACTTTATTGTGGAACCTCATGTCACAGCGATTCTGCAGTGTCTGGTGCAAAGATTTGACAAGGCAGGAAGAAAATAGCAGCAAAAACTCCAGAGCGGTCTGCCCTGACGCTTGAGTCAACAGTCATCATCGCTGTCCGCCTGAAGAATTTGCTGTCCCTCTCCTCGACACAAACAGTTCGACTCGATTCGATAGAACGGAGTAATTCAATGAGCGTAACGACCATCACACCGCAACGTCTGCATGAACTGATCTCAAAGGGCGAACCGGCAGAACTGATCGATGTGCGGACACCGGTCGAATTCCGTGAGGTGCACGCAGCCATCGCCAGAAATGTGCCGCTGACAGAACTGGACGCAAAAAAGATGGCCACGACTCGCAGCGCCGAGTCACCTCTCTACGTCATCTGCAAATCCGGCGGTCGCGGCCGTCAGGCTTGTGAACAGATCATTGCCGCCGGTTATTCCAATGTCGTGAATGTGGAAGGCGGCACTCAGGCCTGGGACGCTGCTGGCCTGCCAGTGATTCGCGGTCAGAAAGCCATCTCGCTCGAACGACAAGTTCGAATCGCCGCAGGATCGCTGGTGCTGACTGGTGCCGTTCTTAGCCACTGGGTTCATCCGTGGTGGATTGGCCTCTCCGGCTTCGTCGGAGCCGGACTGATCTTCGCCGGTATCACCGACACCTGCGGCATGGGACTCCTGCTGGCTCGCATGCCGTGGAACAATGTGGCCTCGTGCGGAACCAAATGACTTTGACGAGATTACGCACCCTGGCACTATCTCAGGATTTGAGATTTCAAATTTGAAATCTGAGATCCTGCAGCGCTCCCAATCGAAGATCCGTCAGCCTGCAAAGCAGTTAAGATTCAGGCTCTGCGCGAAATCACGTGCGCGAGCCTGTCTGGGTGCTGTTATCACTGTGCTCAGGCGTTCACGAAGTTCGTTGCGATTCACCGCGAAGCGGTAGAAGAAGGTAGCCGGTGGTCAGCGCAGCGCCAACCACCGGTTTGCGTCGAATCCTGTGATCGCACCCTGAAATGGGTGCCAGACTCCAGGTTTCTGTCATCCCTTCAGAATGAGGTTGGTTCACGTTCGGTCACCGGAGGCGCGCCTTTAGGCGACCACCGGCTACTTTCTGCCATCCTCGCAGGATTAATCGCAGAGCTTTCCAGAGCCCATGTGCACGTACATGATTTCCCTTTGAATCGATACTCACTCAAAACAGTGGTTCTGATTCCCAACACAGCCATCAGGGCCGCTTGTGAATTCTTCGCACAACTTCCACAAGATGATCGATCTCGTCCACGGTGTTGTAGAACGCAAACGACGGGCGAACCGTGGCTTCTACACCGAATCGTCGCAGCGAAGGCTGAGCACAGTGGTGCCCTGATCGTACAGCAATGCCGTGTTTGTCCAGCAGTTGTCCGACCTTCTCCGGCGGCATATCGCCCAATACAAACGAGATCACGCTGACCTTCTCACGAGCCGTCCCGATGATCCTCAGTCCGTTGATCATCGACAATCGTTCGGTGCCATACTGCAGCAGAGAATGTTCATACTGCCCGATATTGTGAATGCCGACCTGATTCACATAATCCAGTGCCGCGCCGAGCCCTACAGCGTCGGCAATATTCGGCGTGCCGGCTTCAAACTTCGCGGGAGGATCACTATAGGTTGTCTCTTCAAACGTCACATTGCGAATCATGTTCCCGCCGCCCTGCCACGGCGGCAGTATCTCCTGAACCTCCCGGCGAGCATACACGGCTCCAATGCCCGTTGGTCCGAAGATCTTGTGCCCGGAGAAGACGAAGAAGTCACATCCGATCTCATTCACGTTGATCGGCATGTGCGAAATCGATTGAGCACCATCAATGGCAACCCTGGCTCCCACTCGGCGAGCCATATGAGTCATCTCAGCCACAGGCAGAATTGTTCCCAGACTGTTGGAGGCCTGCGTCAGACTGACGATCCGGGTTTTTGGCCCGAGCAGTCGCTGATACTGATCCAGCAGCACTTCTCCGTGGTCGTTGACCGGGATGACTTTCAAAACCGCCCCGCGATCTTTTGCGATCAACTGCCATGGTACGATGTTGGCATGATGCTCCAGCTCCGACAACACGATTTCGTCGCCGGGCTGCAGTAGTGCTTTTCCCAGAGTATTAGCGACGAGATTCATTCCCTCTGTCGTACCACGCACAAAGATGATTTCTTCCGGGGAGCTGGCTCCAACCTGATTCTGAATCTTCTTTCGAGCACCCTCGTATGCATCTGTCGCTCGCGCGGCGAGAGTATGGGCGGCTCGGTGGATGTTGGAATTGTCGTGAGCATAGAAGTGCGACAACGTTTCGATTACCTGAATCGGCTTTTGAGTTGTCGCTGCATTGTCGAACCACACAAGATCGTGATTATTGACCTTCTGATGCAGAATCGGAAAATCTTTGCGTATCTGATGAACATCGAAGATGACGGGGCGAGAGTTGCGAGTGCTCGAAGACTTGAACGACTGGCGGATGCGTTCCAGATCAGAATTGCTCTCACACAGAGATTTCTCACCGGAAGCTTCGCCTGTCTGAATTCGCTGCACAAACGCTTTCAAACCGTCATGCGAATCACCTGTTCGCGACATTTTGCCGGATCTGACGCTGTCTAGACCTCCCGGATGGGCGACCGATGACGGTTGTCCCGGGGGCGTTGGGAATCCCCAAAAGCTGAACCCAGATACTCCCGGCACTGCGGTCGAAAATGGTTCCGCAGTGATTGATTTCACAGGAACTTGCGGTTCAAACAGCGGCACAAACGCCGCTGGTAATTCCGCGTTCGGAAAGCCAACTCGAGGTACCGCCGGAGTTCCGGCCGGACGAGTTGGTGTTCCCTGAAACGCTGGTGGCGTGGCCATCGTCGGCGCAGAAGGCTGCGACGGAAACGAAGAGGTAACCGGAGTTCCAGCATTCATTGGTGAAAAGCCACTGGCCGGCGTCACGGGTAAGACCTCAGGCGTCGGCGCGAAGTTCGTCGGTGCGGCTTGCCCGGGAAGCTGCGCAAACAGCTTTGCTGTTGCTTCAGAAAGCAATTCCGGAGTCAGAGCTTGCATGAAATGTTTCCGTTCTGATGATCACCAGGAATGCCTGGCCTAAAAACATGGGGCGGTCGCCGAATGAGAATCCACTCGTTTAACGGCAAGCCGAAGGCGTCAGTGATCCGGGAATCAATAACCCGACGTCTGTCGCCAATCAGCTTGATATCTCACGATGCCATCACCGCCCATCACATCGCCAGTCGACCACGCCCAAACTACTTCACCTTAGGACGTCGGTTCTCATAATCGTGATAGAACCCAACTTCAACGTTCTCGAGCACAGCAAGTGCGTCGTCCGTCAGAACGGCCGCCGAGAAGTACGTCGTCAACAGGTAGGACGCGACACCGAGACTATCGAGGCCCATCAGACGAGCAGACAGGCTCGGCATGATCTCGCCGGGAATGCCCAGTTGATGCAGACCAACCACGCCCTGATCGGCTTCACCGATTCGCAGCAACAGCATGCTGGTGGTTCCAAACCATTGATTGGACTGATAGCGGCTCTTCATCTCCAGTTTGTCGCAAGGCACAATCGGAACACCGCGCCATAGAATTACAGGAGTGCCAAACAGGTTCATCGTGACTGGTGGGACACCTCGCCACGTGCATTCGCGTTCGAAGGCCGCAATCGCCTTCGGATGAGCAAGGAAGAAGGCCGGTTTCTTCCAGACCAGAGCCAACAATTCATCCAGATCATCCGGTGTCGGCGCGCCATAGCGAGTACTGATTCGCATCGCAGGATCAACCGAATGAATCAGGCCGAACTTCTTATTGTTGATCAGTTCCCATTCCCGACGTTCCTTGATCCCTTCGATCGTCAGTCGCATCTGCTCTTCGAGCTGATTGTACGGACCGTTGTAGAGATCAGAGACTCGTGTATGAACACGCACGACGGTCTGCACGGAAGACAGCGAATACTCTCGCGGCTCTGGTGAATAGTCGACAAACGTCTCCGGGATCTCGACGTTCTCGGCAAAGCCTGACACGAGATCAATATTGCGCTCACCGTAACGATTCACGGCGGACTTCAGTTCGAGATGCTCCGCGATAACTCGTTCGAACTCACTGTTCAGACTCGGCATTTCACGCAGCACGCCGTCGAGATCCCGGCGAGACAATGTTAGCAGCACGCAGGGAGTTAAGGTTCGGATGGTGACATCTGACGGCTTGTCAGAAACGAGGTCTGTTTCACCGAAGTATTCACCTTCCGTCAGCAGAGCGATACGAAGATTGCTGCCGTGCACACCTTTGCTGAGGACTTCAACCTGTCCCTGAGCGATGATAAAGAACTTGTTGCCGTCTTCACCTTCTGCCACCAGTTGATTGCCAAGCGACACTTCTTCGGTGCGAAACTGGTTCGCCATGCGTGCCGTGATGGCTGTTGGCAGTCCCGAAAACAGGGGCACGCTCCGCAGAGATTCTGGTGAGAACGTGGCGTCGCCATCGTTGAGCTCTACCGCGATGCGTTCAGCTTTGCTGAGTTCCACCTTCGTCCGATTGACTCGATAAGTTCCCCCTTCCACATTCACCCAAGGCAGCAGGCTCAGCAGCCATCGCGGTGTGATCGACATCATTTTTGGCGATGTCTTGGTGGTATTCGCAAGATTGCGAGCAACTGCTGTCGTCACACTGCGCTGGAGGAGATTGTCTGACATCGTGAATTCCTTCTGAGAAAAATCCTGAATGGTTCTTTGAGTTTTCGTAGGGTGTGACCAGCGATAGCGCAGGCACACCATGATTTCAGCGTTTTTTGAAAGCCCGCGGTTTCAATCCTCGCGGAGATGAGCGTTCCTAAATCCCGAGTCCGCCTTCGAAGCCCTTTGTCACACCACTTTCATAATCGTGGTAATAGCCGACTTCGACGTTCTCGAGCACAGCGAGTGCATCGTCAGTCAGGACTGCGGCTGAGAAGTACGTCGTCAACAGGTAGGATGCGACGCCAAGACTATCGAGGCCCATCAGGCGAGCGGACAGGCTTGGCATAATCTCACCGGGAATGCCAAGTTGATGCAGACCGACAACGCCCTGATCGGCTTCACCGATTCGCAGCAACAGCATGCTGGTGGTTCCAAACCATTGATTGGACTGATAGCGGCTCTTCATCTCCAGTTTGTCGCAA
>JBIIIF010000373.1:0-5518 GCA_044235005.1 Planctomycetaceae bacterium | reverse complement strand
CGACGAAGACGACTGAGCCAGACAAATCGGGAACTGCTCCCGCACCGACAGAAGAGAAAGTGCCCCGTGTTCCTGTCAGTGTTGCTCGTGATCGAGCCAGGCTGATGCACAGTATTTATTCGACGACACTGGGGGTTATGCACGATCGCTATTTTCACGTCGATCGATCTATGGTGCCTGCTCGAGCAATGGAAGATGTGTTCGCGGAGATTGAAAAAGAGACTGGGTCAAAGGCCAACTGGATTTCCGTGAATCTGAAGGCCATGAGCATTAACCATGAACCGTCGACGGAGTTCGAGAAGCGAGCAGCGAAAGAAATCGCAACGGGTGAGCCCGAAGTGGAGACAACAGAGGACGGCTACTATCGTCGTGCGACTGCGATCCCCATGACAGGTGGCTGCATCAGTTGTCACGCGGGAGTTTTTAGTCAGCCTGCGAAGAATCGAAAATTTGCGGCGTTGGTAATCAGTATCCCGGTTGCAGAAGAGCCGAGCGTTCAATAGCCGGCTGTCGAATGCGTTTCCCGACAGAAGAAAAATCGCCATGATCGAACTGCTTCGCTCTGTGTTAATGTCGGTCACTCTTTTTGCGTTGCTTTCTGGTGGTCATGCTCCGGAAGGCGTTCTGGCTGACGAAAAGACCGCGGGAGATAACTTATCACAGACCGCAGTCGAAGGGCTGGCCGTTGAACAGCCTGCGGCGACTACTGTCAGTCAGGCGCGACGACAGGCGGAGATTCTGCATTCGACACTGCACTCTTCACTCCGCGTGATTCACGATCGGTACTATCGTGAGGATGAAGCATTGCCGATACCGGCTGCGATACTGGGGGAAGTCTTCAAAGACGTCGAGGCCGAGCAACATGTCAAGCTCCGCTGGTTGGCCGTTGAAGGACTGGCAATGAATTCTGACCATAAGCCGGCTGACGAGTTTGAACGGCAGGCAGCAGAGCAACTGAAGGCCGGGAAGCGGTCTCATGAGATCGCCGAAGACGGACTTTATCGACGAGCGGCCCCGATCACGCTCAGCGGACATTGCCTCAAGTGCCATATGCCGGATCGCAGGAGCACTCGTGACCGTGTGGCAGGATTGATCATCGCGATACCTGTCACTCCCGAGAGTGGGCCGTAGAACTCGCGCGCGGTTTTCTTCGCAGTCCACGCTCGGGATTTTTATTCAGCCCGTCACCAGCGCTGCGCTTCGCCATCCGGTTCGCACCAGCTCAATGCTGCGTCCGAGTGACTCAAATTTCCGCCGTGAAAGATGCACACGACAGCCTCGGGTAGCAATCTCGACAAGTTCTTTCAGAGCCTTCTTCTGGCCTCGTGAAAACCGGGCCGTTGGCAAATGCTGATTCGACGCGAGCAGCTTGAACCAGTCTGACTCCACCTGCGATCCTGACAGCTCACGACATAAATCGCGAGCCAGAATTTCCACAGCCGAGCCGAATTCAGAAGTCTCCAGTTGGCGAGACGAGTTCACTCCATACATTGACTGCATGAATCTTGCATGACGATTGGGCACCAAATGCCAACGGTTCTGCACCAGTCGCCAGACCAGAAACAGCAGAAAAAGGATCAAAATGAGCAGCAGGATCGTGCGAGCCCACGCGATGGGACGCATATTTCGCGGTCGTTCCTTCAGGGTTTCGTTCAGAATGTTGGAGTCCTGAACTTCGTCCAGTACTTCATTTGCCATCCGCAGCATCGTGGCAAGATCTGGTTCCGGCGGATCAATCTCCGGTGGGAGTTGCGGAGGAATGTTTGGTGGTGTCTGCGGCGGAACCTGTGGTGGTGTGCCTTGAGGAGTCAGTTCGGCCATGTAACTGGGAAGTGTCTGGCCGTTGTCATACACGGTCAGCCACTTTCGATTGCCACGGCACAACAGATCCGAAACCTGAATTGCGAACAGAGAATTGTCGCCATGCCACAACATTCCGTCCGAGAACAGACTTTGATCAGCCGACAGAATCAGGACGCCGGTTCCCGGGGTGGCATCGATCCCCGCCATGATCACAGGACGATAACGGGCAGTCCCCGGCGAGACATCCTCGGCCAGAGCCGCAATGACTTCCCACTGCAATGAGGGGTCTTCTGAAGTCGACATCCACCCGGTCTTGTTCACAATGATTCGTCGCAGGCCTTTCGAGAGTGGATGCGACTGATTCAAATCGGACAGCACAATACAGTCA
Organism: Planctomycetaceae bacterium; assembly: GCA_044235005.1. Classification (GTDB taxonomy): domain Bacteria; phylum Planctomycetota; class Planctomycetia; order Planctomycetales; family Planctomycetaceae; genus SXXK01. The sequence goes on along the minus strand of JBIIIF010000373.1, from coordinate 3,327 downwards.
TCGAATCCCTGATACTGGCTGTCCTTGTCGAGAGACTTGACCGGGCCTTGGGAAAACAAACACACGCCTGGCAACCTGAAATCGCGCTCTGAAGCTACCAATAAACTTCCGCCCTGAGCCACATAGGCTCGCAAGCGTCGCCATTCGTCCAGCGAGACGCGAGATACATCACCGAACATCACGACCACAGATTCCCTGGGCCGCCGCAAAGTCGCCGACAAGTCGGTCCGAACGGTCAGATTTCGCTCTTCAAGCAGCATACGAAAGCCGTTGTAGCCGAGATACCACTTGTCGGAGTCTGTCTGCCCGGGCCGATTCACGGCTTGAGCATTCACGGCACCAGCGGACACCACAACGACCAGCAGCAAACCCAGCATGGTCATCAGCTTATGTGCGGTCATCAGCTTATGTGCCACCCGCTCACTGAGAGCACGGCTTATGTTGCGACGAGGCGAATCGATCATTCGGCAGCCACTGCTTCCTGAATCAGCATTTCCGGCTTCACGAGATTCAGCATATGACCGTGGTCAGACGTGACGATCAGCAGGGATTCGTCCCAGGTGCTGTTTGCCTCCACCCAGTCTGTGATCGCCCTGACAGCTCGATCACCGGAGTTTACAGCGCCGATTGAGTTATCAATGTTGTCGTCATGATTAGCCCAGTCGACGTCACCAGCTTCGACCATGAGCCAGAACGGCTTCTTGTCGCTGGCCAGGAACTCCACAGAAACGCCGGTCATTTCCGCGAGGGTTGGATTCTCCAGGAGATCCTGCTCGGAATATTCTTCGGCCTTCTTGTTGACCCCTGGAACCGGGTCATAGCGACCATCAGCCGTTTCAAACGGCAGGTGGCCAGCGTACTGCCCGACGCCAAAGAATCCCAACAAACGTTGTTTTCCGGACATGGCCTGAGCCGCCGCAGTCTTCAGCAGATCCGTTCCATCCTGACCGGCTGTTCTCACGGCCGTCACATAGCGTCCGCCGTTCTTCACATCGGAAGTCTGCAGATCGTTGTCTGTCAGGTAGATGTTTCCCTGAACATAATTGTCACCCTGGCTCTCGCCACCTTTCCTCGGATCGCCGTTGTTTCCGAACCCTCCTCCGACGACCAGATCCAGTCCCGCTAAAGGCATCGTGGGATGGACGACTGATGGCAGGCCCAGCATGTCGCGAGTCAGATCCTGATAGTCATCGCGAGAGACATTTTGCGCGTAGGCTGCAGCGGGCGTCGCATGACTGATAGGTACAGATGAGACCACACCAACGCGCCAACCCTTTTCCTGCAGGTAATGTGCAATCGTTGAGACTGGTTGACCGGTGGCATCCACGTTGACGCCTCCGTTAAAGGTCTTGAGTCCAGCGGTCATGCTGCTTGCCGAAGATGAGGAATCGGTGTAGTTGTGTTTGGGATTGCCCTCTGCGGGTTTGGCGACCAGATAAGAGGGATCAGCAGCAATCGACCACGGAGTCGCACCAGCGATGGAAGCAGCGTATCCGCCGCGAATCGTGCCGCCCGGATTCTTCACCGTCTGCAGGTTGACGTCGACATCGGTTCCTTCATTATGAGCACTCGTCACCATAAAGCCGAACTGAGTCGTCCCGCCTGCGTCATAGCTTTGAAAATGAGTCCCGTTGCCACGGCCCTCAGTATAGCTGACCTTCTTCTGATTCCAGATCGCGGCGGCTTGAGTGGTCTGCCAGTCCATGCCATCGAAAACCACAAGGAAGATATACCTCTTGCCTGAGTCTGCGGCGGCCTTCTGCATATCGTAAATGTTAGTCTGATCCATCCAGACCGCCTCCGGGTTCACGGTATTCTCCGGCACGTAACCGTAAAGAGCCTGGACCTTCTGTGCGGATCGGTAGGGGCTGGCATCTCCGAACCACGAATTCAAGTCGACGCCCGGCTTTCCGCCTTTCGTCCCGAAGCTGTAAACGGGAATCAGGCGATTCGAATGAGACTTCCAGCCAGTGTATTTCGCGGGATCCGTACCCCAGTACGCCACCGGCGAGTTGTCATTTCTGATGGCCATTTCCTGAATCTGCCGAGGGAAATCGGCGGCCTTCACGGAATCGTTGTCAGGCATTGGGTCGGAACCCGAGGCGGATGATCCAAGAAGACAGAAAGCGAAAACCGGGGCCACAAGACTCAAGCGAAACATGCACAGCTCCACACGGATCCACAAGGATCAGACTCTTCAGGAACGACTCGTTTTTGCCGCAGAAAGCAAAATTCAACAGCGGTTCACACCGGAAACCTGAACAGAACCCGTTTCAGAACCGCGTCGGAACGTTATGCGAGCACTCTCGATTTCAACAGATCCGGGCATTGTTTCCGCTTAGTGCTCTGACGGCAAGCCGTCCGTGATCCGGACAATCATTAAATCCGGGTTAATCGCCAGAATTCGTACTCAACCGTAAAAGTGCTAAAGTCTCAGGTCAGCCATTGCGACAACTGATTCTCTGAACTTACGATGACGATAAATCCAGACTGTGTCGCCGATGTTCGCTGTGTTTCTGCGCGTAGAAACCAACGAAACAGGCTATCGCGTTTCAGATTCCGGCCCAGCCCTGGATTTATCACGTCGCTTGAGATCCGAGAACCGGTTCATGAACAAGAAACAATTAATTGCCGTGTCGTTTGTTGCCGCTATTCCTGCGGCTGCTCTGCTGGCGTTTCTCGTGCTTGGGTTGCTGCAGGGGATGCTCTCCGACGGAGCCAGGGTTTCTGTCGTTCTTTGGATCGTGTGGGTGCTCGCGGCACTCGGAAGTCTGTCGATGGCCTTCCTTCCTTTTGCCATCATGTTTTTCCCGGGGCTGATGCCCGATCCGGCACTCGCGGCGGCTGCGGGAGCGTCAGGGCTTGCTGCAGCGCCGGGCACGAAACCTTCTCAGCCGATCGAGGCTGATGAATTCGAGGAAGGAGAAGGCGAGTTCGCTGCAGACACTGATGGTGTCGAGGACGATGGCGAACAACTCTTCGACGATGACGCAATGGAAGACAGTTACGATGACGAATACGAAGACTTCGAGAGTCGTAAGTAGTTCATGAACAATAATTCGCTGGACTGCTATGACGCTCCGGGCTACTGGGACCTCGCATTCAGCGATGAGACGCCTCTTGAAGCGGACTTCATTCAGTCCGCTGCTTCGCGTTATCTGAATGCCGATGGGCTCAGGGGTGATAAGCCGAGCATCCTGGAAATAGGTTGCGGTGGGGGACGGCAGGTCGTTGAACTCGCCAAGCGCGGCGTTGATGTGACTGCGTTTGATCTGAATCAGTCCTGTGTCGCATGGACTCAACGACAACTTAAGCGTCGTCGGCTTA
>JBIIIF010000008.1:0-57953 GCA_044235005.1 Planctomycetaceae bacterium | reverse complement strand
TGTTGAGTAAAGTCGCCCGCCGTAGCGTCCCCATTGATCTTTAGGTTCCCAACTGCCGGCATTCTTTCCGGAAGTAGTTTGCTCAGAAATCAATACCTCACGCACGGTCGAGTTCCAGTCCTGCCAGGCTCGACCGCCATGCTGGTACATGGCCAGAGTTCCATAATACCAGTAGTAGTAATTGAGATCTGACAATCGGGGCGTATTCCTCATCAGATAGGCAACGGATTCCTGATTTGAGGCGGACTCCTGGGGATATCCAAGCATCTGTTGGCAGAACAATGCTTCGGCTGTCATTGTCGGACTGACAGGTTCAGAATCTTTTCCATCTCGAACGACATTTCGGCGGTAACCAAAGAGCCCACCATCTTTTCCCTGCCGTACGCTGTTCAGGAAATCATCCATTCGCTGACGAACTTTAGACGGAACAAACACTCCGGCGATTTCCGCACTTTTGAGCGACATCATTTGCCAGCCAAACATGCTGACATCACCTTCCTGGAGTTCCCGATAACGCCAGCCACCGCTTTTGGGGTCCTGTCGTCCGATCGTAAAGGCGACGGCTCGCGCGAGAGCTGCTCGCAGTCGGAGATCATCGACGAGGCGGAATGAGCTGGCGACTTTATCCGCCACCATCTGGCTTCGAACAGGTTCCGCCGCCAGTAACAGGAGACCAATTTGTGACGTGGCACTGGCTGCAGCAACAGCTCCGGCAAGAGCGGCAGCGTCGTTGGGAGCCCGAATCAAGGCCGGGTTAACGATGGGGCCGAGAACCGTATCCTGTTGCATACCGTACGCTTCGGCCAGCGCGTAAGTGGCCATGGCATGGCAGTACATTTTGGCGAAGTGCTCGGACTTCCCAAAGAGGTTGCCATCCGGTTGTTGTTGGCGAATCAGCCAGTCCAAAGCATGATCGACCTGCAGGGCGTAACGTCCGTCTTCGTGTGTGTAACCCGCGCCGAGGAATGACAGGATCACCAGGGCCGTCAATCCTGTGTCGGCTTCCCGTCCGGCATACTGTCGATCAACGCCGATTTCGTCGATCTTGACTTGCCCCGCACCATAGTCTTCTGCATCCCAGCGTCCATCAGCAGACTGGCAGGAGGCCAGCCATCGCAGGCTGCGTTCAACGGCGTTTTCTGACTCACGAGTACCACCGAAACGCAATGCTGCATCACGTCGTGTGGCGAGGCTCCGAAGCTGGTAGGTGGCCGGTGGATTTTCTCGCCGACGGACCGTCGGCAGATCAGCTTCAACCAATGCGGCCGCTGATTCCAAAGCTTCACTGAACTGCGGAGCGACATCACCAACACGAACATCATCGTAAGTGCTGTTGAGCGGCGTCATTGTCCGCGCGCGATCCGGAGTCATTCTGGAGGGGCGTTCGGCCGGAGTGCGATCCGGTGCAGAACGGGCCGGTCTTGGCAGACGAGCCTGAAAGTTGGAGGCGGCACCATTTTTCGGATCCAGAACATTTTGAGTCAGTCCACTGCCGTCCGTTGGCTGCATCGAATAAATCGGTGCACTGCGGCTTTCGATGGTTTCCTGAGGATTGATCGTGGCTGGTGGCAACGTGATGGCTGACTCACTGACGGTGGCGAGGCTCATCGCTACATCTTGTCTGGGCGACTCAAATTCCAGTTCCGGGGCGGACATCAAACCAGTCGGGTCGTCAATCCGGCGTCCTTCTTCGGGGCGACCAATCTGAGGCAGTGTGCGAGTCATTTTGGGCGTCAGCACGTCAGCACTGTTGGGCTCATATATGGTAATCAGGTCGGATGCCACATCTTCCGCTCCAACCTGTTGGGGGCCGAGTTCTCCGGAGTCAGTGGGGACTGCCAGTTCTGTCATCTGGCGTTCTTCGAACTGCGTGATGTCTTCGGCGGCGGTACTCAATGATTCCAGCTCGTCGGGAGTTCGTTCCGGAGTTTGGGTCGCCGTGATCTCCGGGGATGTGACATCGAGCCGCTGCAGTTCCACGTCCATTTCCGTCATCATGTCGGCGATCGGTGTATTCCCGGACTCCGGCAGCTTTACGTCCTGATCACTTTCGACAAGGATCTCAGTCACTGTCTCAGGTGGTTTTGGAGGGATGACTTCTGCGCGGGCTTTGCGTGTCACGGAAGGTTCGAAAACTTCCAATCCCAAAAAGCAGACACCATGGACAAGAATAGAAGCCAGCAGTGACTTCGTCGTTGTGTTTCGATCGCCCCACTGTGTTGCCAGCATGGTCAGCAGATGAGTCAGCGAAGCGATCATCGTCAGCACCAGCAACAACGCGATCATGTCGTCACCGTTCAGTGACGCGCCGCGTGAGATCTTGCTGATAAGCTGACTAAGTGCGTTCATGAGGAACAGAAAGGTATGTTGAATCCGCTGTAAAGTTTTCTGGAACGATTGGGATCAGTGAAAGCGAAACAGGGGCCGTTTCATGTTCAATAGCGATTCGGTCTTTTGAAATTGTCAGGGTTGTCCGGAAACAACTTCCGTTGGTTTGAATGCCAACGAAAACTTCTTAATTCCCGCCTGATGACAGGCGTTCATCACATCGATCACTGCCTGATAGTTGCCGTCTCCATCGCCACGAATCAGAACGGCCTGGTCCGCGTAGGCAGCTTTGGCGGTTCTTAACTCCTGCAGGAGCTGTTCCGGCGACAACTCCTTCTTTCTCATTGTTATGGTGCCATTCCTGGCGACGACCACCACAAGGGCATCGGGCGTACGGCTCATGATCTGAACGGGGGCCGCTGTGGGCAGTTCGATCTCAAACTTCTGGTCGTTCGCTTCTTCCGTAAATCGAGCGCCAACCATAAAGAAGATGATCAGCAAGAAGACGACATCGATCATTGGCGTCAAATTCAGTTGCGGCTCATCCAGAGAGTCAGTCTTAATCGGCATGACATTGTTCTCTAACTTCTCTAATTCAATCTGGTGCAGGTTGCGACCGTGGCCCTGAAAACGCTTCGTCCCGCCGCAAAAGTATATCCAGATCTGCCCGTTCCCGTGCAGGAGTTCATCAGAAATCCACAGAAGTACCGCTCCTGATCCGGCCTGACGCGGAATGCCGTGACGTCGGTACAGTGACATTGCTTGTTCACGACGAGGGTTCAGATAGACTCCTGAGCGTTGAGAATCCCACGCTTTCGTGTGCCGTTTAACCCCTACAAGTTTCCGGAGTTTCCTGATGTCTCACTCGACAAGGTCTGATCGTCGAAAGTTTTTGAAATCGTCCGCTTCGATAGCAGCGGCGGCAACAGCGGCGGCCTGTTTCCCGTGGGCGCAGACCGGATTTGCCAACACACTGCTGAACGACCGGCCTCGGGTCGGCTGCATCGGTCTGGGTGGCATGGGCCGCGGGGATGCTCATGGGCATCGCAGCTATGGCGACATTCTTGCCCTGTGCGATGTGGATGAAAACCAGGCGAAGAAAGCCAATGACGACCCCAACATCGGCGGCGGGAAAGCAGATCTCTATGGTGACTATCGCAAAGTTCTGGAGCGTGCTGATATCGATGTCGTCAGTATTGTGACTCCGGATCACTGGCACGTCAAGATCGCCATCGAAGCGTTGCAGGCCGGCAAACATGTTTTCTGTCAGAAGCCTTTGACTCTGACGCTCGAAGAGAATCAACTGATTCGAAATGCCTGCCGCAAATACAGTGACCGCGTCTTCTTCGTGGGAACTCAGCAGCGCAGTGATCAGGATCGCTTCCTGCGGGCCGTCAATCTGGTGCGGAAGGGATTGCTCGGCAAGATTTCAAAGATGACCGTCGGAATTGGTGGAGGCGATGTCGGCGGACCGTTCAAAAAGTCTGACCCACCGGCCAACCTGGATTGGAATATGTGGCTTGGTCAGGCTCCGCTGGTGGACTATATCGAGCAGCGATGTCACAACAACTTCCGCTGGTGGTATGAATATTCCGGTGGAAAGTTTACAGACTGGGGTGCTCACCACGTGGACATCGCTTTGTGGGCGATTGATGAAAATGGCGAAGGGTCCGGACCTGTTGAGATCGATGGCACCGATGCCAAACATCCGGTTCCGTTTGAGAATGGCTATCCCACAAAAGATGATTCCTACAACTCCTCACATGACTTCAACGTGATTGCGAAGTTTGCTGGTGGCACTGAAATGCACATTACGAGCCGAGGTGACAACGGCATCTTGTTCGAAGGGGAGAAGGGACGCTTCTTCGTGAATCGTGGCAAGATCACGGGACAGCCGATCGAAGAAAACTGGGACAAGGATCAGTTTGGTCCCGACCAATTGAGCGAACTCTACAAGGGTAAGCCATTCGAAGGTCACAAGCAGAACTTCTATCGGTGTATTGCGGACGGCGGTCTACCGGTTTCGGATGTTTACAGCCATGTGCAGACCATGAATACTTGTCATCTGGCTGCGATTGCCGCGCGGCTGAATCGTGTTATCAAGTGGGAGGCGAAGGCGGAGAAGATCACTGGCGACGATCAGGCCGCTGCGTTCTTCGCACGAACTCCTCGCGCGGGATTCGAGATTCCTCGCGTTTAGCCTGACGGGTGAAATGAATTCGCCCGTATCCCCCTGGTCAATGAACTTCCGCCCCATCCGGCGTTGTCGGATGGGGCGGTGTTGTTTCCAGATGAATGCAGGCCGGACCGAGCGGAGCGAGTTCCGGCTTGTTCCCGGAGCGCTGAACTGCCGGAACTCGCTGGCGCTCGGTCCGGCCTGCGAAACATTAGCCGACAATGAGAATTCTCGCCAGGATTGAAGCGATCAAAAAGGACCGAGAATCGGGCGGCGTCTGATACACTTCTCTCAGTGAAAACTTCAGAGACGTCTCTTCATCCAAATACAGGAATCCAGATCATGATTACAGTGGGCATGAATTATCACGTTATCCCCGGAATGCAGAAAAGCTTCGAGGATAAGTTTGCGGGCGTCATTGATGCTCTGAAAGCAGCACCGGGACACACCAGTTCCACGCTGTGGAAGGACGTAAGCGACGATGCGTCATATCTGATCACCAGTGAGTGGTCAGACGAATCCGCATTTCAGGAGTTCATTCGCAGCGAAGCGTTTCGTGCAGTTACGAACTGGGGCAAAGAGCAGATTCTTTCTGGTCGACCGCAGCACAAAGTTTACAAGCACTGATGCTCGACCAGTGATTTGCCCCGTGATAATCGAAAGCCTCGATCGACCGACTTATTTGGCCGGTACTGGCTGTGGTGGCAGAAACGGAAACAGCCGTCGGATCTCTGCATCCGAAGGCTGTGACCCGTATTCGCAAATCTCAAAGGCCTCGGCATATTTGACAGCCGCCCCTTTTTCGTCGCCGTACCACTTTTGCAAAGCCGATCGATATTGATTGGCCTCGCCGGACTGACGGCGATCCCATCGTTCACGTAACCAGGCTCGACGCAATTCCGGCTGAGAGGCTGGAGGAGCTTTCGCGGTTTCTTCTTCCGATCCCAGCGCGCCGCCTTCAAACGTTTGCGACTCCAGTGCCAGCAGGGCGTCGACTTTCTTCTCGAAGACATCATCCAGCGAAACTGCGATGTCGGCTTCGAACGGATAGGGTTTCTGAAACCGATCGCTGCTGTAGAGGAACACCGGGTTCTTCTTCAATGGTGGAGTATCAGGGCAGAAGAATGGAACGGAGACCATGTAGGCCGCGTCCTGCACCAGAACACCGACATAGCGATGGTCGGGGTGATAATCCCAGGGACGATGAGCAATCACGACGTCGGCATTCCACGTGCGAATCAAACGCGTGATCGTCTGGCGATTCTCGAGCGTCGGCAGCAGTTCGCCGTCGTGGATGTCCAGAACTTGTGAGGTCACACCGAGCCTTTTGGCAACTTCAGCGGACTCGGCCGTCCTTCGTTTGGCCAGAGGTCCACCGGCCATTTGCCAGTGCCCGATATCTCCGTTCGTCACCGAAACCAGTTTGACGCGATGCCCCATGGAGGCCCAAAGTGCGGCTGTTCCGCCGCTCTTGTATTCCGCATCGTCGGGATGAGCCCCAAAGCAGATGATGTTGAGCTTACCGTCAATGGCTGGCCCATCGCCTCGAACTGCCGCAGGCGACGAGGTGACCAGTGCGATGGCCAGCAGCAGGAAGAATGATGGCAACCGAAAGGAAAATGTGCGCATAGCGAAGCTCGTGGTTGTCTGTTTGACTGGTTGCCGGAGAGGAATATGCCTGAAGTCGAATTGGTTAGACCAGTTCCGGCATGATCTTCCCGCCATCTTCGACAAGATACTGCGGTCGTCCATTGTTATCAGGGATCGTTGTCTGTTCGACTCGAACGCCCAGATGATGGAACAGTGTTGCGTAGACTTCGCCAAAGGTGACGGGGCGAGCGATCGCTTCGCCGGCGATGCGGTCTGTGGCTCCAATGACTTGTCCATGACGCATGCCGCCACCAGCCATCAGAGCACAGTTGACCTGTGGCCAGTGATCGCGACCCACGATATTGCTGATCTTGGGAGTGCGCCCGAATTCGCCCCAGATAATCACCGCACAATCATCAGCGAGTCCTCGCTGATGCAGATCTTCAATCAACGCGCTGACGCACTGGTCGAACACCGGGAAGTCTTCCTGTTCGCGAACAAAGATAGAATTGTTCGCACGGCCTTCCGCGTTTGTGCCGCCGTGCCAGTCCCACTTGCTGTAATTCAGTGTGACGACTCGAACACCTGCTTCAATCAAACGACGCGCGACCAGCAGGCTTTGCGGGACACGAGGTGCACCGTTGGCATCAATGAAGATCTTTGGATTGCCAGTCCCATAGCGGGCCACGACAGCCGGATCTTCTTTGGACAGATCGAGTGCTTCGGCCAGTCGCGATGACGTCAGCAGGCCCATCGCCTGTTCTGTAAATGTATCCATGCCGGTCATCGTCATGGTGGCGTCGATGTCTCTGCGAAGCTGGTCCACGCTTTTCAGCAGCGACTTGCGATCTGCCAGACGTTCCAGCGACACACCATTCAGCACCATGTCTTCTTTGGTTGGTCCCATCGGTCGAAACGGGGCATGAGATGTCCCGAGGAATCCCGGGCCGGGTTCGTTGTATGGGCCGTGTGTACACGGATAGCAAAGACTGACGAATGGTGGAGCGGTGGGAGCAGCCGAGCCAAGAACATTCGACACCATTGAACCAAACTGAGGCCAGCCGCCGGAGGGTTTTGGCTTCTTCGGATCGCGGCCGTTGAAAACCTGGACGGCATCATGATCCGCCTGGTTGCCCACCAGAGATCGAATGATGGTGAGCTTATCACCCATAGTCGCCAGCCTGGGAAACGCTTCGCAGATCTCCATGCCGGGGACATTGGTCGCGATTGGTTTCCACGGACCGGCGAATTCTTTGGGGGCTTCCGGCTTCAGGTCGAACATGTCCTGATGCGGCGGTCCGCCCACCAGATAAATCATGATGACCGATTTAGGGTTCTTCTTTTTGCCGGCAGATTCTTCGGCTCGCAGCAAGGACGGTAAGGACCAGCCTCCAGCCGTACCCATGGCGGCCAGCGTCCCAATATTCAGCAGGCTGCGTCGAGAAAATCCATTACTGAGGCGGCCAGATCGATCATTTTGCGCAGTGAGACTCAGCATTCGGCAGGCTCCGGCAAGGTCGGTGGGAACTGTGGACAGCCAGTTTGCGGCTGGAAAAATAACGCGGGGATGGTCTTGTTAGCACGGATTCCCGTCAGAATCCAGACCAGACCTCCAGAATTACGCCGAATCGTTGAGACCTCGCCAACCCAAGCCGGTGTCGACCGCGCTCTGGCAGTTTGTCCAGTTCCTTATCCATTTGGTTACTTCAGCCGAGAGTGGCCTTAACTGCGGACCTGGCCGGAGCCGCGAACCACGAATTTGTAGCTCGTGAGTTCACGCATCCCGCATGGGCCGCGTGCATGAAAGCGATCGGTGCTGATGCCGATTTCTGCCCCCATGCCCAGTTCACCGCCGTCGTTAAAGCGAGTGCTCGCATTGATCATGACGGCGGCCGAATCGACTTCGGCTTCAAACTTCATGGATGATGCCACGCAGTTCGTCACGATCGCATCGGTATGAGCGGACCCATAACGTCGAATGTGTTCAATAGCCTGATCGATGGAGTCAACAATTCGCACGGACATAATCAAGGCCATGTGTTCAGTGCCGTAATCTGTCTCCGTCACTGCGACGCCACCGGAGATCATTTTCAGGCTGGCCGGGCAGCAACGCAATTCCACACCGCGAGACTGAAGTTCTTTGGCCAGAGTTGGCAGCAATCGGTTGGCAGTGTCACGATGAATTAACAGCGTCTCGGCAGCATTGCAAACACCCGGACGCTGGCACTTGCTGTTGATGGTGATGTCGACTGCCATCGTTTGGTCGGCTGATGCGTCGATATACACATGACAGATTCCGTCGAAATGCTTGATCACCGGCATCGTGGCTTCACGAGTCACTCGTTCGATCAGCGAACGCCCGCCACGCGGAATGGTGACATCGATCAGATTGCCCATTGAAAGCAGTTCACCGACGATGCTGCGATCCGTGGAGTTCACAAGCTGGACGGCATGCTGCGGAAGTCTTTCCGAGATCAATGATTCCTCTATCACAGACTGCAGAGCTCGATTGCTATGAATCGCCTCGCTGCCTCCGCGAAGAATCACTGCGTTGCCACTCTTGACGCACAGGGCTGCGGCGTCGATCGTCACATTCGGACGCGATTCATAAATGAAGAAGACGACTCCCAGGGGAACTCGCACACGACTGATGAACAGACCATTGGGACGTCGCTGACCTTCGATGACTTCGCCCACAGGATCGGGTAAGGAAATAATGTGTTCAACGGCCTTCGCGAGGGCTTCAATGCGTTCCGCATTCAGCTTCAATCGATCCAGCATGGCGGAGCTCAATCCCGCTGCCGCGCCGGCGGACATGTCGAGCTCGTTGGCGGCGACAATTTCTGAGGATCGGGCACGCAGATTATTGGCGACTCGCTGCAGCCACGCATTCTTTTTTCCGGCGGCGAGTGGAGCCAATGCGGCGGCAGCCAGACGAGAATTCCGGGCCAGCGATTGGGAGTATTCGAGTGTCGTCGACATGAGGATAAATTGCTGTTGTGCTGAGTGCTTTAAGAAAATGCAGGGGGGATAAATCGCAGGCTCTAAATCCCGCCAAGCGTCGTCGCCCGCGCCACACGCCCGATGCCCACAAGATACGCGGCTACTCGCAGCGAGACCTTCTTTTCCTGCGCTGTTGACCAAACTTTATCAAACCCGCGAGTCATGGTGCGTTCCAGCTCTTCGCGAACTCGGCCCAGATCCCAGCGGAAATACTGCTGATTCTGGACCCATTCAAAATAGCTGACGGTGACGCCGCCCGCGTTCGCCAGAATATCAGGCAGTACGATGATTTCTTTTTTGTTGAAGATGGCATCGGCTTCGGGAGTCGTCGGACCGTTGGCGGCTTCCACAATGAAACGCGCGCGAACGTCTTTGGCATTGTCCTCTGTCAGGACACCGCCCAAAGCCGCAGGGATCAACACGTCAACATCCAGAGCCAGCAGGGCTTCGTTGGAAATCGGCTCGCCGCCGGGGAATCCGGCCAGGCTTTTTTTGTCTGCAACCCACGCCAATGCTGCCGTGATATCGATGCCGTCTTTATTGAGAATGGCACCGCTGACGTCGGAGATGGCCACAACTTTGCCGCCAGCTTTCTGCAGATACGCGGCGGTAAAAGTACCGACGTTTCCAAACCCCTGTATGGCGACGGTCGATGATTCGATCGATCGTCCGAACTTGCGAAGCAGGGCCAGCGTCAGTGTTCCCACACCGCGACCGGTTGCTTCCTCACGTCCTTCCGCGCCGTAAAGTTCTACCGGTTTTCCGGTCACACAGCCGGGACTGAATCCGTGAAACTTTTCATACTGATTCATGATCCAGGCCATAGTCTGAGCATTTGTGCCCATGTCCGGAGCCGGGATATCTTTATCAGGACCGAAGATGTCATGGATCTCATCCACGAACCGTCGAGTCAGCCGTTCCAGTTCGTCGATCGATAGATCTTTCGGATTCACGGCGATGCCACCTTTGGCTCCGCCATACGGAATATCCACAACGGCGGTCTTCCATGTCATCAGAGACGCCAGGGCCAGGACTTCATCAGCGTTGACTTCGTGATGGTATCGCAGACCGCCTTTCATAGGGCCACGCTTGCTGTTGTGCTGCATCCGAAAGCCGACGAACGTCGCGATCTCGCCGTTGTCGCGTTTGATCGGGACCTGCACTTTGACTTCGCGCTCAGGAATCAACAACAGCTCGCGCATGCTGGACGTCAGATTCATGACCGCCGCCGCTTCCTCGAAGTATTGCTCGGCTGCTTCAAATGCGCTCTTCATAATGACGATCTCTGTGTGCGGTGAAAAATGGGCCGTCGACAGAACGAGATATACGCGGAAAGGCGGATCTTTCCAATTGATTCGCCCGCCGCCAGCCTGTCATTCGGCGGGAGTCCGAGGCATGGCAGACAGTTCAACCAGGCTGCGCGTGATCTCTCGGGCATAAAGAGCCATGCCAACTTTTGAGAGAGCAGACGCCGATTTTGAGAACAGTTTCTCGGCTTTGTCCCGACGAAAAGCGGGAGACGCATCACAAAACGGAATCTCAGCCTCCTGACAGAAACTGCGCAGCAGCTCAAACGGAAACGTGCTGGCAAACGGTGTTTTCCCGGCGATGCCAAGGCGGCGGCTGAGTTCGGGCGCGCGATCGGCTGACACGACTTGCCAAAGCACCGGAGATGTTGTGATCAACAACTGTCCGCCCGCCTGTTTCACAGAGTCGTGCAATGCTCTGATCGGCTTTAAAGCATGGTCAATCTGAAGTCTCAGATCGGGTGGATTATCTGTGATCCACAATAAGCCCTGATGCTCGGACAGACTGGCTCGGGAAACAGACAGCAACTCGGGACCATGTTGACGAGTTTTTGCGAACAGCCATGAGGCCGTCGCGGATTGTCGTACGAGCTGCAGAGTTGGATTCTCTGGCTTTGCATGCAGACGCAGTGTGGGGTGGGAGCAAACAGAATGGTCACCTTCCTGAAGCGTGAGGCTCCGATAGCTACAGTCGTCTGCGATGTCCGTCATATCAATATGCAAGACAACGATGTCCGGCTTTAATTTCGAAAGGTCATGTTGAAACTTCAATGAAGCGAGCAGCGGACAATATCCAGGAACTCCAGCATTAATCACTTCGACTTCTTCGCCGGTCGATTGGGTGAAGAACTTTTTAAGCCAGGCCGCAATCGTCTCCGATTCCGCCACATGCGTTCCACAGATGGTGTCATCACCCAGGAGCAGGATTCGACGAACTCCGACTTGCGGTACCGATTCAATTTCTGCGCCACGGCAACCCAGAGAGTTAATCCGAATTTCGATCGGCTTAGCACCGGGCTCAGTCACATGTGAAGTGTGCTGCAATCGCCGAAGTTCGTGATGGTAGATCGCTGAGGGAACGAGAAGACTTTGATCTTCGACGGGGGCCTGTCCGGCGACGATCAGGGCTGCAGGGGCTTGAGTGCTTCTCAGCCAGATCTCCACGCCAAACAACACCACGATCAACAGCGTCAATGCTGTGACAAAGTGTCGAAGGGCAGTGAGAGGACGAAGCGACATCGGTATCCGCGCAGGAGTTCACGGGCCAGAGAGTGTTCGAAATGTGAACACAGTTCGATACAAGGTGAAAAGACAGGCTTTCGTAGTTTACGTGGTCCTCTGAAAACGCCTCAATAGGGACTTCATCCGGGATTTGGGGGATTTGGTGAAGCTGCGGTCTGTTGTGTGGCGGGAGTCCTCAGAGAATTGTTTCAGGAAACGAACTTTTGAGCGGGCGGTCTGCAGTACGGCCTCGGCTGTGTTTCCGATCTGAGGAAAGATCGGACTACGGAAGGGGAGGTGTTGTTCGCCTCAGTGAATTCAGGCCGCTATCCTGCGTATCTTGCCCGGTGTTTGAGGATTGTTCAGGCCATCGCACGTGGACTGATCATTCTTGTTTGACGCGTTCCTGCGTCCACTTGACCTTCGTTCGCCCCCTTTGTTCGAGAGCTCCGGCCCACCCATCATGACTTTTGCATCTTTATCAGGACAGCGAGTTTTAGTGACTGGATCTTCCGACGGGATTGGTCGGGCGATTGCTCTGGAATGCGCAAAGGCCGGCGCGGATCTCGTTGTGAATTGTCGTCAGTCGATCAGCAAAGCAGAATCTGTGGCGGAAGAGATTCGAAAGCTGGGCAGGGCGGCCGATGTGATTTCGGCAGATGTTTCGCTGGAAAAAGATCGCCAGCATTTGCTGCTCGAGTCATTTCGGACCGGCCGCCTGGATGCCATCGTCAACAATGCCGGGGCTGATTTGTTGACTACGGAACTGCGCGGGGCGGAGTTCCTGGTGAAGCTGAATCAATTGATCCAAACGGATCTGCTTGGCACGATCGAATTGTCTCGGGCCTTCGGGCAGCGGTTTCGAGAGCAGCAGCACGGTGCCATTCTGAACATTGGGTGGGATCAGTCTGATCGCGGCATGGAAGGCGACAGCGGTGAGTTATTCGCGACGGCCAAGAATGCCATCATGGGCTTCAGTCGCTCGTTGGCCGTAAGTCTTGCACCCGTTGTGCGAGTCAACTGCATTGCACCTGGCTGGATTCGAACCGCGTGGGGTGCGACGGCCAGTGAGTACTGGCAGAATCGAGTGATGACGGAGACACCGCTGCGGCGATGGGGTGAACCGCAGGATATCGCGAATATGGCGCGGTACCTGTTGAGCGATGCGGCTTCCTACATCACGGGGCAGGTCATTAACGTCAATGGCGGCGCTGTGCGATAGTGTTTGGCCGCAAGCTTGCTGATGTGCAACCTCACGACCTACAGTAGCCGAACTGATCTCGATATCTTCTGTCCCATGCAGGCCTCATGACATCCTCCCCCGTCAATTCTCAGCCATTGCTTCTTTTCGTGACCGGTCGTCTGGCCGAGGCGAGTTTGCGAGAAGTGCTGGAGTCCATTGCTCCCAAAGTGGGCTTTCGATACGAGGTTGTTGTTCCCGGAATTCAGGTTGCCGCGTTGCTGCACAGTCGACTGCTGTTGAAGCGGTTGACCGTTCCCGCAGAGATTGATCGAGTGATTCTGCCGGGCTGGTGTCAGGGTGATCTCCGTGAGCTGGAGCAGCACTTCGGGAAACCTTTCGAACGCGGACCTCGCGATTTGCATGATCTGCCGGAATACTTTGGGCTGAGCAAACGACGTAAGGCCGATCTGACGGGTTACTCGATCGAGATCATTGCCGAGATTAATCACGCGACGCGTATGCCGCTCAAAGACGTCGTGCGCGAAGCCTTGAGTCTGTCGGCCTCAGGAGCCAATGTCATTGACGTGGGGGGAGTGCCTGGAGAGAGCAGCCCACGCATCACGGAGATCGTTTCTGCCCTGAGACAGGAAGGGCTGCGTGTGTCGATTGATAGTTTTGATCGTCACGAAGTTGAACAGGCAGTGACTGCGGGAGCCGAACTGATCCTGAGCTGTAATCATGCCAATGTCGACTGGGTGAAGCAGATCGAGACGGAAGTTGTGGTCATTCCTGATACGCCTCAGGACATGCAGTCGCTGGATGATCTGATCGAACAGCTTCGAAGTGCAGATGTTCCATTTCGCGTTGATCCGATCATTGAACCGATCGGGATGGGCTTTGCGGCATCTCTGGATCGCTATCTGAAGGTGCGTCAGAGATATCCGGACATTCCCATGATGATGGGAGTCGGCAATGTCACAGAGCTGACCGAAGTAGATTCTGCGGGCGTGAATATGGTGCTGGCCGCCTTCTGTGAGGAGCTGGGGATTCAGAGTATTCTCACGACGCAGGTGATCAACTGGTGTCGAAGTGCAGTCCGTGAGTTTGATGTGGCTCGTCGACTGGTTCATCACGCCGTCGCAGCTCGCACGATTCCGAAGCATCTGGATTCGTCATTGGTCATGTTGAGAGATTCTCGCTTACGGTCGGTCTCCTCGCAGACACTGGAGACTCTGGCCACCGCACTGACCGATACGAATTTTCGAATCTTTGCGGAAGCTGGCCAACTTCATTTGATGAACCGCCATGGTCATTGGAGTGGCGACGATGTCTTTCGCCTGTTTGAGCAGTCTCAGGCGACGGGGACAGCTCACGATGTGAAGATGGATCCGAGCCATGCGTTTTATCTGGGCTATGAATTGGCTCGTGCTGAGATTGCACTGCATCTGGGAAAGCAATACGTTCAGGATGCGCCAATGCAGTGGGGGCTCCTTGGTGAGCTGAAGGCTGGCTCATCCAGCGCGATGCATGGATCTGACGAGCAGAATCGCTGACTTATTCGACTGGTGTGTTTTGCTTTGGGCAGGGGTGTGGTACTCGTTTGCAGAAAACCGAGAAAGCCCTTGACGACATTATTGGCAAGGACATCTCGTGCAGCCACAATCCCGCCTTTAATACCCGTTCGGAAGTTTTCAAAGGAAGACCGTTTGTATGTTGCGATCAGAACTTATTCATCCGCAGATTTCTCAGATCCTTGCGCGAGCGGGGCATAGTTCCAAAGTGCTGATTGCCGACGGAAATTATCCGGCTTCATCTGCGATTGGTCCTAAGGCCGAATTGATCAGTTTGAATCTTGCACCTGGGCTGGTCACGGTTGCTCAGGTTCTGCGTGTGCTCCTGACTGCGATCCCCGTTGAAGCTGTCAATACGATGGGCATGCCGGAAGATGATCCCTACCGATTGCCACATGATCCACCGGTCTGGAGCGATTACCGGAAGATACTGGCGGACGCTGGCCAGTCGATTGAGCTGCAGCCGATCTCTCGCTGGGATTTTTATGACGCTGTCGATTCTCGAGATCACGTCCTGACGATTCAGACGGGCGATCAGGCGTTGTGGGCCAATTTGCTGCTGACTTTGGGTGTTCGGAAGGCACAGTAAGTGCCGGAGCGAACCTTTTAAGGCCATCGACGGCTCGAATGCGTCTCCAAAACCATCTCGAGTCAGTGAGACCTTGTTGATTTCCCGCGTTGTAGGGCTTCTGGAGATTTCCTGAGTCTCAACGCCCGGAGGTTGGGTAAATTCGGTCTTCTGTGAAGTTTGCTTCTTCTGGTATGCTTTGGCGAGTGTTCAGAGGGCCGTTTGTCAGATCTGGATTTTGTCGCCTTCGGGTCGTGAACCACGATAACAAGTCAGTGCATCGGGAGAATTCTCAGATGGTGTCGCGTTTGATGTCAGCGTTTTCTGTTCTGTCGGTTTTCTTTGCAGTCGCAATGACAGCATCGGCTCAGGACAGCCTTGCGTGGAAGTTTGAGTCGGGAGAGTCGCTGAAGTATATCGTCCAGCAGAATACTCAGATGGTGATGAATGTCGATGGGAAACAGAACACCATGAACATGGAACAGACCATGGATATGGTGTGGAAGGTGACATCTGCCGCTGCAAATGGTGGCTTCAAAATGTCACAGAGTGTTGAACGGGTTCAGGTGAAAACAGAAGGCGGTGCTTTCGGTGTTGTGCAGTTCGACAGCAATAGCAAGGAGCCTGTGACATCACCGATCGTAAAATCAATGGCTGAGTCCTTCAGAAAGATTGTGGGAGAGGAATTTGCGGTCACGATGCAAGCCACAGGTAAGGTTTCAGAAGTGATCGTTCCGGAAGACCTGCTGAAGGCCCTGACCGATTCTGTTCAGAACAGCAACGTGATCAACGAAGATACATTGAAGCAGATGATGTCTCAATCTCCGGTCACATTCCCTGGTCAGCCATTGAAGAAGGGCGATTCGTGGGAAAGCAGCCAAAAGGTTGAGCTGCCTTTCGGAACGATGACTGTTGTTTCGCAGCTGGTCTATGAGGGAACCGAAGAAGGCATTGCCCGGATTTCTCAGTCGCCGAAGATTGAAGTGCTGCCTCGCGAAGGTGCTGAGATCACGATGACGATGAAGAAGTCCGAAGGCAAGGGACTTGTGCTGTTTGATGTTGCACGAGGCCGCATCACCAAATCGGATCTGGATCTGAAATTGGATCTGGAAGTGAAGAGACTCAATAACGCAGTTCAGCAGTCGATGCGTCAGAAGACGTCAATGGTATTGGCGGAGTAGATTAGTGCTTGCCTTTGGCAAATCGTTTTCAGGATTGAAAAAAGCGAGTCGGCTTTCTGGATTCTGAAGAAATTATCGAACAGGGCCGCAGAGGAACGCTGAAAGTTCCTCTGCGGCCCTTATTCTTTGCTGGTGCCTCTGCGGGACTTCAACCTGCAAAATTCTGTGCTGTTGGGAGTTTGGGCTGTGAAGCGAATTTTTTTGACTCTGGCCATCCTCGCCCACATCATCATGATCATCGCCATGGTGCTGGGGTTGCAGGTCGGCGATCCTATGCTGGCTAACGGTCGGGACCCGGAGGTGAATCATCGCATCGGCACTCATATTCTGATTGGTCTGGGAGCGCTGACCGGGACCACCATGGTTCACGCTCTGATCTTCACCTACTTTATGGGGACAGGCCGGTGGATTGAGGAGACCTCAATGGCGTACAGCCTCTCGGAAGATTTCCACCTTCGCAATCAGAAGATTAAGTATGGTGTTCTGCCGGGGATATTAGTCAGCTTCCTGATGATTCTGGCGACCGGCTGTTTTGGTGCGATTGCTGACCCGGCGACAGCCGTGGAGCTGGGGAGTGTTCTTGGTGTCTCCGACTCCACGCTTCACTTTGCCGTCGCCGTGTTGACATGGCTTGTTACGTTGGTCGTCAACTTTACGCAGTACATCGCGATTGCAAGAAATGGTGCCGTCGTTGAAGGTGTGCTGGCAGAAGTCCGACGAATCCGCCTGGATCGTGGCTTGCCCGTTGATTAGCTGTCGGCCGAGCAGTCTGAATTGCAGGTCAAAAGACCGGGCCATGCGGCTGAGAGCATCACAGGCCCGGTGTTGGTTGATACCTTACTTTTTCTCTTCTGCAGCAGGCTCCGGTTTTGTCTCAGGCTTCTCTTCCGTTTTTGGCTCTTCCTTCTTTTTCTTCTGGTCCAGGTTAAATGGCGCGCTGACGCGGCGACCAGTTGGTGGTTTGATTTCTCGCACCCAGATATTGCGGAACTTGACGGCATCACCGTGGAACTGCAGAGAGATCGGGCCGGTTTCCGCATGAGGCTTGTAGTGTGGTGCCTCGACGAAGCTGGTTGGGCCTTCCAGTTCAAAATGGTTCAGCATCAGAACGCCGTTCTGAATCAGAGTCACGTAACCGGGCTTCACGACATCTCCGTTGCTGCGAAATCGGGGAGCGTTGAAGATGATGTCGTAATAATTCCACTCGCCCGGCTTTCGCATCGCGTTGGCGAGCGGAGGCGTTTGCTTATAGATTGAGCCAGCCTGACCATCGAAGTAGGTTGGATTCTCAAAGGAATCCAGCACCTGAACTTCGTAGAGTCCCATCAGATAACAGCCGCTGTTGCCTCGTCCCTGGCCCTCACCGCGAATCTCTGTGGGAGCTGACCACTCGAGATGCAACTGGATGTCACCGAAGTTCTGTTTGGATGTGATGGCGGTTTCCTGGGGAATCGCGAGGCCATCCTGAACTTTCCATTTTTCGCCGTTCTGCCAGGCATCCAGGTTCGTGCCGTCGAACAGCACAATGGCGTCGGACGGTGGTGCGTCGTCGGTGCTTCCTGGCGTGACCAGAGGTGGCTCCAGCCATTCGATGCCACTCTTCCACTCCTGAGCCGATAAGGAACCTGATGCGGTGGCCATGAATGCGGCAACCGGAAGTGCAAAACGTCGGAATCCAGCGAAGAACATGTGGGGCAAACTCCAATCGAGGGGACAATCACCAGAATTGTTGAACTCAAGTGCCAGGAAAACTGATGGCCTGGCGAATCAGGCCATCAAAACATTTCCGGCAAAACACATTGGCATCATAATTCGCTCGTGCAGGCGGAGAAACTAACTTTGGCTCTGCTTTGGGTACTACGTGCTTCCATGGGTGTGCCTTTCAATCGGTCGAATCGAACCTGCAGCGATTGTTGTTCGTCGCCGATAAGACTCTCCGGAGAGGATAGCAGGTCACGGCTGTGCCTGATGAGTTGGCCCGCAGAGTCTGCTGATCGTGGTTTTTTGACCTGTTGAATGGACTATATTGTGAAGCGGCGAACTCATTTTGACAGGATCAGAGCGCGGAAGATCACCTGCGAGGGAGGATGGGATATGAAAAGATACGGTGAACAACTTCCGGCCTTTGGTGCTTTAGTGCTGCTGCTGTTCATGGCGGTGTCAGCGTCTGGTGCGGCGTTTGTTCCTCAGCAACGGGAAGCAGCCTCGGAAATCTCAGAAGCAGAGATTGTGGCTGCTCAGCAGTTCGGACAAACGCTGTCCGTCGCTGAGTGGCTTGGGCCGATGGCTCCGGTGGCCTTGTCTCCGTTCTTTGGCGTCGCCTGTCTGAGTGGACTGTCGCTGTTTGGAGGCAGTTGGGTGGCCAGTGGAAATCCTTTGATCGGTCCCGATTCGCCACTGCACGATACGAGAGTCTTCGGAGTCTTCCTGATTCTGACGCTCCTGACTTCGATTCCTCGGCTCACCAAAGTCAGCAAGCCGTTTGCTCAGGCTGCCGATCAACTGGAGTCCTGGTCCGGAGTCATCACAATGCTGGTGCTTCGTTACATGATCTCGTCTGAGTCGGCCGTTGCGGAGGAACCTGTTGCTCTGGTCCAGCTTGGCCTCTTCAGTTTCTCTGCCGATCTGGTGCTGATGCTGGCGACTGCCGTTAACATTTTTGTCATCAGTGCCGTCCGATTTTTCTGCGAAGTCTTGATCTGGCTGACTCCAGTTCCGCTGCTGGATGCTGTGTTTGAGCTGTGCAACAAAATGGTCTGTGCAATGCTGATGGCTTTGTATGCCTGGAGCCCGGTGCTCGCACTGACATTGAACGGCGGAATCTTTTTGGCGGCGTTGTTGGTGTTCGGATGGGTCCATCGAAGGGAAATCTTCTTTCGCACGATGCTGTTCGACTTCCTGCGAGCAACGTTGGGGTCTCCGCGACCAGGGGACGCCTCCTCGCTGATCGTCTTTCCTGCACGTGCTGTGGGGGCGATCAAAGCTCGTGCGCGATGTGAGTTGCGTCCAACAGACGGAGGGTGGATGCTGACCTGTCACCGCTGGTTCGGTCGAGCTCTCAATGTCGCGGTCGTCGGGCGATCTCAGCCAATTGTTAGGGCGGGTCTTTTTTCCAACACGATTGTGTTTTCAGATCCGGTGGTCGAACTGACATTCAGCCGTCTTTATGCAGGGGCCATGTCCAGCCTGGCGGCCAAATTCAGATTGCCTTTGCCGGACGATCAACACGGCTCTGTCGAACAGACCGTGAAGGCAGAGTTTGCGTGAGCTTGAGGGACTCGTGAGTTTCAGGGGCTGCTTCACACAAGAGCATCGCGGATCAATTTGTGAAACTTGATGATCCGGATCTTCGCCGCGTACCAGCTTGGAGTGTTTAAAACCAGTCTCCGAACGATGTGAGCGGAGCCTGGGTGCTTGCAGGAGACCGTGTCGTGGGTCGCCTCAGTTGACCATGCACAGACTCAGGATCGTCAGACATTAGCTGAGTGCCAGTGCAGCCGCATTCCAAAGCCATTGCGGCGCTACGAACAGAACCAGCGTTGTCACGGCACACAGGCAACCTGCAACCCATGCAGCATTCTGATCGGAAGGTTCTGAAACGGTCGTGGACTGTTCGAAATACATCACCGAAATGAGTCGCAGATAGTAGGTGGCCGCAATCACGGCATTGATCGCCAGTGTGACAGCGAGGATACGACCATCCTGTGAGCCTTCTGACCATGCGGCAAGGAACAGGTTCAGTTTTGCCAGGAACCCGCCGGTGGGAGGCAGACCGCTGAGGCCAACGATGCAGACTGTCATCATCAGGGCAATCGCAGGCTTGGTGCGACTCAGACCTGCCAGATCATTAATTGATCGAATTGGCCGACCTGTGTTTCCCGCGGCCGTGATCAGGGCAAACAAGCCAATCGTCATGACACCATAAACGGACAGGTAGAACAGAAGCGATGCCACGCCACTTGTACCCTGTGCCGCGTTTCCGACAGCGAGTCCGACCAGCATGTAGCCTGCATGAGCAATGCTGGAATAAGCCAGCAGACGCAACAGGCTTGATTGTCGCAGAGCCAGCAGGTTACCGATGACCATCGTCAGGACCGCAATAACGGTCAGAATACCTCGTACTGCTCCTTCCGGCATCCAGTTCACAAATCCTGTGAGTCCCACGCAGACAGGCAGGAGTCTCAACAACGCCGCGAAGCCCACAACTTTGGGGATAAACGACAGCATGGCGGCTGAGGAAGGAGATACGCCCTGGAAAACGTCCGGAGCATAAAAGTGAAACGGAACAGCCGTGAGTCGAAAACTCAGGCCGCCGATAATCATGGCCAGTGCGACTCGAAACATCCCATGGTCGATGGCAACTTTACCTTCTGCGGTTCTTGCGGCAATCACAGTCAGGTTTGTTGTTCCGGCAAGCCCAAAAACCCAGCTCAGTCCAAAAAGCACGATCGCAGAGGAGAAGATGCTCAGCAGAAAATACTTGATCGTGGCTTCCTGTCTCATCCATTCGTGACGACCCAGATTCAACAGGATGTAGGTTGGAATACTGACCAGTTCCAATCCCAGAAACACGCCTACCAGATCGTTGGACAGTGCCACAAAATTGACACCGCAAAGAATGGCCAGCAGGCAGGCATTCGCTTCGGCCGCAATCCCGTCTTCGACCTGATCCCAGAGAATCATTGTCAGCAACATGCCGAAGACGATGGAGAGTCCCCGGACGAACCACACGAACAGATCAGCCTGAAACGGTCCGAGACCCGTATCGAAAATTGGAGCTTTCAACCACGCAAACCCCGATGCAGCCAAAGCGAGAAGAGAAAGAGTGCCCCAGCGATGACGCAGCCCGGGAGTCGCTTTTCCCGTTTCGCTGACCAAAAACGGAGACGCGAGGAACATTATGCAGACGGTCGCGAGCAGAATGATTTCCGGAATGATCAGACCAGCAGCCTGATTAATTGCATCATACGCGGGCACGGAAGCAGTCCTTGGGACTCAGGGAAAAAACTTGCTCGTCGAGTAACAACGACTTCTACTCAGTCAGCACAACAAAAAATTCACAACAACTAATTTTCAAGCTTTGCAGATGCGAAAGCAATCGATTCTGCCGCAGGGTGGTCGATGTGACCAGTTGCCTCCGCAGGAGAGGCTGGAGCCACATTTCGAGTGCCGTGGATGACATCCACGACAGCCTTCACATCCGGTTCGATAATCTCGATCAGACTGGCGGGTTTCAGGCCGATCCAAAGGCAAAGGACAGCCAAGGGAGCGATCGCCATAAACTCGCGAGCATTCATGTCATTGACATCGTCATCATGGTCACCGTGATGAGGCTCGTGGAGTGTTCCGAAGAAGACTCGCTGAACCGCCGTCAGCAGATACCAGGCACCGAGAACAACGCCTGTTGTTCCTAACGCCGCGTACAGACGATTTTCTTTGAACATTCCGGCCAGTGACAGGAACTCACCAACGAACCCATTGAGACCTGGCAGTCCGATGCTGGACATGGAGATGAAGACCATGCTGATGGCAATCATCGGAAGCCGTGTGGCGAGCCCGCCCAGATCGTCCATCATGCGTGTGTGATAGCGTTCGTAAACCATACCCACGATCAGGAAGAGGGCTCCTGTTGACAGGCCGTGATTAATCATCTGAAGGATGCTTCCCGTGATTCCTTCTGTGTTCAGGGCGAATAGACCCAACATGCAGAAGCCAAGATGCGCGACGGAGCTGTAGGCGACCAGCTTTTTGATGTCTTTCTGAGCCAGAGCACACAACGAGCCATAGATAATTCCGATGACTGACAGCAGGCCGATCACTGGCAACCCAACCGTCAATGAAGCTTCCGGAAACAGCGGCAGGCAGATTCGCAGAAAGCCATAGCTGCCGAGCTTCAGCAGCACGCCGGCCAGCATGACGCTCCCTGCCGTAGGAGCCTCCACGTGCGCCAAAGGAAGCCACGTGTGGAACGGAAACACCGGAACCTTGATCAGGAACCCAGCCGAAACCGCCAGGAACAGAGTGAGTTGCAAAGAGGCCGGGAGCGGATTTGCCACAAGCCACGCTGACAGTGCTGGTATCGACGTCGGATTTACTAATCCCTGCTTCGCGACGTAAAGGACAACGTAGATCAGGCCGGACAGCGTGACCAAACTGCCTGCCAATGTGTACAGAAAGAATTTAATCGCAGCCCAGCGACGATCAGCCCCACCCCAGATTGCGATCATAAAGAACAAAGGGATGAGCGTCATTTCGAAGAAGATGTAAAACAGAACGAGGTCAAACGAACAGAAGACCCCGATGAGGCCCGTCTCAAGAACCAGGACAGCCGCATAGAACTCGGACGCGCGATCCTTGATGGCTTCCCAGGAAATCAGAACGCTGCAAGTGGTCAACAATGTCGTCAGCGCGATCATCGTGACACTGATACCATCAAGCCCAAAGTACATTTCCAGTTGCAGATGATCCGTTGTTGCCAGCCACGGACGACGAAACTCAGCCTTAGGATGAACAGCCGAAGAGGCATCTGCTGATGTCAAAGCGGGAATGTTTCCGGTGCCCAGTGGGTCGACGGTAACGGCTTTGTATTGCGATAGAAGCAACACGGAAAACAGCAACGCCACTGCGCTGCCACAACAGGCGATCCAGCGAGAGCTGGACTGGTTCAGTGAGTTGCGGAACAGCATCAGCAGTAACGAGGTTACCGCCGGGATTGCAAGTGTGACAAAGAGAAGAGCAATCATGTGAACTCTGCAATCAAACTGAAAAGGACCAACAACGCAGGACAAAGGAACTTAGAAGCGACATCGGATTAAAACATCGTCAGAACCAGAACAACCGCCGCCACAACCCCCGCCCACATGACTCCCGCATAAGAAGAGACAACTCCGGTATGGAACTGTCGTGGTATCGCACTCAGTGCCTTTGGAATAGCGCCAATCGAATCAACAATGCCATCAATCACTCCTCGATCAAAGACAGTTGCTAACTTTGCGATGCCCACCAGCGGGAGCACGACCAGAGCCTTCAGGATCTCGTCAAGGAAGAACTTGCCCTGTGAGATCAGGTACAGTGGTTTCATGGCTTTTGCGATTGAACCTGGAACTTTCGGGGAAGCCACGTAGAACATCCATGCCAGGCCAATTCCTGCAATGGCCACAACACTGCTGAGCGCCATCACGTCCCAGTGGAGGTGCTGCGATTTCGGAGGAACCGGAGTCAGCCCCATGGTCTTCTGCAGATAATTTGCAAACAGGTGAGTGGGCCCGACAGCCAGTCCAATGAGTGCCGCACACACCGCCAGAATTCTCAAAGGCCACGCCATAATTGGTGTCGCCTCATGAGGATGGTGACCAGCTTCTTCCGGGAATTTTTCAGGTCCGCAGAACGTCATGAAGTAGGCGCGGAATGTGTAAAACGCCGTCAGGAATGCTGTTCCGGTCGCAACAGTCCAGATCACACCGAAGAACAACCCATGCTCTTTGCTGCGTGACGCTTCAGACAGGACTGCCAGAATGTCGTCCTTACTCCAGAAACCTGCGAGCAGCGGAACGCCAGCGAGCGCTGCAGCACCAACCAGGAAAGTCCAGTGAGTGATCGGCAGGGCATGCTTCAGACCGCTGAATCGACGCATATCAATTACATCGCCCATGGCGTGCATCACGCTGCCTGCAGCAAGGAACAGCAGGGCCTTGAAGAAGGCGTGCGTAAACAAGTGGAACATTCCAGCGGTTACTGCCGGCGTCACCAATTCTGCACTGGCTGCACCGCAACCTAATGCCATAAACATAAAGCCGAGCTGACTGACGGTTGAGTAAGCAAGGACTCGTTTCAGGTCCATTTGCGTGAGTGCCGTGAGTGCCGCGATTGCCGCCGTAGCAGCGCCGATGGCGGAGACTGCGAGCTGAGCATTGGGAGCTACGACAAACAGCGGTGTGCAGCGAGCCACCAGATAAACTCCGGCAGTCACCATCGTCGCCGCGTGAATCAGCGCACTGACCGGGGTCGGTCCTTCCATCGCATCGGGCAACCAAACCTGAAGCGGGAACTGAGCTGATTTCCCCATGGCTCCCAGGAACAGGCAGAAGCAGATCAACTGAATGACCCCGGGGTTCTTCACCTCAACATCTGCGATGCGGGCCGAGTCGCTGAGGACAGTTACGAAATCCAACGACCCAAAATTCGTCCAGATCAGGAAAATGCCCATGATCAGCCCGAAGTCACCAATTCGATTAACGACGAAAGCTTTCTTCGCGGCCGCCGCTGCAGAGGGCTTCTGAAACCAAAAGCCGATGAGCAGATAGCTGCAAAGACCTACCGCTTCCCAGAACACAAACAACAAAGCGAAGCTGCCAGAAAGGACCAGCATGCACATCGAAAATACGAACATGGAAACCGCAGCAAAAAATCGCGGGTACCCAGGGTCATGGCTCATGTAACCAGAGCCGAACATCGCCACCAGCAAACTGACTCCAGTGACCATGCTGAGCATAATGGCCGTTATCGAATCCGCACGCAGCTCAATATTCGCGTGCAGATCACCCACATGCAGCCACTCATATCCTGCAACCAGGACCTGCGGCCCCGAGAACGCGGCTACGTCACCCGCCTCAGCGCCTGCTGATCCTGTTGATGGCAGGATCTTCAACAGCAGAATCAAAGAGCACACAAAAGAAACCGCCAGAGCCGACCAGCAGGGCAGGTGACTCTTGTAGCGCAGCAGCTTTGGGCCCAGCAATGCGGTGATGACTGCCGATGCCAGCGGAGCAACGGGAATCAGCCACAAAACAAGCTGTTGGAGTTCTTCAGACATAGGAGACAACTTCAAGGCACAACGGTCAGACGAATTTCAAAATCGGACACCGCAAGGAACAAAGCCAGAACCTTCTCAGACTCGAGCCGAAGAAGTGCCGGCCGACAACTTTGTTCTCGGCTGGTCTTTGGGAGCGATCCCGGCAGGAGTTAGTTTTGGCGTATCACCATAAGAACCGTTGCCGTCATCGATTCGAGTCGGTTCATCCTGTATTGGTGCGGGCATATCAGGTTCTCGAAGTTCAGACCAAAGCTGAATATCCAGCGAGTGCGACTTGCGATAGAGCGATAGCACCAAAGCCAGCGCCAGGCCCGCTTCGCATGCTGCGACAGTCAGAGTGAAGATCGTGAAAATCTGACCTTCCTGAGTTTGATGGATTCGGCCGAAAGTCACGAGTGTCATGGACACACCATGCATCATTAACTCTGCCGACAGCACCATCAGAATCAGGTTGCGACGTGTCAGAAAGCCAATCGCGCCCAGCACAAACAGCCCGGCACCGACCAGCAGAAATCTTAAATCTTCCGGTGTCATATTGCACCCTGTTCTCTACGCGGTGCGAGAGCGATCGCACCGATGCTGGCAACCAGCAAAAGTGTGCCCGCGAGTTCCACGGCAAACAAATAATCACTGAACAAAGAACGTCCAAGACCCTTCAAATCACCCACGGCATGATCGGGGTCTGCTTTACTCAGGAGATTCCCGGGCTTTGCAGCAACCTTCTCTTCTGAAGACAGCGATGCAGACGCTGAAGGCTCAGCCGATGCCGCTTCCACAGGAGCAGGGGCCATTGAAATCATGTTTGCGGAGGAAGTCGCCATGCTGTCGCCAGTCCCATTTGCTTTTGCGACGACAACCGGTACGCCGATCTCCAGCTTCTCCTGCTGCAGCGTCATGGCGACAGCACCCAGCAATACGAAGGCCGAGATGGTTGCCATCAGGGACTGACCGGAACGCTGATCATAACCCGCCGCACCACTTTGCTGAGCCAGCATAATGACGAACAGGAAGGTCACGATCACTGCTCCTGCGTAGACAATAATTGTGGCTGCGGCAAGAAACGGAGCACTCTGAAGCAGAAACAGACCGCAGGTCGCAAGAGTTGCGAGAGCAAACCACAGTGCCGCATACACGGGGTTGCGAGCCGTAATCATCAGCACGCCGCAGAGCAGGGCACTGACTGCAAAAACCCAGAACATGATCTCTTCAGCAACTTCTCCCTGACCAAGACCGCTTGACTGAATAAACAGCACAAGACCAGCTGCAGTCACGACCACAAAGGGATTAAGATTCTCCAGCAGGAAAGCAGTCAGGCGACCGAGTATTGCCGGAAGCACCCGATTTGCAATCGCGATAAAGGGCGTGGTTAATCCACGAGGAAGCCTCGCAGGTTTGCTGTTCCCGGCAGCTCCGGGCATCAGCCACAAAATACCGATGGCCCACAGCACGAGGCCAACCAGTGTCATTGGGTGTGCTTGTAACCAGTCCATCATGAGTTTGCTCCCAGGCTGCCCTTGATCACACCTGCGGTCGGATTTTTCGCAGATCGATCTGAGTCTGGTACGACAGTCGCCGGACCAAGAGTCGGCAGCGATGCGAACTCTGCAGCCGGGCCAAGAATTCCGCGTCGTGTTCGGACTGGGTCGCGTGGATTGTCTTTCGTTTTGTCGTAGACACTGAGCAGCTTTTCGCGATCAAACATCAATGCTTCGCGAGTTTCGCCGGTCAGGTCATAAATGTGAGTCAGCTCAATGGCATCAACCGGGCAGGCTTCTTCGCACATTCCGCAGTAGATGCAGCGCAGTTCGTCCAATACGAACGACTTTGGAAACTTATCACGGTCAGGCCACTCCGGTGGTGCGGCCTGCGCTTCAATCGAAATGCAGTTGGCCGGGCAGGCTGTCGCACACATCATGCAGGCCACACACTTCACGCGATCCTGTTCGTCCCGATTGAGTCGGTGGACGCCTCTGTAGTGCAGCGGCAGATCCGGCTTTTGTTCCGGATACTGTTGCGTCACTGGCGCACGATCGGTGACATGCTTCAGGGTCGTTTTCAGACCCTTCATGATGGCCGGAACAAACGTGGATTCCCAGAAGCCCAGTTGAGGCTCCTCCACCCACGCCACCGTCTTCTTCGGTTTGGCTTTTGTTTCAGTCATAAGTGTTGGTTTTCAGTGTTCAGTTGACAGTGTTCAGTCGTCGCAATTTCAAATCTGACATCTCAAACTAATGATGAGCCGCGTGACCGTGACCATGAGCCACCGCAGGAGCCTTCTTCTTTGGCTTCACATACCCAGGACGCTCAGCCAGTTCTGCTTCGCGAAGATTCGCACTGATGACGCCCCACGCTGCAAACAATCCCAGTGAACCCACGAACAACCACCAGCGATTGAACCCAAACTGCATGCAGAACATGACCATGACCAGATTGGCAAGCGACAGTGGAATCATGACTTTCCACGCCAGTTCCATCAATTGGTCGAAGCGGAATCGAGGAATCGTCCAGCGAAGCATGATCATCAGGCAGATGAAGGCAAACGACTTACCGAACAAGACCAGCAGCTTCACCAGCCATACTCCGGGATAGTTGCTTGAAGCCTCTGCGATGAATGGCAGGTTCCAGCCTCCGAGGAACAGGATTGATGTCAGAAAGCTGATGGTAATCATATGTGTGTATTCGCCGAGGAAGAACAACGCCCACTTCAAGGCACTGTATTCCGTGTGCCAGCCACCGATCAGTTCCTGTTCGCATTCCGCAAGGTCGAATGGCAGTCGGTTCGCTTCTGCGAGAGATGCTGTAAAGAACATGATGGCGGCAAGGGGCTGGAACCAGATGTTCCAGCTCATGATCCCACCCTGAGTCTGCTGATGCATCAGTTCTTCAAGGTTAAGTGTGCCAGACATCAGCGCCAGCCCGAGCACTGACATTCCAAGGGGAATTTCGTAGCTGACGACCTGAGCGCTGGCTCGCATTGCTCCCAATGCACTGTACTTGTTGTTCGAGGCCCAGCCGCCTAAAACAATTCCATACACGCCCAGGCTGGTGATGGCGAAGATGAAGATCAGACCAATGTTGATGTTCGGAGCAATGATGAATCGCAGGAACGAAGGTACCGTGTCATCGACAGGTCCGAACGGCACCACCGCGAACGCCATCAGAGCCGTAAACACAGACAGCGCAGGGGCCAGCACATAGAGGACTTTATCCACATGAGGCGGAACAACTTCCTCTTTCAGCAACAGCTTGATCCCGTCAGCCAGGGGCTGGAACAGCCCCATTGGACCAACTCGGTTGGGCCCGATGCGGTCCTGCATCCAGGCCGACAACTTGCGTTCGAGCAGAATCAAATAGTTGCAAACCCCCGGAATCGCCGCAACGACAACACCGATGGTGATGAGTGTGATCAGAATTTCTGGCATAGAATTTATGTCCTCAGTCGGCTGGCAACAGGGCGATTTGAAACCCTGCCGAGCCCGTGGCGATCATCGCAGAAGTACTTTAGGTCCTTCCGCTCGCCTCAATTTTCATACGGCAACGACAGCCTCTTCCAAAAGAACGCCATTAACCTTGAGTTCCGGATCGTTGATCGCAGCCAGCGCCGGGATTGCCGTCGCAATCTCACTTCGCAGTGCATCTGTCTGAATGAGCCCCGGTCGTTCCGCAAGTTCCCACAGAAGTCGTCCATCCGGACGAGTCCCGTCAGGTCCTCGCACTGAACGCCGAATCATCTGAGCCAATCCCTTGTGATTAACAAACACACCTTCTCGTTCGACGAATGTTCCGGAGGGCAGCACATGGGTGGCATGCTTCAGAACAGGAGAAGACAGGATGTCCTGCACAATCACAGTTTCGATCTTGCTGAAGGCTTCCGCCTGAATTTCGCTGATCCAGCCTTCCGGATCTCCGCCGACCAGATAGACCGCGCTGAATTGCCCGGTCGAGGAAAGTCGAAGAAGCTCTTCAAATGGCATAACGTCGCCAGCGAAATGCTTTAGAACTGTTTCAACACCCGCACGATTCGGAGCCTTCTCCGCTCGAATGGTGAACTTCACCGGCTCGACAACGTTCCCCTTGATGTCTTTTGGGAACTGATCGTCTTTTCCTTCGACGCGAACAGGGCCCATTGCGAGAGTGACTTCACTGGACAAACTCTTCAGGAATCCAGACAGAAGGTAGGCTTCTTCCACTGTCATCCAGGGAGACAATACGGCCGCAACCTTAGCCTTGCCCTGAGCCGCCTTCTTCAAGGCTGAACGAACAGAAGCGAGAACTGAGTCAAAGTCTGATGAAGTCACGTGGCCGTTTGTGCGTGCTTCTGGTGAGGTCAGACGCTGGTCAGAATGCGTGTACTTCCAGCCGAATCGGCCTTCGTCACACATGAAGTGACCCTGAGCCTTTTCGTTCGTCCGCGGATGAAGTCGGTAGACACGCTCTTCGTTCTGATCGACCGTGATACTGCAACCGGTGCTGCAGCCAGGGCAGACAGACGACTGGCTTTTCAGCCACCAGACGCGCTGCTGGTACAGGAAGTCTTTGCTGCAAAGCGCACCCACGGGGCACAGGTCGACGACGTTACCGGCCAGCGGATTGTTGACCGGATGTCCGGGGAAGATATCAATCTCTTCATGTGATCCGCGGCTGACAACCTGCAACTCAGAGGAGCCCGACACTTCACGTGTAAACCGGACACAGCGAGTACACATGATGCAACGATCGGTGAACAGTGTGATCTGATCGCCGATGTAAGTCTTGTCCGGCTTAATATTCTTCGGCTCATTCAGGCGACTGTAGCCTCGACCGTAGTTGAAGCTATAGTCCTGAAGGTAACACTCACCGGCCTGATCACAGGTAGGGCAATCGAGCGGATGATTCAGCAGCAGATATTCCAGCGTGGCCTTTCGGGCGTCTTTGACCTTCTGGCTGTCAGAGATAATGACGGTTCCGTCCTTCGCGGGAGTTTGACAACCCGGCACAAGTTTGGGCTGCATCGCAACAGTCCCATCGGGCTTTTTGTCGCCGACTTCCACAAGACACATGCGACAGCTGGCCACGACCGAGAGGGCCGGATGCCAGCAGTAGGCCGGGATCTCAACGCCGACTTTTGAGGCTGCCTGAATACAGTTCAGCCGCTCACTCGCGCCGATCTCAACTTCTTTACCGTTTACTGTCACCGTTGCCATGACGATCCCTGGTTCTGAATTTCAAATTTCAGATCTCAAATTTGAAATCTCAAATCACTCACAAAGTATCAGGAAAAGGTATCAGAACGAGAAAATCTGCCGATCCATTTGATTCCGGAGGACTTTCGGTTCCTGACACCTTTTTTCCAAAACCGTTGACTAATGTGCTTCCATCAGCTTCTGTGCCGACGTCACCGTGGCACGTTTGCTGTTGATATATTCTTCGAAGTCACCACGAAACTTGCTGATTGCATTCTTCACCGGCCAGGCGGCACCATCCGACAAACCACAGATGGTGGTTCCGGGAATAATGCCCATCGATCCGGCCACTTCCATCAGCAGATCGAGGTCCTCAAGCCGTCCCTGACCGGCTCGGATACGAGTCAGGATCTTCGTCATCCAGGCAGTGCCCTCGCGGCAAGGTGTACACTGACCGCAGGATTCGTGGGACATGAAGCGGCAGCAGTTGAACAGCACATCCACCATGCTGGTTTGATCATCAACCACAACAACCGCAGCGGTCCCCAATCCAAGACAGCCGACTTTACCCGGCCCTGCAAAATCCAGTTTCGTATCCAGCTCTTTGTCAGAGAGGAATCCCATGCTGATTCCACCCGGGACAACAGCTTTGGCTTTTCGACCCTTCCAGACACCACCCGCATGCTCTTCGATCAATTCGCGAGCCGTCACACCAAGCGGCAGTTCCACACAGCAGGGCTTGTTCACATGACCGCTGACGCAATAGAGCTTCGGTCCGTAGCTGCCAGGGTCACGTGGGTTGTTTGGATCGGGCGGAACGCCGATCGACTGAAACCACTCTTTGCCGCGATACAGAATATGCGTCACGCAGCACAATGTTTCGACATTGTTGACAATCGTGGGCTTGCGGAACAGGCCCTCGATCGCCGGAAACGGAGGCTTAATGCGTGGCCAGGCTCGCTTGCCTTCCAGGCTTTCGATCAAGCCAGTTTCTTCCCCGCAGATATAAGCGCCCGCACCACGATGCAGCACAATGTCCAGATTGAAACCCGTGCCCTTGATGTTCTTGCCCAGCAGTCCGGCGGCGTAACACTCTTTGATCGCGGCGTCCAGAGTTCGATAGCTGCGGCCATACTCATAGCGAAGGTAGAGATAGGCGTTGTTGGATTTGATCGCATGGCAGGCAATCATGATGCCTTCGATCAACTGATGTGGATCCTTCTCCATCAGGATTCGATTGTTGAAGGTTCCCGGTTCGCTCTCATCCGCGTTGATACACAGATAAATCGGACCCGGATGATCCTTGGGCAGGAACGTCCACTTCAGGCCGCACGGAAACCCCGCGCCGCCACGACCACGCAGGCCAGCATCCTTGACGACGTTAATGACGTCGACAGGAGCCATGCTCAGGATCTCTTTGATCCGTGCGTAGCCACCATCGGCCATGTATGTCTTTAATGACGTACTGTCCGGCTTGTTGATTCGAGCAAAAAGTACTGGTTCGAACTTCGCCACAACCGACCTCTGATCTGAATTGCCGCTGATTACAATTTCTCAATCAACGCAGCTACGGATTCTGCATTCATATCCATGTGACATTCATCATCGACCAGGATGCATGGAGCCCCTTCGCAGGCTCCGAGACACTCTGCGAACTCCAGTGTTACCTTGCCATCGGCAGATGTCTGCCCCGGATGAACATGGAATTTGTTGCAGACTTTCTCCAGAACTTCTTCACCGCCTCGAAGCATGCATGAAATGCTGCGGCAAACCCAGATGCGGTGCTTGCCCAGGGCGTGTTTTTCATCCTTGAAGAAGTTGTAAAACGACATCGTGTCGTGAACTTCGGAAGGATGCAGTTCAAGCAGTTCAGCAATCTCTTCAATCGCTTCTGTTGAAACCGCCCGCATCGCATCGTGCACCATGTGCAGCGCCGGCAGAGTCACAGCTCGCTTGTTCGGATACTTTGGAAACTCCTGGCGAATCCGCTCACGGAGTTGTTCACTGAGAACACTCATTTCACAACAGCCCCTGTTTAGCGATCCAGTTCCGCCGCGATAATGTTAATACTGCCCAACACCGCCACCACGTCGCTCAATTGATGATTCTTGATCAAATGAGGGAACATGGAAAAGTGAATAAAGGAAGGCGGACGCGTTCTCGCGCGGTAGGCTCGAGTTTCCGCATTGCCCACAATAAAGAAGCCCAGTTCCCCGTTTGGTGATTCCGTGGCCGCATAGACCTGCTCTCGAGGAACATCGTAGCCCTTGTTAGGCATGATTACCTCGAAGTGCTGGATCAGTCCTTCAATGCTTCGATAAACCGATGGCTTTGCGGGAAGAACCATGTCACTGTCGACGGCGATATTTACCGGCCCTGACGGGATATTTTCCACGGCCTGTTCAATGATCTTGAGGCTTTCAAGCAACTCTCGCATACGGACGAGATACCGCGAGTAACAGTCGCCGCCCTTGGAGCATACAACGTCAAAATCCAGATCTTCGTAAGCCAGATAAGGCTCATCTCGACGCAGGTCTCGCTCGACGCCGCTGGCACGGGCAACCGGACCGCAGGCACCAAGATTGATTGCGTCTTCAGGACTCAGGTAACCAATACCCTTCGTTCGATCCACGAAAATGCGGTTTTTTGTCAACAGGCGATCGACTTCGTCATAGACCTTTGGAAACTCTTTAATGAACTTGCGGACGCGATTGACCCAGTCTGTATTGACGTCAAACAACACGCCGCCAACACGAGTGTAGCTGGTATGAAATCGCTGGCCCGAAGCCATTTCGACGATGTCATAAATGTGCTCGCGCTGCTGAAAGAAATACAGGAACGCGGTGAAACCACCAAGGTCGAGGGCGGTTGTGCCCAGATTCAACAGGTGGTCGTGCATCCGCATGAGTTCTGCAAGGATTGTTCTCAGATACTTGCAACGCGGGGTGAGTTCAATGTTCAGAAGTTTTTCGACCGCGTGGTGCCAGGCAATTTCATTTGCCAGCGGCGACAGGTAGTTCATGCGGTCGACGATTGTCACATACTGGTTGAAGTCCAGATGTTCGCCCAGCTTTTCGAAGCCGCTGTGCAGGTAACCGATATACGGCACGGCATTCAGGACGCGTTCCCCATCCAGTGTCAGCACCAGTCGCAGCGTTGTGTGCGTGGCCGGATGTTGAGGACCGAAGTTCAGCGTCCAGACGTATTCACGTTCGGCCGATTCCGCTTCCAGATTATCAACAGGAGTCAGGGGCATCAGTAGAAGCCAGGCAACAAAGACGAGAGAAAACTCAACCGGGGCAGCACAGCGCCAGCATTCGGTGTCAATCACGGCAACACTGAGCGGCACCGAAGGCTGGCACCAAACCGCTCAGGTCATCCATCAACTTCCCGCCCGAGTGATGACCGGGAAATTATGGCGTTCCCCGCGACCCTTCAGCGGATAGTCTTTTCGAAGCGGGAAAGATGTGAACTCTTCCGGCATCAGAATTCGGCGGAGGTCCGGATGTCCCTCGAAGACGATCCCGAACATGTCAAACACCTCACGCTCCAGCCAGTCACAACCTCGCCACAACGAATAAACCGTTGGCAGTTTTGGTTCAGGCAAATTGACTGCCGTGCGAACGATCAACCGTTCCCCTGAAGTCATATTCAGCAGCATGTAGAGTACTCCGAAGCGATCCGTTGCTCCTTCATACTCCAGATAATCCACGGCCGTCAGATCAATCAACATATCGAAGCCATGGTCGGACTTCAGGCTGCTGAGTAAATCAAACACCTTTGCAGCGGGAACATCAATCCGGCGATTGTCGCGGAAGTTGCTCTCCGAAAGTTCGGCACCAAACTTTTGCTGCAGAACAGACAGCTCAACCATTCTTGCCCGCTCCTCGATTCATGCCTGCCTGGGTCATTGCTGCGGAGAAACCGCCCAACTGAACCAGATTGGCGTCCTGAATACGATATCGTTCCTCGGATTCAAATGGTTCGGGGCCCATCGGGGTATCACGGGCCATAAATTCTTTGCCCATGATGGTCCCGGTGCGGCGAACCTTAGCCTGCATCTCCATAACGGCAGCGATCAACTGCTCCGGGCGAGGAGGGCAACCAGGGACGTACATGTCAACCGGGATAAATCGGTCTACACCCTGAACCACGGCGTAAGTGTCGAAGACACCGCCCGAGCAGGCACAGGCACCCATTGAAATGCACCATTTTGGCTCCGGCATCTGCAGCCAGATGCGTTGCAGAACAGGCAGCATCTTCATGACCACTCGACCGGCAACGATCAGGAGATCGCACTGCCGCGGGCTGAATCGCATGACTTCGGCACCAAATCGGGCCAGGTCGTGCCGCGATGCAGCCGTCGCCATCAGCTCAATACCACAGCAAGCCGTCGCAAATGGCATTGGCCACATGCTGTTGGAACGCGCCCAGTTCGCGGCTGCATCCAACTTTGTCAGAAATACGTTTTCGGGGAGACCTACCGCCATCGAAATACTCCCTTCCGCCAAGCGTAAACCCAAGCCAGTGCAAGAGTTGTCATAAAGACAAGCATGACTGCAAACACTGTGTTTCGCAATTCAAACGGAATGCCAAGGTCACTATAGGCACTTACGGCCCATGGATACAAAAACAGGAGTTCCACGTCAAAGACGAGAAACAGGATCGCAACCAGATAAAATCTTACGTCAAACGGCTGGCGAGCGTCGCCGACCGGGTCCATCCCCGATTCGTAGGGCATGTCCTTGACCGGAGTATGCTTGCGGGGCCCCAGCAGGTGGGCCAGCAACAGGTTTGTGATGACAAACCCAACGAGAATTGCACCGTAGACAAATAAGGGTGGAAGGTTGGGAAGGTCCACTTCAGATCCTCTACAAAGCCAGCAAACGTTCAGTGAGCAGTGACCGCCTGAATTTTCAGCCAGGGCTGCGGTTTCCAGCAGCCAAGGCAACCCCCCAAGCGCACCGACCCCGGGCGCAATTTCTGCAGATGCTGAATATGAACTTGATCTCGGTGAATCAAGGCCAACAGAGGTCGCCGGAGGAATCATCTCGCTTTCGGAAATGCCCGGCTTAAACTTCAGCCGGACAGGCGAACGCCACCCTGATTCGTTTCGACGGGAATTCAAGACCGAATCACGCTGGAGAACGGACCGTATCGGCACGGGCGTTGGTGATTCAAGACCAACCAGAGGCGGCAGCGACGCAAGAGCCGAGGAATTCCTCGCTCGCCATTCGGGTTAGCATGACTTTCATTGCAGACAACTCACGAGATTCATAGCTCCGGGGGCCTATCCAGTCAGTGGTTTTCAGCCTTTTCGGGCGTGAAGGTCAAACCAGCCTTTGCGATGAAATGGACTTCCGGAGGGCGACGAGGAAAACAAAGAGAACGGGAATCGTCGCTGGCGACCGTAGAAATAGGCGAGGTACATTTCGGCAACCTCATCAACACTGTAAGTCGGCGTCTGCAGTTCCTTTCCAAACAATCCGGAGGTATGGCCGTCAAAGGCGTAATCGACGTAGGCCCCCTCGAGTGGAGGATTCGGACACCTGACCGATTTCAACCTGGATTGATCGGAGACCTGAAATTTCGTGTATCCCATCGCTCGCAGGTAGACCAGCATTTCGAGGCATTCCACCTTTTGCTTCGCAAGGTTATTGGGAGTCATCAGCTCAACACTGACATATTCAGGTGTCTGGTCAAGACTCCTGAGAGACCGAATGCACATCACATCGGCCCCTTCGATATCAATCTTCATGAAGTACGGCAGACCAAAAGTTGCAACCATTTCGGCCAATCGAATGGTGGGGACGGTAATTTTATGAAAGGCCTGATTGAGGCTTCGATTCCAGTCCGGCAGCAGTGTTCCCCAATCGTTCTTCTCGTTGTTGACATAGAACTCCACTTTGTCCGTCTGATCCTCGACGAGTGCTTTGTTGACGATCGTTAGCTGGCCCGAGTTGATTTGGCTGCGAAATTTTTCCTCGGATTGTTTGGCGAGGACGGGATTCGCCTCTACCGCAACAACCTTGAATCCCTTCTTCAGGTAGAACTCGGTGTCGCGGCCGATGTGCATTCCAATGTCGAAAATCAATTTTTGCATTCTGGCTGTCCAGTGTGATTTCAAAAGCGAAGTGGTTTTGGGGAGCGATCGGTTCTGTTGTTGAAGGGAAAAGAATATTGCTCGCCCGTTGGGAATGGAGGTCGGGTGTTCGCGGGAGTCCTTAGCAGAGGCTAGCCCCCGTCGTGGTCGTACACGGATTGTTATTCTTTGCTGTCGTGAACAGTTCTGAGCTCCTGTGTCGCGAAATTCAAATCCTGATCCAGTCTCCCGGTATCAGGTCCCGGTCATCGACAGCCGAGTCATGAAACCACTTCCTCGGTGCAATCTTCAAACCGCCTTTGCCGGCCAGCCAGGCTCCCCACCAACTAAAGGATGAATTGGCAATGATGTGATGTTGTGCCTGAGCCATCAGCCAAAGATCTGCGAGTCCTGGCCTGTCCACTTTGCCTTCCGGGAAGACTAACGGCCGGACTGCTGGCAGGTTTTTCATGGCCCACGGCAAATCATCGGAAAGAACCAGCACCGGACTGCTCACCGGAAGTCGCTCCATCGCTGCCTGATAGTAGTCCAGAGTACACTGGGCGTAGATCCTGCTCGCTTTTGTGCTGCTGACATAGTCACCACGACGAATGTGCAGGACAGCATGATTCTGACCTGACAACTTCTGGTTAAGTTGGATGGTCTCCGGGTCAGCCGGATCAGGTACTCTCAGCTCTTTACGAATCTGTGGCTCAAATTTTTCGAAATAGCGATAGGTCTGGAAGTACCCCGTTAGTGTGACCGGCGGTCGAACGTTTTCGAAATTCGGATCAAACTGAAAATGTGGTTCATTATAGATTTGTTCGCGTCGCACTATTGATCGCAGGAGTTGTTTGCCTCGAGACATCCAGGTCATACCTGATGAGCGATGTTGTACGTCCGCCTGAATGGGGAACTGATCCAGCTCGAATGTTCGATGGCGCCCTTTGTCGTAAAACGATATATCCAGAACAAGTCGTGCATTGGTTGTCGACGCAAGAGATCGTCCTGCCGCGTATTGAAAAAGCTGATTGCCAAGCCCGCCGGAAACTATGAGCAGGCATGTCGGCAGAGCGTTAGCTTCAACACTCATGGAGTCACCCTGACCCTGAGAAGGGAGCCGGATATTTGCCAGTGGGTATAGTGCCTCATGCTGCGCGTTTTCGGGATTCGCCATTTGTAAACGGAATGACCGCCTGACAGTTCTGCTGACTCATGGCCAGCCACCTTCGTCGCTGACGCTCGATCTGCTTCTTTATCATCCGCCGCATGTCGACAAGTGGCCCATGTCGAAACAGTTTTCCGCCGGTCAGGTTACGATCAATCGTTGTTCCGAAAGCTGCGATGTCCGACTTGTCCAGAATGTCTTTCTGGATGCAGGCAGCCGGGTTTAGCTGCAGGATTCGAAGTTGTGAACTGACAGCGGACATGGGGTTAAACATGACCTGATCAATCGGGTCAGCCAGTTTTTCCTTCAGGGACAGGAGTCGCCGTGCGCAGGAAGCGGAGATGACATAACCTGCAGTTCCACCGTGCCAGCTCAGCAGGCGCTGAAGCACGTTTCCGGAATTCAACGGCTGAGCTTCCCTCCGACAGACGACCTGTCTCAATGTTGTTTCCAGCTTAATCACATCGAAATCCGTGACGCCCAGATCGATCGCATCCATGACACCTTTCATCGTTGTGGCCATTACGGCATCGTCTTCAAAGACGGCCGCATGAGGCTCGCCGCTGGCCAGCAGTTTCTGCCATGCCAGTTTGTGGCTCATAAACAGGCCGATCTCGCCCTCATTGATTGGCTGGAATTCAAAGGTTGCGGCGACGGCCGAGGACAACTCTTCCGGACTCAGGCGGCGCCCTTCCACTGCTGAGATCCGTTCAAAGGGAACCCCCAGCAACTCCGCCTGTCGCGTAAAGAACTCCAGCCTGTCCGTCGATCGGTCAAGGTTGATCAGGTATGACTTCATCAGGTCCATCCTTGTCAGATGATGTGGGTTCAGATGACGTGAGCATTGAATTCACGTTGAGTCGTCCGCTCAATCGCTTCGCGCACACTGCCATCCGGAAACGCCGTCGCGATGGCTGCATTTCGACTGGCCACCAGCGCCGACTTCTCGGAAAAAAGGCCCAGCATTTTCATCGCGAGGCCGGGGGTGCGAACGCGGGACAACTGCTTCAAATCGATGGCGTTTCCATGGCCATTCTGCAAAGCCGTATGCCGTCTTGCGTAGCGGCTTTGCGGGTTCTTATCGAGTTCGTAATTGCCGAACCCCATGTCTCGTTTCAGATACTTCAGGTGCCAATAAAGGAATCCTGCAAACTCGCGACGAAGGGCGCCCCGTCGAAATCGTTCGAACCGCCGGTCGTGGGCGAAATAGGTCTGGTTCGTTACCGGAAAGAATCCGATGTCACCTCCGCCTGAGACCGGATCGCTGTCCAGGATTCCGAGATTGCCGTCAGGGCCAGGAAACAGGTTCAGCCCCGAAAAGCAGAACATCGTGTTCGGCCTGGCAGTTCCGTTTCGCAGCCCGTGAGTCACACGTTGAGTCGTCTCGGTAATTGCCAGATGGTCGTCGTCCAGTTTGGTCGCGTATTTGTACCGTGTCGAGATCAAAGAAAAATTGTAATAGTTCACCAGACTGTTGGGTGATGAAGGGTCCGTCTGAGCATGCCCTTCACTGCCAGGCGGATGAACCTGATCAAGATAATGGATGACACGCAGCCGGTCGGACCCAAATTCGTTTTGCAGACTGAGCAAAATCTCTGGTGTCGCATCGTTACATTGGTTGTAGACCGCGACAATCTCGTCGAAGAATGGCATATGAC
This sequence comes from Planctomycetaceae bacterium, assembly GCA_044235005.1. Classification (GTDB taxonomy): domain Bacteria; phylum Planctomycetota; class Planctomycetia; order Planctomycetales; family Planctomycetaceae; genus SXXK01. Next base: position 18,943 of record JBIIIF010000008.1, on the reverse strand, counting down.
TGCGGATGGAGACTTCCAGCCAGTCTGCTCCGTTCCTGATGCGCATGAAGGCACTCACGCCCGGTCGGCGATCGTCAACTCGAAGATCGCTCACCTGAAAGCGGTAACCAGAAACAGCTTCAGGTCCTGGAGTCATATCAGGCTGCCGACCTGCGAGAAGCATTGACGGGCTGAAGGCCTGCACATTCCGGGACAGCGAAGATTGTGTTGATGTGGTCCCGATAGACTTCCTGATACCCGGCTGCAAGGATTCGGGAACGCACGCGTCGTGCGGAGTCCGCAAGTTCAGCCGTGACATTCAGTTCTTCATGAACATCACAAAGTTCCACGATCATCAGCCGCGGTCGCCATCGCTTCAGGTCGAAGCTGCGAAAGACACTCTCTTCGAATCCTTCCACATCCACAACAAGGACATCGAAACCTTTGGGGCAGGAATTCGCCTCCAGAATAGAATCGAGCGTCTGCACCCGAGTCGTCTTTTGCTCCAGCCTCGAATCCATCTGGTTTTTGGCCCAGGGAATGTGCTGATAGGCGTCGAATGTGCAGGCGCTCATGGTGCTGAGCGATCCCATCTGCATCAGCACGGCTTCTCCTTCAGATTCGCCGGCGGCCGAATTTACAACTTCGACATTGTTCAGGCAGTGTCTTCGACGACAGAGGCCGGCGAACTCCGGGGATGGCTCAACATAGATGCCTCTCCAGCCGTTATCTGCCAGCCATGATGTGTTGGAAAATTTTTCACCGTCGTAGGCACCCACTTCGACGAATACGCCGCGTTTAAAATCTCCCAGGCATGATTGAAGAATATTTCGCAGTTCAGGAATTTGACAGCTTCGCGAAGGGCCTCGCCTTCCAAGAGCAGCCGTCAGTCGAAAGGCAAAGGCCTGCAGGATCGCTCGCGCTGTTCGAATGGTTAACTTAAGCCGCTTCTTCATTGGGTCATCCTGACTTTTTGGTAACGAACCGCACATTCTCCATTAGCTGCGATGATCCGCATTCTAGGAGGAATCAGAAAAACGCTGCAATGTGACATTCGTCATGATTTACGAGAGTAGGCGCGCCAATAGTCCTGAACCCACTTGACCGGCCCGAAACCATAACGCCACCGTGTTCCCCAGCGGTAGTTTCCATCAGCGACCATATCGGTCGGATTCGGAACTCCGTGGAAAACAAAGATATGAGCACCGTTTGCCTTGCGAATTTTGGGCCACAGCAGATTCAGCGGCCAATGAGGCACACAGGACCTTCGAAAGCTGGCACACCATCCATCGGGCCAATAGCGGCTTTTGGCGGCCTGACGAGTAATGTAGATCTGGTCGATGCCGAACTTACCGTCAATGCCATAGGGGTCCGAAGCAAAGTCGCCAAACAAGTGCGTCTGTTCGGAGGCAATAAAACCAATGACAGAACCATTTCCGCCGCGATCAGGTCGCATACTGACCGGCAGAAGTCGCCAGATATCCGGATTCCATTCTCGAATAATTCGCAGGCCCTTCTCGCGATCGATCAGATCGATAAACGGGTCCAGTGACTGATCCACAAGGATATCAACATCAAGATAAAGAACGATTTCTTCGTCCGCGAAAATCCCTTGTCTAAAGACCGCCAGTTTGGGCCAATAACCTGTATTCCACTTGGGACGCTCAATCGGAATCTCAGGAAGAGGAATGACCTGAACATCCGGAGAAAGGCCTTCGGGCGTATCTGTGATACAGATAAACCGATGCGGATACGAAAGGTGATCGCTGACCGCCCGTTGCAGGACGTTCACATACTCCGGAGGATAAGGCGTCCCCCATTTCAGGCAAACTACTGAGATCGGACGGTTCATCTCGACACCGGCAGGCAGACAACAATCAGACAGAATAGCACGGACAGGACGCAGACCCCGACCCCAGGAGAACGATCAATCTTCAGGAGGCTCCCTAAACAGGATCACCTGATTGCAGGTGCAACAGGCAGAAGACAACACAACTGCCGCTGGAGTATCACAGGAAGCTTCCCGAGCTAACGAGTTGCAGGAGTCTATTTGACAGTGAGCAGTTAACGCAATGCGGATTGCAGGCCGGTGTGTTCTGAGGCAAATCACATCTTGCATGGATCAGGCAAAACCAATACCGTTCCAAAGCTGATCAGGATTCGCATGGGATGTGCGAAAGAAGAGCTTCATTGGAGGAAGTCCGTTGTTCAATTACATCCGCAAATACCTCCGGCGCAAGACGGATCCCATTCGGCTGCTTCGTCAGTTGGCACCAGCCGACCTTAAGCTTGAGACCCTGGTGCATGTGGGCGCTCATCTGGCTCAGGAACGGCACCTGTACGAAGAATGCGGTTATCGGCACGTTTTGTGGATCGAAGGCTCTCCGGAAGTTTATGGGCGACTTTCGACAGTGCTGGAGAGCCATCAGGGGACTGCCCAACATGAAGCGTGTTGTGCTCTGCTGACGGAAAAGGATGGCGACCAGTTGGCGCTTCAGTCGTTCAGCAACGATGGGAAGTCGAATTCGATTTTTGCGCCAACATCGGAACTGAGAACTCGCTGGCCAGCGGTCAACGTTACGGGCGTCGTTGAGTCGGTGACGTCGCGCACGCTGGACACATTGCTGTCCGGAACAAAATACGCAAGCCAATGTGATGTGTTGATCGTCGATGTCCAGGGCGCGGAGTTGCTGGTTCTGAAGGGTGCTGAGTCCACCTTGTCTCGCGCCAGTGCCGTGATTGTCGAAGTGTCGACTCGGCCATACTACGAAGGCGGAGTTCTGTTTCCGGAAGTGAAGACGTTTCTGGAGAGCCGTGGATTCACGTCCATGAGTACTCCCCGCCGCCATGGCGATATGTTGTTTCTTCGGAATAAGTATCTGCAGAAATCAAAAGCTGCATGAAGGTGCCGACTACCGCGGAAAGAACCACTGCCTTTCCTGCATAGGCTGTCGTCGCGGGCTGGAAAAGGCTTCGGCGACCAGGGTTCATCGCTCTGAAGTTCTGCTGAAATGGAATTCATCGGAAAGCAATCATTATGTTCGGACGCATTAAGAATCTGGATGCCAGAAACTCATGGCTCAGGCAGACTCTGGCTGCTATTCCTGCCGGCAGCACGATTCTGGATGTCGGGGCTGGAGAGTGTCCGAATAAGAAGGACTGCAGCCATCTGATCTACAAAGCACAGGATATTGCGCAATACGACGGTGCCGGTAACAAGCACGGATTGCACACGGGAGAGTTTGACTTTCATCAATTGGATTTCGTGTGTGATCTCTACGACATTCCTGAAGACGAACTGTTCGACTGCGTGATGTGTACCGAGGTCCTCGAACACGTGGTCGATCCGGTTCGCGCAATTCAGAAACTCACTCGGATGGTAAAGCCCGGTGGCACTCTTATCATCACGGCACCGTTTTGCAGTTGGACTCATTTTGCTCCTTATCATTATGCGACGGGCTTCTCCGAGTACTTTTACAACAAGCACATCGAGTCCGAGGGCTTCGAAATTGTGACGATGGAAGCCAACGGTGGCTACTTTGATCTGATGGATCAGGAGATGGGCCGCATCGGATCGGTTCGTCGCAGATACAGTGGGATTCCGCTTGATCCACTCAGTTTTGTGTGCCTCTGGGCGGCTCGCATGAGTATCCGTTTGCTGGCCGCGATGGATGGTCCCAGAAACCAGCGGAAGTCCAGCGAATTGGCAACCTTTGGGTGGCACGTTAAGGCTGTGAGACGCGCCGCTTAGTGCAGATGCCGGTTGAAGTATGTATAGACAAGGGTAGCCGTCAACGTCGATAAGAAGTGTTTAATATGCAGCAGCTCATTCGTCTCGGAACCTATGCGTGGCCCTATCGAAAGAAAATCGTTCTTTCCATCGTATGTGCGCTTTTGGTTTCGGCGTTCTGGTCACTGAATCTCTCCATCACGTTTCCGATTGTCCGCGTGCTTTTCGAAGGCGACAGCCTGCATGCCAATGTGGATCGGGAGATCTCCGAGCTGAAGGCTGAGATTCAGGGTTATCAGCAGAATCTGGATGCAGTAAAGGATTCTGATGTCGCTGAGCATGCTCGCGTGCAGAGAAAAATCAATGATGCCTCTCAGGTTCTGCTGACTCGTCAGGTCACAAAAGATGTGATCCTGCCGTACGTTCCTGAAGATAAGTTCAAGACGATCCTGTTGATTCTGGGGCTCGTCGTTTCTGCCACGGTGGTCAAGGGCATCTTCATTTACTTCCAGGAGATCCTGGTGGGAAGCCTCGTCAATGCAGCCTCCAACGATATCCGTGCTGATGTCTTTCGGAACGCACTGAAGCTGGATTGTCAGTCACTGGCTGGAATTGGTACATCAAACCTTACGTCGCGGCTGACGAATGACGTGGGCGAAATGGGGCTGGGGCTTCGTCTGTTTGGGGCTGATCTGGTTCGTGAACCACTGAAGGCCGTCCTGTGCATCATTGTGGCCCTCTATATCAATTGGAGACTGACGGCTGTTGGTATTCTTGTGCTGCCTTTGATTGGACTGCTTTTCAGCCGATCCGGCAAAGCCCTGCGAAAGTCCTCGCGACAGACGCTCGAAACGATGTCCAGCATTTATCATTGCATTTCAGAGACGCTGGATGCCGTAAGAATTGTTGTGGCGTTTGGCCGTCAGGATCGTCACCAGCAGCAATTGGTGGATGCCAACACGGAATACTACAACCGATCTCAGAAACTGGTCCGTGTCACTGCGCTGGTTCGTCCAGCTACTGAACTGCTGGGAATCATCGCATTCATTTCGATCCTTATTCCCGGAGCCTACATGGTTCTGAACCGGACGGACCAAATTGCCGGAATTAAACTGGCGGCTCGACCGCTGGAAATGGCCGAGTTGGCGACTTTGTATGCATTGCTTGCTGGCGTACTGGACCCTGTGAGAAAGCTGTCCGGGATTCTGCCGATCATGCGACGATCAATGTCGGCCGCTGATCGAGTGTTCGAAGTGATCGACCTGAAGACTATGGTTCCGGAACCTGAGGCACCAGTTGTACTTCCACGTCATTGCGAGTCCATTGAGTTCGAAAATGTGTCTTTCCGGTACCAGTCTGCGGGAAGCGCGAATTCTCATCCGTTGTCGTTGCACGACATCAGCCTGAAAGTGAATTTTGGAGAAGTCGTCGCGATCGTGGGAGGAAACGGGTCCGGCAAGTCGACGCTGACAAGTTTAATTCCACGACTGATGGATCCCACCGATGGCGCGGTCAAGGTTGATGGTGTAGATATCGCCTGCGTGACCTCGAAAGATTTGCGGGATCAGATTGGTATTGTTACTCAGGACACAATGCTGTTTGATGACACGGTCTACAACAACATCCTCTACGGAAACCCGGATGCTGATGCTCAAATGGTTGAAGAGGCAATCCGCATGTCTCATGCCGCAGAGTTTATTCTGACTCTGCCCGAAGGGATGAATACAAGAGTCGGCGCAAAAGGACAGCGGTTGTCTGGTGGTCAGAAACAGAGAATTTCTCTGGCGCGAGCCATTCTTCGCAATCCATCAATTCTCATTCTTGATGAAGCCACATCAGCAATTGATGCGGAGAGTGAAAACCTGATCTACAAGGCACTTCGAGAATTCAGCCGAGGCCGAACAACGTTCATTATCACACACGTGATCAATCAGACGTTTCTTGATCTGATTGATCGTGTCGTTGTACTGGATCGAGGGCGAATCTCGGCGATTGGCCGTCACGAAGATCTGCTGAAAACAACTCCCGACTATTCCCGATTGCTCCAGATGGAAACTTCTCTCCGTCGAGCCGCCTGAAGCAGGACGTCGTCATGACTCGCGAACGCACGACTGTGGTCTGGAGATTTCTTGACGGCCGACCTGGGCACGAGAACCAGGTCAGGGGCTTGTCGGAAGCTTTGGAGCGGATCCGCAGCGTCAAAGTCTTCGACGTATTTGTCGATGATGACATGAAAGGTCTCCGGAGTTTCCTTCCGGGTCGCCTGCAGCATGTGGACTCATTTCCCGCGCCTGATCTGTTGATTGGTGCAGGACACTCGACGCATCTGCCGCTGCTCGCCTGTAGCCAAAGATACGGGGGACGCTCGGTTGTCATCATGAAGCCCAGTCTTCCCGTCGCCCTGTTTGATCTCTGTCTGATTCCGGAACACGATACACTTCGCTTTCAGTCGGCTAATGTCGTTCGTACGGAAGGGGCGCTCAATCGAATTCGTCCTTCGGAGAAGCAGCTTGCAGATCATGGGCTGATCCTGATTGGCGGCCTTTCGAAACACTTTCGCTGGTCCGATGAGAGTATTGCTCAGCAGGTTCGAAACGTCATCGCGAGTACTCCGCTTCAGTGGACGATCGCTGCCTCTGAACGTACCCCAATGAGCTTCCTGCAGCAGCTGCAGGCAAAGTTGCCGGACGTTCGTCTGATGACTCCCGACAACACGTCCGCTGAGTGGCTTCCTGATCAGCTTGCGCGTACCGGGACCGTTTGGGTGACTTGCGACAGTATGTCCATGATCTATGAAGCTCTGACCGCAGGAGCTCAGGTTGGACTGCTCGAATTGGAACCGACCGCGCCCGGAAGAATCTCTTCCAATATTCAGCGTTTGATCCGCTCATCAATGGTGACGGCCAGTAGCGACTGGTTACGGGGGCGACCTTTATCGGCGTCTACAAAGTCATTTTCAGAGGCTGATCGATGCTCGCGTATTGTCGTTGAGCGATGTCTTTCAGCGAACAGCCCGATCTCGTCAGGATTTCGAATCGCGGACCTGCTGTCAGTGCCCTCATCCGGCGATGCCGCGAATGCAAATCTCCGTGGCCTTGGGACTCTGATCTCTGAGGTTCGGATTCCTCTGCGATGAAGGGAAGATCGATGGTTCGTCCCGAACTTCCTCCGGAATCGATCAGCCGGTACACACCAACGTTTCAGTTTCCGAAAACACTGATTCAACCACTGCTTCGACCGCTGGTGAAACTCCAGGATTCCGGAAAGCTTCCAGCAACACCACTGCGTCAGCATGTTGTCGTTTGCGGATTTCCTCGCAGCGGGACGACGCTGTTTCAACTGATGATTGAATCCTGCGTTGCCGGGGTCAAAACATTTGGTCGTGAACGACGGGCTCTTGAATTCGCAAAGTACGGCCGACGCACTCATGCCTGCGTCATGACGAAACGACCGAAAGACATCTTCCTCATTCAGGAGCTTCGCGACTTCTATGCGTCACACTCAGCGGAAGTTCAGTTCATCGTGATGCACCGCGATCCTCGCGCAGTTCTGACTTCGGTGCATTTTTCCAGGCCGAGCGAATACTTCGTGACGACCAATCAGTGGCGACACATTTATCGGCATTGGAAGTGGGCTGCAAACGCAGATGATGTCTTGTCGATTCGTTATGAAGATGTTGTTTGCGGACCCGATTTTGTGGAATCGCAGTTTGCAAAACTCACCGGCTGTCAGGTGAGTCGTCCATTTCGCGACTTTCACCAGAATGTCCCCGCCGGATTCGATGGTCGAGCTCTCAATGGCCTCCGCGAGCTGGATGAAAGTAATGTGCTTCGCTGGCGGGAGGCTTGTCATCGTGACAGAATTCGATCACTGCTTCAGGAGTTGCCGGAACTTCCTGATGTGCTGATCGAGATGGGTTACGAAACGGATGATTCGTGGACCCGCGAATATGCAGATTCTCAACAGTCGATTCCTGCTGCGGCCTGACGAATCACCATGCCTCGAATGCGTCCATGATTGTCTCGCACAAGTATCGATTCATCTTTCTGAAGACCGCCAAGACGGCTGGCACCAGCATCGAGATTGCTCTGTCGAAGTTTCTGGGTGATCAGGACATCATCACGCCAATCTCCGCGCCTGATGAAGAGATTCGCCGAGGTCTCGGTTATCGCGGGCCGCAGAATTATCGAGTTCCCCTGCGGCAACATAGTCCTGTTGAGCTGACGCGTGCGATCTTTCTGGGTAGAAGAAAAAAGTTCTACAATCATATACCCGCTCATGAAGTACGCGGCATGATTGGCGAAAAGACCTGGAGCGACTACTACAAGTTTTGCTTCGAGCGAAACCCGTTTGATCGAGTCATCTCACTGTATTTCTGGTGCCACAAGTCGGATCCGCGACCAACGCTGGCAGAGTTTTTGGATGGCCCCGAAATTCACTTGCTGACTCAGCGTGGTATCGAACTCTATACGGATTCGACGGGAACTGTCTGCGTAAACAGAGTTGGGCGATACGAAAATCTGAGTGCAGACCTGGAAGAGATCCGTCTGGCCGTCGGACTTCCGGAGTCATTGCGGTTGCCCACGGCCAAGGCCGCGCATCGCACGGACCGACGACACTATTCCGAGCTGATCGAATCCCACTGCCGCAGGAAAATCGAAGCCCTGTTCAGTCGCGAGCTTTCGCTGTGGGACTATCAGTTCTGAAGATTTCAGAGTGTTAGTCGACCACGAACAACAACCTTCTGGACAGCCAGCTTTGAATCGAGAACTATCAAGTCCGCTTGTTTTCCGGCTTCAAGGCTTCCAGTCTTGCGAGCAATTCCAGTTCGTTCTGCGGGAGTCAGGCTGGCCATTCGAATGATGTCGGGAAGGCTTGCTGATGTGCTTGCTTTCATGTGTCGGACCATGTGGTCCATGCCAACAATGGAACTGGCCAGACTGCCATTGGGAGCCCAGCCCACGTGACCATCACTGCGGAATTTGGTGCCTTCCGTTGAGTGCCCAAAGATGTATTCTCCCGGCGGCATATCCAGCGCGCGGTTGCAGTCGGTGACAAGGCAAAGACGATTCACGCCCTTCATGCGGTAGGCGAATTCCAGAAGCTCCGGAGCCAGATGACAGCCGTCGGCAATGACTTCCGTACTCATCTCCGAATTCATCAGCACGAACTCTGCCATGCTGGCCTGCATCGGGACATTGAACCGCTGTCGCATCGACGGCACGGAACTCATCGCGCACCAGAAGTGATCCACGTGTCTCATCCCGGCGTTGAAGGCCGTCTGCATCTCCGACCAACTGGAGTTCGAATGTCCGCAGGTGACCAGGCACTTGTTCCGACGAGCCAATGCGTAGAAGTTGGATGCTCCAGGAAGTTCAGCAGCGCATGTGGCGATGCGAATCATCTTTGTGGCGAGGTACTTTTCATATTCGCTTATCTTTGGGGGGCGGCAACCGTCTTTCGAATGACATCCGACCTTGTCTTCGGCAAAGTAGGGGCCGTATAAATGAACTCCGGCGATGTTTGGAACTAATGATTTCTCTGAGTTCTTTCGTACCGTTGCACAGGCCTGAATCATGGCCATCAGACTTTTGAAGCTGCCCGTCGTCGTTGTTGGAAAGATCGTAGTCGTTCCGTGCCGCGCGTGAGCTTCGCAGGCCGTTCGGACAGCTTCCGGCGTGCCATCCATAAAGTCGGCGCCGGCTCCGCCATGCACGTGGATATCGATAAATCCGGGCGAAACATATCCGCCGTCGGCATCGATCTGCTCAACACTCTTGGGTAGTCGGCGACGTTTACCGACGGAGACGATCGACGACCCTTTCCAGCGGACCATGCCGTCTTCGAGCAATCGATCGGGCAATACGACGGTACCGTTGAGAACGGCGTACTCTTTGGCTCCTGAATCTTTCATGGGGCGGCTTGGTTCTGGAGAGTTTCAGGTGGGGGCGGCTTGTTACTTGTGACCTGTTTACTCAATACCCCTGAACCTGCCTCAAGGGCCTGCAGACTTCCGCACCACTGGTCTTTGGTGGTGCAAAATCCTTTAAACCACCGACGCGGGGACGGTGGCGGGTGAATCAATAAGCCGCTATCGAGCATAGAGTTCTGCGAAGGCCTGTCGATAGGGGAGTTCGTTCTTTGGAAACAACGCTTCGAAGGTTGAGTCTTCAGTTGCTCCCTTCTGGAAACGGCGTTTCTCGAACACTGACATCGTGTGCCCGGTGATCTGTTCAATCCCGCGACGCACGACTTCTCCCTTGAGCTGATAAAGTTTGTCGTGCTGCCAGTCGGTGAGTTCGATAAACGGAATTCCCTCAGATACTTCGATCACGTTCGGCAAAGCAAACGGACTGAATCCTCGGAATCCCAGCATCGTGGCCGGCGCCCAGGAGCGAACATGGCCACGACTTTGACCTCCGCTGTAAGTCAGAGAATGTTTGACGGCATTTACTCCCCAGCCTTCATGGTAGAGCAGGGGGTTGTTCAGCACGCTGCGAATGGTGAGTTCACTGTTCTCTTCGATGGGATAGTCCTTCATGTTCTCATCGCCGCCGTCACCGTCTGCCAGATAAATCCATTCCGGGTATCGGTTGCGAATCTCTTTGCATAGAGCCAGTGACATGGCCGCCGATTGCACGTCGAGAGGTTTGTAGTCTTCGATGACTCGCACGGCTTCGCGGTAATCGATGGCGTTCCGTGGTACATCGATCACCTCCAGAAACAATCCGAGATCCAGTGCTGACAGGAATTCATGAGCCTGCGCCGCGTCCTGACCCCGTGAATCCAGTGACAGTGTGAACGCCTTGAGTCGTCCTGGGGATTCTCCTCGCTTCAGCAAGGCATCATAGATCGCCAGGAAAACTGCACCGCTGTCGATACCGCCGCTGAAGAGCACCCCGATGGGTGCCGTCGAAGGAACTTGGTCCAGCCAGCGGTAGACTTCCTGTTGCATCGCGGCGATGTAAGCGTAACCAATTTCATCCAGATTATTGCTCAGTCGATTTCGTTCCGGAGTGAAGAATCGAGTACACGCCGGGCTGGGATCCGGACAGCCAATCAGGGCCAACTCTTGAATATGATGAGCGGGCACCATGCGCGTGTAAGACGGATGAAACTGTTCGGCCAGGCCTTCTCTCTTCAGCCAGTTTGCGATTTCATCGATACGCTCGGCCACGATCAGACAAGGTCCGGCCACCTGCTTGGCCAGAAAGTACCGCATCGGCCGACCGATCGATCGAGCCATCCGAATGATGTGCCCGTTCTGATGCACCAATGCAAATTGCCCATCAATCTCACGGACCTTCGCCGGATCTCCCGACCCCAGCCGTGCTGTCGCTTCTTCAACGGACATGTTGAAGATCGTGTTGTTCTTCGGGTCCAGCAGATTGATGAAGCGTTCAACGTACTTGTGATTGTGCATAATAAGACTTTCCGGGAGACCAGCGGCTACATCAGCCCTGCATATTCGCAGCGTTAGGCATTGTCCTGTTTTCAGGGTATTCAACCAGTCAGGACCATCAGTCAGGATAATGTCCCCGAATGATCCGTCATTGACAATGATGCCAGCGAAATTCGCGCGAGTGTTCCCGGTCCGCTGAACCGATCGTCGATTTAAAAAATTGGAAGATCCGGTTTTATCAAACTGAATGATAGACGGTTTGATGCTTCAAAATGCTGGAACGTTCCTCGATAAGTCGCGGAAAAACGGGGCAGAACCGGAGTTTCATCCCGTCGGCGTTCAAATTGCGCAGTTCAGCGTTTGAAACCTGATCGTCCGCCGATGACCTATTCAACGAACGGGGCGACTGCTGCTTCCACAACCTTCATTGATTGATCGATCAGTTTCACAGCATCTTTTGTCTCCGGAGCCTCAGCAATGATGCGGATGATAGGTTCGGTGTTGCTGGCGCGGACCTGGACCCAGCGGTCGGACCAGTCGAGTCGCAGCCCGTCGCCGTCGCGGGCTTCCGCGTCGGGGAAGGCTTTTCGCAGAGCTTCACAGGCCGCAGGAACCGCATTCGCAGGGCAGGTGATCTTGTCCTTGACGATGGTGTAGAACGGCAAAGAATCGGCCCACTTCGCCAAAGTCTTCTTCTTGTCCGTCATGCCTGCCAACACATAGGCCATCGAGACCAAACTGTCACGAACGTATCCAACGGCTGGCTCGATGACGCCACCGTTTCCTTCGCCGCCAAGCACTGCATGCACAGATCTCATCTTGGCACACACATGAGCTTCCCCGACATAACTGCGGTGAAACTGGCATCCATGTTTGGCCGCGATGTCGGCGGTGACGCGACTGGTTGAGCCGTTGACAACGAACGGACCTTTGCGACGTTCAAGCACAAAATCTGCAGCAAGTGCCAGAGTCAGTTCTTCGCCGATGTAGCGGCCGTCGCCATCAACGATCGCCATGCGGTCTGCGTCAGGGTCCTGAGCAAAACCAGCGTGGGCTTTATGCTGGATGACGGCTCGACAAAGGTCGCCGAGATTCTTTTCGGTGGGTTCAGGAATATGTTCGAAGCGACCATCCGGAGTTCCCCCCAGAACGACCACTTCACATCCCAGGGCTTCCAGCAAACGAGGGCCGCAAGTGGCACCAGAACCATGATTGCAGTCGAGGACGACTCGGTACTTCTTCTTGCGAATCGCTTCCACATCGACCAGTGAAAGAACCTTGTCGATATGCGGCTTTGAAGGATCAACAAGTTTTGTCACTTTGCCGATACCGGACCAGTTTTTCCAGGCGATCGCGTCTGTCTCCAGAATGTTGATCAACTGTTGTCCAAGATCTTTATTGAAGACCGAGCCATCCGGAGCAAATGGTTTCAGGCCGTTCCATTCGATCGGGTTATGACTGGCGGTAATCTGCAGACCGCCTGCCGCCTGATAATGCTTGACCAGGACACCACAGGTTGGAGTTGTGCAGACATCTGCATCCAGCACTTCGCAGCCAGTGGCGAGCAACCCAGAGACAACAGCCTGATGAATCATGGGGCCGGTCGATCGGCCGTCTCTGGCTACGACAACTTTTCCGCCGCAGAAGATGGTGCCCAATGCCGCCGCGAAACGTGAAACGTAAACGGGATCAAGTCCATCACCAACAATGCCGCGCAGGCCGGAAATGCTTAGAATTCGAGTGGCCACCAGAAATCTCCCCGCCGTGGGATGTGTTGGATGTCAGATCGAGAAACAAGAGATCAGGGGAGTATAGCCACTGTTACTTCAGACATGTAGCGGAGCAGGCCTTGTTCAGGCATCATCGCGGTCCGAAGTGAGATAATTCTTCTGTGAAGACGTTTGGTTCTGGCGAAGTGACTGGTATCGTATGGTTTGAGGTGACGAAATGATTCCGGTCAAATATACGGGTGATGTCCTTTGGGAACGGATTGAGCGAGCTGTAGAAATCGTCAAGGATCGACTTCGCCGAGTGACGCAAGCGCTGAATGCCGCGGAGGTCCCGTATGCTGTGATCGGCGGAAACGCGGTCCAATTGTGGGTCGCTCAGGTGGATGAATCCGTTGTCCGGAATACTCGTGATGTCGACATTATTCTCAATCGAAGCGATTTGCCCCGAGCCATTGAAGTCCTTGAGCAGGCCGGATTTCTCTATCGCCCCTCTGCAGCCGTCAGCATGTTTCTGGATGGCCCCAATGCAGGGGCTCGCGATGCGGTGCATGTGATTTTCGCCGGGGAAAAGGTGCGAGAAGAGTACCCTGAACCTGTTCCGAATGTGGAACCCTTCGAAGTGATTCAGTCGGCGAAGACTCTTCCTCTGGAATCACTGGTGCGAATGAAGCTGACGTCATTTCGACGTAAAGATCAGGTGCATATTCTGGATATGATCTCCATAGGATTGATTGATGAGTCCTGGTGTCAACGTTACTCGGGTGAGTTATCGACGCGGCTCAGAGAGTTGTTGGATGATCCTGACGGCTGAGAATAGTTCGACAATCGTTTTCATCTCCGGTTTTCTGATGCGGTTGATTTTTCAACATGTCTGCTTCGAATCCCCTTTATCTTGGCTGTCCCGTTTGGGCGTGTGATCACTGGCGAGGCTCGCTGTATACGGCGAAGGCTCCCAGAGCCGACTGGTTGGGGCAGTATTCGAAGATTTTTCAAACTGTCGAAGGCAACAGCACGTTCTATGCTCTGCCGAATCTGGACACGGCGAAGCGCTGGGCTGAATCGGTCGCGAAGGGATTCCAGTTTTCTCTGAAGATGCCCCGATCGATCTCCCACGACAAGCGACTTCAGAATGCGGGGAAAGAGCTGAAAGCATTTCTCGAAGTCGCTGGCGTGCTGGACGTGTATCGATGCCTTGGCCCGTCGTTTTTGCAATTGCCGCCGGACTTTTCTCCTGGCGAACGTAATGTCCTCGAAGACTTCCTGCGCGTGCTTCCGACGTACATGCCCTGGGCCGTTGAGGTACGGCACTTCGACTGGTACGACCTGGGACCTAACGAACTCTGGCTGGATGATCTGCTGCGAGAGCTTCGTATGGACAAAGTGCTGTTTGACAGCCGCTGTCTGTACTCGAAGCCGCCGGCAGATGATGTCGAAAAGATCTCGCAGAGTCGCAAGCCGAAGACTCCGATTCGACAGACAGTCACTGGCGAACATCCTTTTCTTCGTATTGTTGGTCGGAACAACCTGAACGATGTCACGCCATGGATCAATGAATGGGCTCCGGTTATCGCCGAGTGGATTCGTCAGGGTCTGAAGCCGTTTGTTTTTACACACGCCCCCGACGACAAATTCGCCCCCGAGTTTGCTCGCCGGATGCACAACGCTGTTCGGCAGTACGATGCCATAGTGCCCGAGATGCCTGTCTGGCCCGGAGAAGAAGCAGCGAGGGGTATGCGAAGTCAGAAAACATTGTTCTAATCACTTCGCAGATTCACGACCATGGTTTTGACGAAGGTCAGGTAGGAATGCTGACAGAAGAGCAACAGAAGGAGATCGCCGCCACTGATTCTCGGCGTTCGCGATGGAGCACTGTCGCGGTCGGCATGGTGATGGCAGTCATCCTTCATTTGATGGGCCAGCCTTTGTGGTGCAAATGTGGCGGTCTGTCCCCGTGGTCGTGGGACATCTGGTCGTCACACAATTCGCAGCACCTTGTGGATCCGTACTTTTTTACGCACGTGCTTCACGGCGTCGTTTTGTGGGGGCTGTTGTATTGGCTGCCGCAGAGGGTCTCGGAATCGAGTCGTTTTCTGACGGTTGTCTTGCTGGAGGCAGGCTGGGAGATTCTGGAGAACTCCCCGATGATCATCGAACGCTATCGAGCAGCCACAATCTCCAAAGATTATTTTGGAGATTCGATTATCAACTCTGGCGGAGATCTCATCGCCTGTGTCGTTGGATACGTGTTGGCACGGCAACTGGGGTTTCGTCGTTCGATCGTGTTTTTTCTGCTGACGGAAATGTGTCTGTTGCTGACAATTCGCGACTCATTGTTGCTTAACGTCCTGATGTTGATCTGGCCGCTCGATGCTGTCAAACAATGGCAAATTGGTGCAGCCTGATTATTCAAACAGATTCCGGACGATCACGCCAAAACCAGGCAGTTCATTTTCAGCGGAGAGTATTTGGGCTTCGGTGAAAAATTCCGGGGCCATCGCGGGTCGATGGATTGTGATGGTGCGAAAATGAGGATCGGCAATCCACACCATTGGCACACCGCAGGCGAGGTATTCGTCAATCTTTTCGACGATTGCTTCCTGAGTGTCGTTCGGTGACAGAATCTCAACGGCCAGTGCCGGTGGACCTTCTATCAGGCGTGAAGCGTCCGTTTGGCGAGCGGCATGTTCCGCCGTGATGTAAGCGACGTCAATGCCGACCGTTGAGGAGGGAGAGTGTCGAAGGATGCAGCCGACTTCGCCAGAGTAGACCTTGCCATTGCCTTGACGTTCTTGTTGTACCCAGTTCATCAGAAAGTAAGTGATCTTTGCTTCTGTTGAAGCATGTCGGCGGCCACGGCGAGTCATCACCCGTTCCTTCACTTCACCTCGGATAAGGTCCCGTTCAATATTTTCGTCGTCCGGGATCGCCAGGAACTCTTCGACAGTCATTAGTTTCTGTCGAAGCGGTTCCAGAATCCCAGGTTCGTTGGCGGTGATGATGCTCATGGACATCCTCTGAAAGTGACAGCAGGTCTGCTTTGATTCAGGCAGACACAACGGGAAGCATATCAGCCGTTCCGGTCAAATCTCTACCGAATTCCCTGACACATAGCGCAAAAGAAAAGAGCGAGCTTCCGGGGGAAAGCTCGCCCTTTTCTGGAGGGGGGAGGTTCTTTTCGTAGTGATTCGTATCAGGCGGCTCGACGCTGTTCTGCAACAATCGCTGCAGGAACAACAGGACGCTTGATGTTGGATCCGGGACCGCCTCGTGGAGGGTAGCCGTATTCTCTGAGCTTTCCGGACAGAGTTCGCAGACCGATCTGCAGAATCTGAGCCGTCTTCTCACGGTTGCCGTTGCAGCGAGCGAACGTTGATTCTATCAGCTTCCGTTCCATCTCGGCCAGCGTCATACCAACGCACTCGGCACCCTCTTCGATCGTATCGTTCTGCAACCATGGTCGCAGATCTTCAGGACCGATCATTTCTGTGACATCGACAGTACAGCAGCGTTCAACAACGTTCTGCAGTTCGCGAACATTTCCCGGCCACGGATGGCTTTCGAGAACTCGAATGGCTTCTGCACTGACTTGTCGCGGCGGGCGACCTTCCTTCAGTGAGATCTGACTGATGAAGTGTTCGACCAGCAAAGGAATATCGTTCGTGCGAACTCGCAGTGGTGGCGACTGCAGAGTAATTCCGCTGAGGTGCTGCAGCAGGTCATCACGGAACCGGCCTTCCATGGCCAGTCGATTCAGGTCACAGTGCGTTGCCGCAATGAACCGGATGTTGGGTCCATCCATCGTTCCGTGAAGTACCGCAGCGGCTCGCTGTTCAAGCAACTGAGCCAGACGTTTCTGGAATGGCAGAGCAACCGTGTCGACATTGTCGAGCAGGATTGAGCCGCCATCACCCATCTTCAGATAGCCGGGGAAGCCATCCGGAGTTGCATCACCAAAGAGCTGATGTTCCAGAGTTTCTACCGAGTGCAGGCTGCAGTCGATTCGCAGGAACGGCTTGCCAGCTCGGCGACTGCAGCGATGCAGGCCTTCAGCAATCAGAGTCGTTCCGCTGCCCGGTTCGCCGCGAACCAGAACTGTGCGATCGTCATCAGCAGCGATGCGGATGGACTCACGCAGAGACTGCATGGCTGGCGTGCTGCCGACCAGATCCATCAGATTGCGATTGAGCAGCTGACGTCGCAGTTTCTCGTTTTCGCGGATAAGTTCGCCGCGTTTCAGAGCGTTCAGCAGAGCTGCGCCGAAGCGAGATGCTGAATAAGGACGTTCCATCACTTCGCATTCGAAGGTTGGAACCGTTTCACGTCCCCAGCGAGAATCCTCGCCGACGATGCAGATGACCTGAGCCGCTTTCGAGTGGCTGCGGATCGCTGCGTTGACTTCCTGAATTCGTGAGACCGTATCCGCATCATCAATGATGCAGCAGGCAAATTCCTGACGGCTCAAGTGAAACAGCATGGCATCCGGGCTGTCCGTTTCACAAACCTGCATTCCTCGCTTTCGAACGTCGTCAGCGAGTAACTGACGAGCTCCTGGCCGAGGAGAGAACACCAGAACCGTGCGGTTTGGTGCTTCTGTTGTTTCAGGTGTGGCTGCCTGCGGAGTTGCAGGTGCAGCGGATGTTGGCTGGGGGAACCGCAGGATATGCGGCTCATGATGAGCGCCGTTCGGGAACTCGTTCATGATTTCCTCAATCTGAGATCAGAGGGGAGAGACAGAGGGGAGAGCGACGAGAGGGGACTGAATCGTTTCTGAAAATGACTGAATTCGGAAAGTGTGAGGCACCAACCAAAAAGTTCAGAGTCAGAAAACAGTTCAGTGGTCCGGAGTGAATCCGGAAAGATCGAGAGGAGAATTGAAAGGAGCACTTTGGATTCAGCAGGTGAATCCTCGTTGAGAGGCCGAGTGATATCGCCGGTCGGCCGAATGAGTCAACACGTGTTCCTGATGTTTCTGAACAAAACTTTGCTGCATTCAAAAGAAATACTTGTTTTTGGCGTTAGAGGCGATCTGGAGAAACAACAGCCCGGCATTTTTTGCCGATCACACGGCGATTCGGCAATCGTTGCGGGGCTTGAAGTACTCTCAGTGGGCTTATGTTGCCGAATACATCGCAATCTTTGACACAATGAAGTCTCGCTGCAGGGTAGAAGCCATGCGATCGGACAATTTTCAGTCACACAGAGTGCCACTGCAGGTCTCGCACATGGCCCCAAAAGCATTCTTCGTTTTGGAATACTCAGGTATTGGTGTTGCCGAGGATTTGGCTCCGTTCCAGTCGGACAGTTGCTTCTTTTCTATCAACGAAAAAAGGGAGCACCAGTGACGAATGCTCCCTGCACGAGGATTGAATCAATCGTGTGCGAGTTCAGACTCTGAAGGAGAGTCCCCCCGCTTCTGAATCAATATTGGTTCGCAAACCTTTGAGGATCTTTGTTGAACATGGCCATGGTTTCACGTGATCGGAAAAGATAGAGACGATCGCGGTACCACAATGCATAGTCCAGCATGCCTTGTTCTTCTTCACCACTGTTGACCAGCAGCACAACGTCACTGCCACCAGCGGCCGGAGCATAGCGAGACGGGTCGGCTTCAAACGCGGTTTTGGCTTCTGCGGACGAGAACGTGTAGGTCTGGAGTCCGAAGGTCGCGGTGAATTGTGGATTGGTATCGATCAATTCTCGTCGGTCACGAAGTTCGACAGGGCAGAATCCTTTGAAGCCGGCCTGGCCAGATCGTGACTGAATCAGTCGCTGCTGGTGAGTCCGTCGATCCTGCTCAGCAATCTGCTGAAGACGTTCTGCATCAACGCTTCGCAAAGGAGTGCCCGAAGCTTCTGCAGGAACCGATTCCGGTAATTGCGGGGTGTTCACGAGAGGAGTATTTCCCTGTGCTTCCGCTGCATCCTGAGCATCCAGTTCCGGGAAGTTAATGTCGGGTGCAGTGCTGAGTTCTGTCGCCGCTGCGTCGACGGCTTCTTCAACGGTCGGCAGATCAATCGCGGGAAGGCCCTGTTCAAATTCCTCCACTGATGGGACAGCATTTCGAAGTGCCTCCGCTGCTTCCGCAGTGGCTGCTGCGGCGGG